>DAORNH010000054.1:12736-18001 GCA_035440865.1 Hyphomicrobiaceae bacterium | reverse complement strand
GACGTCGGCCTCGACGGGCTCGACCGCTGCAGACCGGGCGGCAACGACCGGCGCCGGGCGTGAGAGTGCGCTCTCGGGCAGGCCGTCGAGAAAGCTCGCGCCGAGTGCATCGAGAAGCGACATCTCGCGGCGGCAGCGTGCGCACAGCTCGAGGTGGGCGGCGGCAACCAGCGCAAGTGGCGGGGGCAGCGTGCCGGCCGCGAAGGCGATCAGCGTCGCGTCATCGAGGTGGTGGCGGATGGTCATGCGAGGTCCTCGATGGCGGTGCGGATTTTCTGGTAGCCGAGGCGGATGCGCGACTTGATGGTGCCGAGCGGCACGCCGGTCCGCTCGGCGATGGCGCCGTGCGAGAGGCCGTCGACGAAGGCGAGGGTCAGTACCTCGCGCAGCTCCGTCGGTAACGCTGCGAGCGCGGCTCGCACGCGCCGCTGGCGCTCGTGGGTCGAGGCCTGCTCGTCCGGTGGCACGTCGTCAGAAGCGGTCTCGCCATGGTCCTCGGGAAGCGCCTGCAGCGGCAACTCGCGGCGCAGGCGGTCGATGCGGAGGTTGCGGGCGATCGCGAAGATCCAGGTCGAGACGCTGCCCTTGTCGGGTGCATAGAGGGACGCCTTGCGCCACACTTGCAGGAGCGTCTCCTGTGCAAGGTCCTCGGCGGAGGCCGCATCCGCGCCGTGCCGCATCATGTAGGTTTTCACGCGGGGGCCGTAGGTCTGGTAGAGGGTCTGGAAGGCGGAGACGTCCCGGCGTTCCGCCAGCGACTGCAAGAGATTGGTCATGAAACGCGGCCCTGAGGGTTCGATCGTGGCGGGCTCAACGTAGGCCGGCTTTGACGCATCGGCCAGCCCCGCGCGACGCTCGGTGAATGAGTGCTGCATGAAGCGTTCAGCCTCCGCTCAGGGCCATTGCACTAACTTCGGCTCAGAGGGTTGCGATCCCTGGTCCCCCCGGCCAGGCCGCACCTCTGGAGAAGGTCCCGGCCCCTCGTCCCCCGCCGAGCGCCGACACGACCTTTGATCCGCGCTCACGACCTGGGCATCAGGCCGGAGCCGGGCGGCAGGAGGAGAGGGAGGCTCCTCCTGCCGTCGCCCCTTCGCGGTCACTCCTCAGTCACTCCTCTGTCGCTGGGCCGTGTCGTCCAAAGGGTGGTTTCTCAGCCAATACGCATCGGTCGACCACATGGATGTCGGGGGTAGTGGCGTGTCGCCGGTGCCCCGGAGCGCACTGCACAAGGTTCGGTCACTGACCGCCGTCGCCTGGTCAGAGCAATTTCCGGCCACAATGGGGCTGCAAATCCAACCTGTCGCTTCCTACATACTTGCCGTACTGGCCGTCGACTCGAGCAGGACTGAGGGCATCAATGACCGTTGAGGACAGGATGCGGGGCAATCGATCATCTGAGCTTTACACTTCGTCGCGCGGTCGGCTCGGGACCATCGGTGTAGGGCTTCTGGCGGCCGCGGGAGCCGTGGCGACCTTGGCGGTGAGCCTGCAACTCGCCGATCCTGCGCGTCTCATGGCGGATCCGTTGGCCGACAGGCTTGCAGAGGTCGGTAAGGCGTGGGCGCCGCACAAGCTCTCGGTGCGGCCGGCTGTCATATCGGCGACGCCGATCCTACCGGAGCACGCGTGGCTCAGCCGCTTCGAGGCCGTGGCAAAGGCCAATATGCCGAGCGTCGGTGATACGCACATGGTGCCAGTGGTCGGCGGCGGCGAGCACGCGGTTCGTGTGGTTGGCATCCGCGAGATCGACGCCGTGAAGCTCGGCATCGACGCTCCGGCCGGCGGTCGCCGCCTCGTCCTCATCTCGCTGCAGCTCCCGGGCGATGGCGACGGCCGCCTCGTGCGCATCATCACCGAGACGACGGGGGACAGCGCACCGAGGTCTGACGCTGGCAAGACGCCGCTCTAGCTGGGGCCTCTGCGGCTCCGCCTGAGAGAGCCAGCGATCGAACGCCAGCGGACAGCGCCGAGCAACTCGGCCGCGACCGCGAAAGAGGTAATGCCGGTCAGAACGATCGCCGCAACCGCCGCAGATTTGACGGCGAGGCCCGCACCGGGAACTACCCACGCACCCGCGACATGGCTCGCCACCGCGAGGGCGGCGGCCATCAGTGCTGATGCCACGAGCAGGCGAGGCACGATACGTCTCGCTGTCGCATCGAGAGCAAAATGGCCGCGCTTCGCGAGTGTCGTCCAGAGCAGTATCGTATTGAGCCAGCCGGCGAGCGTCGTTGCGATCGCGAGTCCGACGTGAGGCATCAGGCCGAGCTTTTGGAAGCCGAAGAAGAGCGCCAGCGAGAGCGCGACGTTGGCCACGAGATTGATGAGCGCAAAGCGCATCGGCGTCCGCGTGTCCGACCTCGCGAAGAAGCCCGGCTGCAGCACCTTCTGGAGGACGAAGGCCGGCAACCCCCAGGCATAGGCAGCGAGCGCCCAGGCCGTTGCCGTCGTGTCGCTCGCCGTGAACGCGCCGCGTTCGTAGAGGAGGCGCACGATCGGCTCGGCAGCGAGGGCAAGACCGATTGCTGCCGGCAGGGTCAGCAGCAGTGCGAATTCGAGGCTTCGGTTCTGGCTGTCGAGTGCCGAGGCCTCGTCACCGGCGGCAAGGCGCGCCGTGATCTCGGGCAGCAGCACGACGCCGATGGCAACGCCGACCACCCCGAGCGGCAATTGATAGAGGCGATCGGCGTAGTAGAGGAAGGAGACGGCGCCGGCTGCGAACGAGGCGATCATGCCGCCGACCATGATGTTGATCTGCGTCACGCCGCCGGCGATCAGGCCCGGAACGCCGAGCCGTACGAGCTCGCGCATGTCGAGAGAGAGGCGGGGCAGCCGGGGGAGGATCGTAAATCCGCGACGGCGAGCCGCCATCCAGACAAGTGCCACCTGCGCGAGGCCGGCAAGCGCCACGCCCGAGGCGAGGAGCTGGCCTGTGAAGGCGCTCGGCCCGAGGTCGAGCAGCTTTGCGGCAAGGATTGCCGAGATCAGCACGACGTTGAGGAGGATCGGGGCCGCCGCCGCCGCCGCGAATTGCTTGAGCGAGTTCAGCACGCCTGAGAGGAGGGCGACGGCGGACATGCAGGCGAGATAGGGGAAAGTGATGCGCGTCAGCGCGACCGTGAGGTCGAACTTCGCCGGGTCCTCGCTGAAGCCCGGCGCGTTGACGAGCGTGAACCACGGCATTGCGATCATGGCGAGCGCTGAGAGCAGCGTCAGCACGAGCGCGAGGCCGGCCATGGCCTCCTCGGCGAGCCGGCGGGCCGCATCGGGGCCCTGCTGCTCGAGGCGTCGGGCGAACATCGGCACGAAGGCGGCGTTGAAGGCACCCTCGGCGAACAGGCGGCGAAAGAGGTTCGGGAAGCGGAGGGCGGCGAAGAACGCCTCGGCGACCACGCCGGTGCCGAGCACGGAGGCGATGAGCACGTCGCGCACGAAGCCCGCGACTCGGCTCACCATCGTCAGCGCGCCGACGGTGGCGAATGCCCGGTAAAGTTTCATGCACGAGGCGTAGCCGCAGCAGGCGCCGTGCGCAATGGGCGCGATGGGCGGACCGCCCGGCAATGGGCCGTTTGGGACAATCGCAGCGGCTGCCAAGCGCTACTCGGGCGGGCGCGAGAAAAAAACCGGGAATACGATTGTATCCAGGCCGTTGTGGCAGTTGCTGGCGCAGCATCGGCGCGAAACTTGCCTCCGCTCGGAGTTGTGCTAAACTTGTGGCTGCCCGTATCATTTCCGGGCAGGTTGTTCTTTTCTGGAAGGCGGAGTTGTGATGTCCGAGGGACGAACCACAGCCGCGGATGGCGCAAAGCAGCGCGACAGGGAGTTGCGCGCCTTTCTGGACGGGACCGAGCGTGCGCCATCGAAACTGGAATTGATCGCTGCGTTCGAGCAATTCATGCGGCGTCAGAGATTTCACGATTACGTGTGCATGCGACTTCGTGATCTGCGCCGGTTGGATGACGATTCAATTCTGCTCTGCAGCCGGGGTGATTCATGGTGGCGCGCCTATCGGGCTTCCGGCGTGCATCACTACAATCCCATACTGAAGGTGGTGCAGGACCGGCGCACGTTCGCCTGGTCCGATGTCCTCGACAACGCCACGATGGACAAAAAGGAGCGCGAATGCATGGAGTTAGCCTACCGGTACGGAGTTCGTAATGCGCTGGTTGTCGCCGTGTCTGAGCCCGAGGGCGATGCCCAGGGTGTATTCAGTATCGGTTCACCGAATATCGAGTTCAATGTCGTTGTCCGTGAGCAATTGAGGTTGGCCATCGAGGCCTTTTACAAATCCTTAGCAAAATTCATTCGTGCAGAGTTTCAGTTCACCAGCCAGCTGACGCCGCGCGAGATCGAGATCCTGCGTTGGGTGTCGGAAGGGAAGTCGGATTGGCAGATCGGGAAAATTCTCGGGATCAGCGCCAAGACCGTCAATTATCACACGGAAAACGTAAAGCGGAAATTCGACGTGACGACGCGCATTCAGGCCGTGATGCGTGCCGTGCAATCGAAGACGTTGAGTATCTGATATATTTGTCGGGCTCCTCGACTTTCAGGTTGGGGTCGTCGCCAATGCGAGCCGTTCTTTAGTCTGATCAGCTTTTCGACGTCAGGGTCATGTCGTTGATGCTTTGCTGTGGCGCCTGGCTTGCCCTTTCAGGCAGTCGCTCAGGCCGTCGCCTCGAAGAGTTCCCGTCCGATCAGCCAGCGGCGGATCTCGCTCGTGCCGGCGCCGATCTCGTAGAGCTTTGCATCGCGCAGCAGGCGTCCCGTCGGATAATCGTTGATGTAGCCGTTGCCGCCGAGGATCTGGATCGCGTCCAGCGTCATGTGTGTCGCCTTCTCAGAGGCATAGAGGATGGCTCCGGCCGCATCGCGGCGGGTGGTCTCACCGCGGTCGCAGGCACGGGCGACGGCGTAGACGTAAGCCCGGCAGGCATTCATCGTGGTGTACATGTCTGCGAGCTTGCCCTGGATCAGCTGGAACGACCCGATCGGCTGGCCGAACTGCTTGCGCTCGTGGACGTAGGGGAGAACTATGTCCATGGCGGCCTGCATGATGCCGATGGGGCCGGCGGCCAACACCGCGCGCTCATAGTCGAGGCCTGACATCAGCACGTTCACCCCGCGCCCGACGCCGCCGAGGATGTTCTCCTCGGGGATCTCGACGTTGTCGAAGACGAGTTCGCCCGTGGAGGAGCCGCGCATGCCGAGTTTGTCGAGCTTCTGGGCGACCTTGAAGCCCTTGGCGCTGGTCTCGACGATGAA
>DAORNH010000054.1:3342-12722 GCA_035440865.1 Hyphomicrobiaceae bacterium | reverse complement strand
CGCGCGGGCCGGCCGTCGGATCGGTCTTGGCGTAGACGACAATGAGCTGGGCGTCCGGGCTGTTGGTGATCCACATCTTCGAGCCGTTGAGGATGTAGCGATCGCCCCTCTTCTCGGCTTTGAGCTGCATGGAGACGACGTCGGAGCCAGCACCGGCCTCGCTCATGGCAAGGGAGCCGACATGCTCGCCCGAGAGCAGCTTCGGAAGGAATTTGCGCTTCTGCGCCTCGCTGCCGTTGCGGCGGATCTGGTTGACGCAGAGGTTCGAGTGAGCCCCGTAGGAGAGGCCGACGGCGGCCGAGGCGCGCGAGATCTCCTCGACGGCGACGACATGGTCGAGATAGCCGAGGCCCGCGCCGCCATGCTCCTCCTCGACCGTGATGCCGTGCAGGCCGAGTTCGCCCATGCGTGGCCACAACTCCCGCGGGAAGCGATCCGTCCGGTCGATTTCGGCGGCGATCGGCGAGACTTCGTTCTGGGCAAAGGCGCGCACCGTGTCGCGGAGCTGGTCGGTGGTTTCGCCGAGGTCGAAGTTGAAGGACGGGGACGTATTGGGGATCATCGTTGAGGGCCCTGCAGAGGACGGCGCGTCATGCGAGGCGCCTGCAGTTAACGCATAGCGCAGTCGTCGCAAGGCTGGCGAGAGCGAAGTGCGGCGACCGGCCGCATAGCTGCGCTGAGCCTCGTCGGTCGCTGCAGCTACTTCGCCATTACCGTTGCCAACGCGGCCTCGATGCGCTCGGCCACCCACGGCTTCGGCGGCGTTGGGCGGGCGCCGGGTGCCGCGATGTCAGTGCCGAGACCGCGGGTGAGGCGCACGGTGCGTCCGGCGGCGCTGACGTCGACGCGGCCTTCATCGACGAATACGCCGAAGACGCCGTTGCTCATACCGCCCCAGAAGCGGGTGCCGCGGACGGCGAGAAGGCCGTAGGGCGTCCGCACCACGGTCTCGCGGCGAGCGGCCGTGCTCGATTTCCGGTCGAACAGCATCGGGCCGGACTGCAAGTCGAGCTCGCCGCCGACGTCGATCAGGTGGGCGTCGATCTTGAGGCGCGCCTTGGCGCCAAGCCGGACGAGAGTCGCGCGACCGAGCTTCAGCGCAACACGCGCTTCCTCTCCGGTCGCGACCGTGTCGGCGACGAACACGTTGGCACCGGTCGCGAGGGGACGGCGCTGTCCTGCGGCCTCAGCGAAGGCGTCGCCGGTGAGGTCGCTGACGGCGCCGGCAACGGCGGCGGCCGAGGCCGTGCCGGCCGGCAGGATCAGCGTCGCTGCCGCGACGCTGAGGAGGAGGCTTCGCCGCGTCAGCAGCGCCGACTGCGTATCGTCCTGGCCGGACGCCACCGCAGGTGCACCGCAGGCCTGGATGAGGGATCTGGAACTCATGGTCGTCCGCTCCAAATGAACAATGTTTATATCATCTCTGCCAGATGTCCGGCGATTGATCAGTGCTGTGGATCACTGCACTCAGTCGGCGATCCGGTCCGGACCGACACGCAAGGTCAGGGTGCCACGCCTCCTTCTACGTGGGAATGCGCCATGCTGGACATGATGAGCAGGCGCGCCGCTTCCGCACCTTGGAACGGATGACCGCCGGAGAACACGCCGATGTGGACGCTGCCCTCAGCTGGCGACCATCATTCGGCAAGCCGTCGGGCATCGAGCCCGCCCATGCGGCAGACCTCGCGCCACTCGGCAGGCGTCACGGGTTGCACCGAAAGCCGCGAGGTGGTGACGAGCGCCATGCCTGAAAGCTTCGGATTGTCCTTGATCGCCTGCAGCGAAACGGGCGAAGGCAGATCAGCGACGGCTGCGACGTCGACGCAGGCCCACGTGCCTGTCTCGTCCTCGGGGTCGGGATGGGCGAGCGCGATGACGCGTACGACCCCGACGATCTCCTTGCCGATATTGGAGTGATAGAAGAAGGCGAGATCGCCGATCTGCATCGAGCGCATGTTGTTGCGGGCGAGATAGTTGCGCACCCCTGTCCACGGTTCGCCGGTGGCCCCGCGGGATTTCATCATCGCCCAGGAGAAGACGTCGGGCTCGGATTTAAGGAGCCAGCGGTCGACCCGCTTGGCCGGCACCGCGGGGGGACCGGCTGGCGTCGGCGCGGCCTTCGGCTTCTTCGCCATTTAGTGGTTGCCCCTCGTGGTTGCGTGTCGTCCTGCACACCTGGATGTGCCTGGGGTCGTGCGCTTGGCGGGTGCCACCGATAACACAAGCCTGCAGCTGACGCTGCCGTCGATGATCGTGGTCGACATGGCCCGTGTACCCACGGGTCGGCCGTCAGATGGTCGCGAGGGGTGTCCGATCAACCTGCTGGTTGCCGCTGCGTGGAGCATCGGGCAGATTGCAATGATAAGCTCCGGTTCGGGCGAGGGCCGATCTGAGGGCGATAAGGCAGCAGCCAGCCGCACAAGCCAAGCAGGAGGACCCCATGCCGTTCGTCAATATCCGCATTCTCGAGGGCCACAGCCAGGAGCGCAAGGACGAGATGGCGCGCCGCATCACGGAGACGATCACCGAGGTGGCGAAGCTGCCGAAAGAGGCCGTGTGGGTCGTGTTCGAGGACGTGAAGGCCACCGACTGGTTCGTCGGTGACAGGAGCGTCCACAAGATCAAGGGCGGGAAGTAGCGGTCATGGGCAATCTCGAGGTTCGGGACCGGCGCCTTACGGAGGTCGTCGGCTCAGATGTATCGTTCGAGAAGCTCGGCACCGGCTTCAAGTTCACGGAAGGGCCGCTCTGGCATCCGGTCGAGGGACATCTCACGTTCTCGGACATGCCGGGCGACATCATGCGGCGCTGGGACGCCAAGGGCGGCGTCAGGACGTTTCGCCAGCCGACGCACAAGTCGAATGGCCTCGTCTACGACAAGTCGGGGCGCATGCTGATATGCGAGCATGCCTCGAGCAGGGTCACGCGCCTCGAGGCCGACGGGAGCACGACGACGCTCGCGAGCCACAACGGCGACACCGAGCTCAATAGCCCGAACGACATCATCGTCCGCAACGACGATGCGATCTACTTCACCGATCCGACCTATGGGCGCATGGACGGGTTCGGCTTGAAGCGGCCGCAGGCGCTGAGCTTCCAGGGTGTCTACCGGATCGATCCCGGGACCGGTGCGGTGCGCTGCCTCGCCGACGACTTCAAGCAGCCGAACGGGCTCTGCTTCTCGCTCGACGAGCAGCGCCTGTTCGTCAGCGATACGGAGCGCCAGCACATCCGCGTGTTCGATGTTCGCGACGATGGCACGCTCGCCAACGGGCGCGTGTGGGCGGAGACGCGGGGCGAAGGAGCTGGCGCTCCCGATGGCATGAAAATCGATGCCATCGGCAACGTCTACAGCTGTGGACCGGGCGGCATCCACGTGTTCGATCCGGACGGCCGCGCGCTCGGCGTGATCCGCGTGCCGGAGTACACCGCCAACTTCTGCTGGGGCGACGGCGACTATCGCTCGCTCTACATCACGGCCTCGACGTCGCTCTATCGCATCCGCACCCGCATCCCGGGCCGGCCGGTGTTCTGATCATCAATGAGGCGCCGAACCGGGAGGGTCCGGCGTCCAGTTGATGCCTGTCAACGGCCGGTGGGCGATCATGACGTAACGATGACAGGGTCCTTGGAGGATCCCATGTCACGATGCGATCTGATGACGTCACTCAATGCACTGGTGCTTGCCGCTGCCCTCGTGTGGGGTGCCGCAAGTGGCGCCCGCGCGGATGCGTTCGAGACTTGCCGTGGACCGGCCCGCCCCGAACAGAAGCTCGCGGCCTGCAGCGACGTGATCGCGGGGGCCGGATACTCCGTCGAGCAGAAGGCCATTGCCTATCGCAATCGTGGCCGCCAGCGCACGGAGGCCGGAGTCCTTGATCTCGCGATCGCCGACCTCGACGAGGCGATCCGGCTCGGCGGCGCTGACATTCAGGCCTACGTCTTTCGTGGCCTCGTGCGGGTGCGGCGCGGCGACCACGACGGCGCCATTGCCGACTACAGCGCCGTCATTCGCATCAATCCCAAGTCGGCAGCCGGGTTCACCGGCCGGGGCTATGCCAACCTCGTGAAGGGAGCAGCGGCGCCCGCGATCGCGGACTTCTCGGAGGCGCTGAAGCTCAATCCGAAGAGCCCGAGCGCCCACAACAATCGCTTATCGAAAGGCCGGAGATGTTCCGCGTGCGATCGAGGACTTCTCTGCGGCGATCCTCCTGAACCCGGTCTATGCGGTCGCCTATGCCAATCGCGGCTATGCCTACGAAACGCAGGGAAAGCGCGCCGAGGCGATCCAGGACCTGCAACGCGCACTTTTGTTCGATCCGAGCCATATCGGCGCCAGGGACGGGCTCGCGCGGCTGCGCAGTAGTGCGCCGCTCGCCGAGGAGGCGGCGAAGCGGGTCGGCGAAGGGGCGGCGCTCGTCGAGACGCATTGCAAGAGCTGCCATGCCATCGGTCGCGAAGGCGCGAGCCCGAAGGCCGGCGCACCCGCCTTCCGCACGCTTCACGCGCGCCATCCCATGGAGGCCTTGCGAGAGCCGCTGACGCGCGCGATCGCGGCCCCGCACGACGAGATGCCGAAATTCGTGCTGGCGGACGATCACATCGACCGCATCGTCGCCTACATCAATAGTCTCGACGGGGCGAATTGAGTTTGAGAGGGCCACGCTGGGGCAGCGAGACCATCCACCGATTTCAAGGAGCGTGACGGTCATGACCAATCGCAAGCTCGCCTACATCGTGAAAGATCAGAAGCCGCTCGTCCTTGCCGAAAGCGAGACCGCGGGACGCGCCTGCGCCCTGATGTGCGAGCACGGCGCGGGCTCGGTGCTGGTGGTCGGCAAGGAGCACCATTTGACCGGCATCTTCACCGGAAGGGACGCCGTCCGGCTGATCGCGAAGGGCAGGGCGCCGGGCGAGGTCAAGCTCGCCAAGGCGATGACGGAAGGTCCAGTGTCGGTGCGCCCGGACTGCACGGCAATCGAGGCGCTGAAGGCGATGGCAGCGGGCGGCTTCCGGCATGTCCCGGTGACGGACGATCACGAGATCGTCGGCGTCGTTTCGAAGGGCGACTTCAAGGGCATGGAGTTCGAAGCGTTCCTCTGGCGCGAACTCGGCGGCGGGCTCGGCAACTCGGCCGACCGCCGCGTCGGCGACATCATCGAAGGCAAGACACCGCTCATCGCCAAGAGTGACGAGACGGTGAAGCACGTCTGTCAGACCATGCTGAAGGAAAGTCGAGGCTTCGCGCTCGTGACGGACGCGTGCGGGCATCTCAAGGGCATATTTACCGGACGTGATGCAGTGAAGGCGATCCGGTCGGGCATCGCGCCGGAGGCGACTGCCGTCAGCAAGGCCATGACGGGCAAGCCGGTGACGATCGCCTCGGACGCCCGCGCGATCGAAGCGTTACGAGCCATGTGCGACGGCGGCTTCCGGCATCTCCCTGTGGTGGCGGAAGGCAAGGTCCTAGGGGTCGTCACGCGCGCCGATTTTACGGGCTACGAGATCGACCAGCTCGACGAGCAGGAGCATCTGAGGGAGTGCATCTGGTAGACATTGCCTCGCGTGCCGGCTCAGCGGCACTGCGGCCCGTTCGCCTCGAACACGAGACCGGTGTGCTCGCGGCCCTTCTTGCTCGCGAGGTAGAGCGCGACGTTGGCGATCTGCGGCTCGTTCTGGAGATGGCGCTCGTGCTCGAAGAGGCCCGAGCGGGGTGCGATTGCATTGATGCGGATGCCGTCGGCGGCACAGGACGCCGCTTCAGCGCGCGTCATGGCGGCGAGCGTCGTGCGCGTCACCGCGGCGACGGCGCGGCGCGCCTTGCTGTCGGGACCGGTGACGATCGCGACGTTCAGGATCAGCCCGCCGGTCATGGTGAGACGCATGCGGTTGGCGGCGATGCGCGTCACGACGAGCGGCGCGCGCAAGCCCGAGCTGACAGCGTCCTCGATCTCGGCTTCGGTGGCCGCATCGCCCGTGCGTGGCGTCGCGATCACGGCGAGGTTGACGATAACATCGAGCGGGCCGAATGCGGTCGAGGCACGCTGGGCGAGCTTGGTCGCCGCGTCTTTGTCGCCGATCGCGCCGGAGTAGAGCTCGAGATCGAGCGCAGTCGAGGACACATACGAGGCAAGCGCGTCGGCCTCCGGTCCGTCCTCGGCGATGTGCAGCACCAGACGGGCGCGGTGCTCGGCGAAGGCGCGCGCGACATCGACGCCGAGTGCCATCGTCAGACCGGTGACGAGCACGCGCTTTCCCGCGAGCTCTGGATGCTCGGTCGCCTCGATGATGTCCTCGAATACGCTCATCAGCATCTCTGGCTTCCCCCGCGACCGCCGTTCAACCCCGCGGGTGATACGACGATGATTCGACTAACGAGACCTAAACAGCAAGCTGATTCGGGATCGGACGCGGCCAAAGCGGAACCGAAATGAGGCGGTACACAAGCGAGCTCCGGCAACGCTCCTTGTGAGCACAATGGCGCCATGTGCATGCTGCTTTGCAGCATGGCCGCGAGGGGCTAACCTGTGTCCGCATCGAGGCATAACCTGACGGAGGAGAGTGACATGTCGAAGACCGCCGACCCGATCGTCATCGTTTCCGGAGCGCGCACACCGATCGGCGGCTTCCAGGGGGCGCTATCGAGCCTGCCTGCCCCGGAGCTCGGGGCGGTCGCCATCAAGTCGGCAGTTGCGCGCGCTGGCGTGAAGCCCGACGAGATCGCCGAGGTGCTGATGGGCTGCGTGCTGCCGGCGGGCCAGGGACAGGCGCCGGCGCGGCAGGCGGCGCGCTATGCAGGCCTTCCCGACAGCGTGCCTTGCACGACTGTCAATAAGATGTGCGGCTCGGGCATGAAGACCGTGATGATGGGCTTCGAAGCGCTGCACGTCAGGGCAGGCGAGGTGATCGTCGCGGGCGGCCTCGAGAGCATGACGAACACGCCGTTCATCCTGCCGAAGATGCGCTCGGGCCAGCGCCTCGGCCACACCCAGGTCTACGATCACATGTTCCTCGATGGCCTCGAGGATGCCTACGACAAGGGCCGGTTGATGGGCACCTATGCGGAGGATACCGCGCAGCACTACCAGTTTACGCGCGAGGCGCAGGACGCCTACGCCATCGAGAGCCTGCGCCGCGCCAAGGCCGCCAACGAGGACGGCTCGTTCGATGCCGAGATTGCTCCCGTGACGGTGAAGTCGCGCAAGGGCACGAGCGAGATGAAGCGCGACGAGCAGCCCTTCACGGCCGATCCGGCGAAGATCCCGACCCTGAAGCCCGCGTTCCGCGACGGCGGCACGGTGACGCCCGCGAACTCATCGTCGATTTCGGACGGGGCCGCGGCACTCGTGCTCATGCGCGAGAGCGAGGCCAAGCGGCGCAAGCTCGAGCCGCTTGCCCGCATCCTCGCGACGGCGAGCCATGCGCAGGCACCGGCCTGGTTCACGACGGCGCCGATCGGCTCGATCAAAAAGGTGCTGGCGGCGGCCGGCTGGTCGGCGAAGGAGGTGCAGCTCTACGAGATCAACGAGGCGTTCGCCGTCGTGACCATGGCGGCGATGCGCGATCTCGATCTGCCGCACGACAAGGTCAATGTGCATGGCGGTGCCTGCGCTCTCGGGCATCCGGTCGGCGCCTCGGGCGCGCGCATCATCGTGACGCTGATGAATGCGCTCAAGAAGCGCGGTGAGACGAAGGGGGTCGCTTCGCTCTGCATCGGCGGCGGCGAGGCGACGGCAGTCGCGATCGAGCGTCTGGCTTGAGGCCGCTTTCGTCGCAGGGACCGCCAGCCGGCGTCAAGCGTCGGCGGGCGGGGCCAGGGGCATGTCGATGGTCAATCGGCGCACGAGGGCGAGTGCGACCTTGATCGTCTCCAGGCGAATGGCGCTGCGACCGATGTCGCCGAAGCGGCACTCCTGGTGGAGCGGCTGCCCACCGAGCGTGGCGGCGGCGATATGCACGAGGCCGACGGGCTTCAGCGCGGTGCCACCACCTGGTCCGGCGACACCGGTCACAGCAATACTGACATCGGCGAGGGAATTCATGAGGGCGCCTGACGCCATGGCCTCGGCGACGGGACGGCTGACGGCACCATGGTCGGCGAAGAGATGGCCCGGTACTCCGAGACTTTCCATCTTGGCGTCGTTCGAATAGACGACGAAACCGCGCTCGACGACGTCGGAGGAGCCCGGGATCTCGGTGAGCAGGCCGGCGATGAGGCCGCCCGTGCAGCTCTCCGCCGTCACAATCTTGAGCGTACGCTGGCGCAGGACCTCGAGCAGTGAGGCGGCCTCTGTCAGAAGCTCGAGATCGAACACGGCAATGCCTCCGCTTCAAGCGCTCCAATCTGGGCGCGAAGCGAAGGTGCCTTGGATCGAGGCGATCAGCAATCGCTGAATGCGGCGCTGATTTCGGCGATAGTGGCTGACGGTCAGGCGGGGATTAGGCGTTCGGCCTGCATGAGGAGTGTGTCGAGCATCGCCCGGCTTTCGCCGCCCATGATCTCTGTAGACCGCTTCTGGGCGGCGGACCAGATCGGATAGGCGTCCTTGATCACGGCCTGCCCGCGCGGCGTAAGGTGCAGGCCACGTCCACGGCGGCCAGCCGGCGGGTCCATGTTGATGAGACCGAGCGCCAGCAGGCGCTTCAAGTTGCGCGAGAGCGTCGACTTTTCGATGTCGAGCGTGGCGCCGATCTCGGCGGCCGTGATGCCGTCGCGATTGGCGAGCTGCGTGAGCAGCGTGTACTGGCTCGCCGTGATGCCGAGTGGACGCAGCGCATCGTCATAGACGCGCGTGACGATGCGGCTCAACTGCCGCACGCGCGTCGCGATGCAAAGCTCTGCCGTGCTGGCGGCTATTTCTGCGAGATCCGGTGCCATTGGCTTCACCGTCGGCGTCGACATGACATTCATGGAGGGCCCCCGCTCCTCGTGGGTGTACAACCTGAGTGCCTCGATTCGGGGGAGGGGGGCAACGCTCTGTCACCGGCTGGGACAGTATGGCCCGCCCCGCGTCCGGCGCGGGGCAGCCACGGCACGTTGCGGGTTGCGAGCGGGGTTCGTGGTAGACATAGTGGGACTGACAACGCACCCGGGGGAACATATGTCAGAGCCGTCGACCGAGAGGTCCGTCCCGTACATGGAGCGCACGCGTCTCTACTACCGCGCACTCGGCTACACGAACGACTACGTCTGGGCACACTTCGACGACGTGCCGTTCACGAAGCTCGGGAAGCCGCTGGCAGCGGCACGCGTGGCGCTCGTCACCACGGCCGGTCCGCCCGACCGTTCGAACCGCGATGCCAAGGGCCGCAAGCAGGTCTGGTCGGGTGACATTGCCGCGCCGCCTGCGGGTTTCGACACCGACCTCGCCTGGGACCGTG
>DAORNH010000054.1:1806-3310 GCA_035440865.1 Hyphomicrobiaceae bacterium | reverse complement strand
GCCGATCCACGCGGTCGGCCGACTGGTAGAGCAGGGCGTTGTCGGGTGCATCGCGCCCCGCTTTCATGGTGTGCCGACCGACTACAGCCACAAGAAGACGCTGGAGCATGACGCGCCGGAGATCCTGAAGCGCATCCGCGAGGACGGGGCCGACGCCGCGCTGCTGACCGCGCTTTGACCGGTCTGCCACCAGTCCGTCAGTTTGACGGCCCGATACCTTGAAGCGAACGGCATTCCGACCGTGATCATCGGCTCGGCTAGGGACATCGTCGAGCACTGCGGCGTACCGCGGTTCGTCTACTCCGATTTTCCGCTCGGCAATCCGTGCGGCCATCCCTGGCAGCCGACCATGCAGGACGCGATCGTGCGGCTGGCGCTCGGCCAGCTCGAGACGGCGGCTGGAGCGCGGTCATTCGTGCGTTCCCCCTTCGATTGGAAGGGCGGTCCTGAATGGCGTGAGCGCTACAACCAGGTGCGACCGGAGGATCGTGAGAAGCTGCTCGCGATCGGCGATGCACGCCGCCTGAAGCGCGGGCAGGCGCCGAGGACGAGCAAGTAGACACGGTTCTCACGGTGCTCTCGCGAACGAGTGGTGCCGCTGCAAGGCGGCACGCCGCGCCTCGTCGTGCACATCCAATCTTAACTGCAACCTGTCATAAGCGAGGGTGGCTCGGCATAGGGGTGCTCGGGCCCAACGAGTAGTAGCGTCTAGTAACGAGTTCGGACCATGGCGGTGAAAATCAAGCGGGAGCGGCCTGACCAGCGCCGTCATCACCGCGTCACCGCCCCAATGTACGTACACATCGACGGTCGGCGCTACCGTGCGACCGACTGGAGCCTCGGCGGGTTGCGGCTCGATGGGGTCGAGGGCGAGCTGCCGACGATCGGCAGCGAGCTTGCACTGCAGCTGACGCTTCCCTTCCAGGGCTTCGACGTCACCTTCGATGCCAAGGTCGAGGTGATGCGCTTCGACGCCGATGCGCGCATGATCGGCTGCCGCTTCACCGAGCTCGGTGAGCGCGAGCGCGAGCTCATGAGCCACTTCATCGAGGAGCTCGTGCGCGGCACGATGGTGGATGTCGAGGACACCATCCAGCGCATCGACGTGCCGGTGACGCCGGCCTCCCTGCAGCCCGATGCGAGCCCGCCGAAGGCGGTGCCTGTGCGCCGGCGCCCGTCGAAGGCGCTGGTGATGTCGGCGGTCTACGCTGTGCTCGGCTTCCTTGTGTTCGGCTACACGGGGCTGCTCCTCTATTCGAATTTCTATCGCCTCGAGGTGCAGACGGCGGTGATCGCCTCGCCCGTCGAGTCGGTTGCATCGCAGGCGGAAGGCCGGATCAAGACCGGCAGCCTGAAGCCCGGCGATACCGTGCGCTCGGGCGAGTCCATCGTGACGCTCGTCGACAATCAGCTCGAGCGCGAGATCGAGCTCGCCGAGATCGCCGTCAAGGAGCAGAAGGCGAAGCTCATCTACATGAAGCGCCGCCACGCCGACGAGCTCGAG
>DAORNH010000054.1:633-1782 GCA_035440865.1 Hyphomicrobiaceae bacterium | reverse complement strand
GGCTGCAGAGTTTCGCCGCGATCGACTTGAAGGGCGCCGAGCAGATCCGCATCGAGATCGACGGGCTGCAGTCGCAGCTCGCCCTCGCCGAGGCGCAGCTCGGCCGGCTCACCTCGCTGCACAAGAAGGGCTATGCGACCGACACCAAGGTCGAGGAGGCGCAGAAGGCGGTGATCGCGCTCCGCCAGGTGATCGAAGGGAAGCGCGTCGAACTCAAGAGCCGAGTGGAGCTTGCCGGCGCCAACATCGGCAAGCGGCACTATACGGGCGCCAACATTGTCGGCGACGTCGGGCTGATCGAGGCGCAGGTGCGGCTCGCCGAGCACGAGATCCAGCTCTTCCACCAGCGCTTCCTGGCGCTCGCCAATCACCGCGCGCGGCTCGCCGTGACCGCTCCGTTCGACGGCACGGTGCTGGAGCTGCCGCACGTCGACAACGGGCATGTGCGCCGCGGCGACGTGATCGCGGTGATCGAGCAACGCGCCAAGCGTCACGTGCTTGCATTCCTGACGCAGGACGAGGTGATGAAGGTCGGTCTCGGCGACGAGGTGACGCTCTTCATCGCGGCCGTCGGCGAGACGCTCAAGGGCCGCGTCACAGGGATCGACCGCACGACGGGGTTCATCGCCGAGCAGAACGCGCGGACGGCGCCCGGCTATCGCTGGCGCGGCTCCGTCGACCGCTCTGCCAAGGTGACGATCACCTTCGACGATCCGACCCGCGTCGCGGATGCCGAGCGCTATCGCTCCGGGACGCCCGTGATCGCCATTTTCCCGCAGCGCTCGACCAACTCGCTGATGGCCTCGATCCGCAACAGGATCAGCCGCGCGATGTGAGGCGCCCGCCCATGTATGAGCAGCTGATCCGCGAAAGCGACCCGACGGTGAAGCTCTCGTTCACCGAGAAATGGTCGCCGCTCGTGCAGATGAAGATCGCCGCGTTCTTCGCGGTCTGCTTCGTCGTGATGTCGTACGTGCCGAATACGATCTGGGACCCGGAGGTCCAGGACTTCATCTATGTGATCGGCATCCTCGGTATCTGGCGCTACCTCTGGTGGTTCAACCACTGGATCCGCGCGAAGGTCTTCGAGAAGGTCACCTATCCGGCAATGGCGGAGCGTGCCGCACGGCTCTGGGAGAGCGGCTGGGG
>DAORNH010000054.1:0-533 GCA_035440865.1 Hyphomicrobiaceae bacterium | reverse complement strand
GACGCTCTGGCTCGGCTCGAGCGAGCTTGCCGACGAGCAGAAGATCGCCCGGCACCTGAAGCTCGTCGCCTCCGACCTCGACATCACGTTGCGCATCATCCGCCAGAACCAGCCGGGCAAGCGCGTGGCCATCGCGCTCATCCTGCGCGCCATGTCGCGCGCGGGGCTCGCCAAGGACGACCTCGTCATCTTCATGGACGGCGACTTCGTCTATCACCCGGGGCTCGTGCGGAAGTCGGCGCCGCTCTTCGCCTGCGATCCGAAGCTGCATGCGCTGACGACGGACGAACACGTCATCGTGCGCGGCCCCTGGTGGATGCAGTCGTGGCTCAACATGCGCTTTGCACAGCGCCGCATGGCGATGCAAAGCCATGCGCTGTCCAATCGCGTGCTGACGCTGACCGGCCGCTGTTCGATTTTCCGCGGCACCCATATCGCTTCTGACGAGTTCATCCGACTGCAGGAAGCCGACTATCTGCACCACTGGCTGTGGGGCACGTTCCGCTTCCTCTCTGGCGACGACAAGAGCACCT
>DAORNH010000053.1:13893-18057 GCA_035440865.1 Hyphomicrobiaceae bacterium | reverse complement strand
CGAAGCGCGCGTCCTCATGATGTCGACCAACAACATCCTGCATCCCGCCAACGGCTCGCCGATCATCGTGCCGTCGCAGGATATCGTGCTCGGTCTCTACTACCTCTCGATCCAGCGCGAGAAGGAGCCGGGCGAGGGCATGCTGCTCGGCTCGGTCGCCGAGGCGCGCCACGCGATCGAAGCCGGCGCCGTCACGCTGCACGCCAAGGTCCGCGGCCGCATTTCGACCGTCGATGCCAACGGCAACGACGTCCTCGAGGTGCACGAGACGACTCCCGGCCGCATGATCCTCGGTGAGCTCCTGCCGCGGAAGCCGAACGTGAAGTTCGCGCTCGTCAACCAGCTGCTCACCAAGAAGGCGATCTCCGGCCTCATCGACGCCGTCTACCGCAATTGCGGTCAGAAGGAGACAGTGATCTTCTGCGACCGGATCATGAGCCTCGGCTTCTATCACGCCTTCAAGGCGGGCATCTCGTTCGGCAAGGACGACATGCAGATCCCGTCCACCAAGACGAAGATCGTCGCCCAGACGACCGAGCTCGTGCGCGAGTTCGAGCAGCAGTACAACGACGGCCTCATCACGCAGCTCGAGAAGTACAACAAGGTCGTCGATGCCTGGTCGAAGTGCACCGAGCAGATCGCCAAGGAGATGATGGATCGCATCTCGGCGCCGCAGGTCGAGACGAGCGGGCGCACGAAGCCCATCAACTCGATCTACATGATGAGCCACTCGGGCGCCCGCGGCTCGCCGACCCAGATGCGCCAGCTCGCCGCCATGCGCGGCCTGATGACGAAGCCGTCGGGCGAGATCATCGAGACGCCGATCATCTCGAACTTCAAGGAAGGTCTCTCCGTGCTCGAGTACTTCAACTCGACGCACGGCGCCCGCAAGGGTCTCGCCGACACGGCCTTGAAGACCGCCAACTCGGGCTATCTGACGCGCCGCCTCGTCGACGTTTCGCAGGACTGCATCATCAACGAGGAGGACTGCGGCACCGACAAGGGCATCGCCGTCCAGGCCGTCGTCGATGCGGGCACCGAGATCGTCTCGCTCGCAGCGCGCGTGCTCGGCCGGACAACCGCCGAGGACGTACTCGACCCTGCGACGCAAAAGGTGATCGTCAAGGCGGGTGAGCTCATCGAGGAGCGGCATACCGACATCATCAAGAAAGCCGACGTCCAGGAGGTCCGTATCCGCTCGGTGCTGACCTGCGAGACGACCAACGGTGTCTGTGCCGCCTGCTATGGCCGCGACCTGGCGCGCGGCACGCCCGTCAACATCGGCGAGGCGGTCGGCGTCATTGCCGCCCAGTCGATCGGCACGCAGCTCACGATGCGCACGTTCCATATCGGCGGCGCGGCCAACGTCGTCGACCAGTCGTTCATCGAGTCGAATTTCAACGGCACGGTGAAGATCAAGAACCGCGCCATGGCTCGCAACAGCCAGGGCCAGCTCGTCGCGACCGGTCGCAGTAACGTGGTCGTCATCGTCGATCAGGGCGGCAAGGAGCTCGCCAACCACAAGATCCCGTATGGCGCCCGCCTCCACGTCGACGAGGGCGACGCGGTGAAGCGCGGCACGCGCATCGCGCAGTGGGACCCCTACACCCGGCCCATCATGGCCGAAGTGGATGGCGTCATCGACTTCGAGGACCTCGTCGACGGCATCTCCGTGAAGGAGCAGACCGACGACGTGAAGGGCACCACCAACCGCGTCGTCATGGACTGGCGCGCGTCTCCCCGTGGGGCGAGCCTGAAGCCGGCCGTCGTCATCAAGGAGGGGAAGAACGGCAAGCCCGTCATCCTCGCCCGCGGCGGCGATGCCCGCTACCTCCTCTCGGTCGAAGCCGTGCTCTCGGTCGACCAGGGCACGAAGGTGAAGGCCGGCGACGTGCTCGCGCGTACGCCGACGGCATCCGCGAAGGCTGGTGACATCACGGGCGGTCTCCCGCGCGTCGCCGAACTCTTCGAGGCGCGCCGCCCGAAGGATCACGCGATCATCGCGGAGATTTCCGGCATCGTCGAGTTCGGCAAGGACTACAAAAACAAGCAGAAGATCCTCATCAAGCCCGAGGATCCGTCCGAGGCGAGCAAGGAGTACCTGATCCCGCGCGGCAAGAGCCTCGCGGTGCAGAAGGGCGACCGCATCGAGAAGGGCGACTTCATCTACGACGGCCACCCCGCGCCGCACGACATCCTGGCCATCAAGGGCGTCGAGGAACTCGCCAAGTTCCTCATCAACGAAATCCAGGACGTCTACCGGCTGCAGGGCGTGACGATCAACGACAAGCACATCGAGGTGATCGTTCGCCAGATGCTGCAGAAGATCGAGATCGAAGACTCCGGTGACACCGAGCTCATCAAGGGCGAGCAGATCGACAAGATCGAGCTCGACGCGCTGAACCTCGCCTTCGAGAAGGAAGGGAAGCGCCCCGCGACGGGTCACCCGGTGCTGCTCGGCATCTCGAAAGCGTCGCTGCAGACGCGCAGCTTCATCTCCGCGGCCTCGTTCCAGGAGACGACCCGCGTGCTCACCGAGGCGGCCGTCAACGGCCGTGTCGACGAGCTCGAGGGCCTGAAGGAGAACGTCATCGTCGGCCGGCTCATCCCGGCGGGCACCGGCGGCTTCCTGCGCAAGCTCCGCGAGGAGGCGGCGAAGCGCGACGAACTCATCGCCGAGAAGAACGCGAAGATCGAGACGGACAAGACGCTGGCAGGGCCTGAAGGTGCTGCGCCGACGACGCTGGCGCAGCGCCGCCGTCGTCGCCCTGAGGACTCGATCCAGTAACGGCGTCCACGCGGTCGGCGCGAGGATGTGAGATCGACCAAGAAGAAGGCCGCCCCGATCCGGGAGCGGCCTTCTTCGTGTTGATCGACCTCAAGGACGCGAACGCGACCCGCATCACGTACTGCGGTGCGCGATGGCGCCCACCTCGGCGATCTCGAGCAGCAGATGCAGCGTCGCCGGACCCGTGCAGGCGAACGGGTTCAGCTCGGCCTTCTCGGAATACTTGAGCAGCAGCGCCGCGTTGATCGCCGACATGTTGACCTTGCCCATGGTCCAGTTGCCGAAGCGGCGCTGCGTGATTTCCTCGAAGGAGAGGAGCTGCAGGCCCTTATGACGCGGGTCGGCATAGAGGCGGCCGAGCAGTCCGGAAACTTCCTCGCGGCTGCCCTCGATCACCTGAAGGAAAATCTCGTTGGCATGGCAGAGCATGCCTGTGATGCCGCGTCCGAGATTGTTGCGGCGCGACTGGCGCAGGATATCGTCGAGAACTGCGTCACTGACGGCGCCGACGGCACGGCTGGCATAGAGGCATTGAACGAGCATCGGCGTGTCACCGCTTGGAGTTGATGAGCGCGAGGAACTCGCGACGGAGCGCGATGTTGGTGAGCAGTGAGCCCCGCATCACGCTGTTGATCATCTTGGCACCGGTATCGCGGACACCGCGCCAGTGCATGCAGAAGTGGTCGGCTTCCATGACGACGGCGAGGCCATCGGGCTTCACCTTGTCGGTGAGGAGGTCGGCGAGCTGATTGATCGCCTCCTCCTGGATCTGCGGGCGGCTCATCACCCACTCGGCGAGTCGAGCGTATTTCGAGAGCCCAATGAGGTTCGAATGCTGGTTCGGCATGACACCGACCCAGAGCCGACCCATGATCGGGCAGAAATGGTGGCTGCAGGCGCTGCGCACCGTGATCGGGCCTATGATCATCAGCTCGTCGAGGCCGGTCACGTTCGGAAACTCGGTGACGGGCGGCGCTGCCTGATAGCGGCCACGGAACACCTCGTGCAGGTACATGCGCGCGACGCGGCGGGCTGAATCCTGCGTGTTGTGATCGTTGCGCGTATCGATGACGAGGCTCTCGAGCACGCTCTGCATGCGGCGCGCCACCTCGTCGACCAGCTGATCGATCTCGCCCGGCTCGATGTAGCCCGAAATATTGTCGTTGGCGTTGAAGCGGGCATTGGCGGCCTCGATGCGCGATCTGATGCGCTCTGAAACTGACCGCGCCTCGTCCGCCGGCGGCTTCTTCTTGTCGCTCACCTTTCCTCCTGACTGATCCGGGTGCCATGGACTGCGGCCACGGGCTCACGATAGTCAACGGCAACTCAGCCGCCAATCGCCTTGGACGCCCCTTGCGTGACGTGATGAACGGCCG
>DAORNH010000053.1:9974-13848 GCA_035440865.1 Hyphomicrobiaceae bacterium | reverse complement strand
TGGCGTCAGGAAGCGCCTAGATCAGCAAGGCGGAGTGCGATCTCGGGCACGCGATCCGGCATCAGCAGCGTCGCTGCCGGCCGTGCCTCGATCAGCCGATAGACACCGGCGTCAGGCTCGCGATGGACAATCGTCGACAGCTCTCAGGCGTTGACTACCCAGTATTCGACCACACCGAGGCCGGCATACCGATCCCGCTTGATCGTGGTGTCATAGCATATACTCGAATCGGCAATCTCAATGCCAAGAAGCACTTCAGTCCTAGCGAACTCCGGCACGATGACGGACCGGGGCACGATCAGAAAGTCCGGCTCGAAATAGAACCGCTCGGCCGGCCTCCAGCCAGGCTCCGGCAGTAGGTCCTTGTCCTCGCCGAGCCGACGGCTGATCGAGCGATTGAGCGCCATCCGCACGCGATCGTGGCGCTGACCTTTGGCCGGTATCGGGATGATCTCGCCATCGATCAGCTCTACGCGTTCACCGGGCGCAAAAAGCCCAGCCTCGCTCATGCGATCGAGTTCGTGATGCGTCCACGCCATGCGTGGCCAACCATCCGCAGCGCGCGTGGTGGCTGGAAGCTCAGACATGCGATGAAGTTATCAAGATGCAGACGCCCTGACAACGAGGACGCCGATTGTGGGTCTCGTTCACCATATTCGCCGGTCTCGAATCGACGAGAGAAAGAACGAGGGGCGGCCCGAGTGGGCCGCCCCGATATTGGTGCGCGGGACGGATATGCCGCTCATCAGACCGAGTAATACATATCGAACTCGACCGGGTGCGGGGTCATCTCGAAGCGCTCGACCTCGGCCATCTTGAGTTCGATGTAGGCGTCGATCATGTCGTCGGTGAAGACGCCGCCCTTTTTCAGGAAGTCTCGGCCCTTGTCGAGGCTGTTCAGCGCCTCGCGCAGGCTGCCGCACACCGTCGGGATCTTCTCGAGCTCGGCTGGCGGCAGGTCATAGAGGTTCTTGTCCATGGCCTCGCCGGGGTTGAGCTTGTTCTGGATGCCGTCGATGCCGGCCATCAGCATCGCAGCGAAGCCGAGGTAGGGGTTCGCCGCCGGATCCGGGAAACGGACCTCGACCCGCTTCGCCTTCGGGTTCGTCACGTGCGGGATGCGGCAGGAGGCCGAGCGGTTCCGCGCCGAGTAGGCGAGCAGCACCGGCGCCTCATAACCCGGGACAAGACGCTTGTAACTGTTCGTCGTCGGGTTCGTGAAGGCGTTGATGGCCTTGGCGTGCTTCAAGATGCCGGCGATGTAGTGCAGGCAGGTGTCCGACAGGTCGGCGTACTTGTTGCCGGCGAAGGTTGGCGTCGATCCCTTCCAGATCGACTGGTGCACGTGCATGCCCGAGCCGTTGTCGCCGAAGATCGGCTTCGGCATGAAGCACGCCGACTTGCCGTACGCCTGGGCGACGTTGTGGATCACGTATTTGTAGATCTGCATGTGGTCGGCCATCGTCACCATCGGGCCGAACTTGATGCCGAGCTCGTGCTGAGCGGACGCCACCTCGTGGTGGTGCTTTTCGACGACGACGCCCATCTCCGCCATCACCGAGAGCATCTCGGAACGGATGTCCTGGCAGCTGTCGACAGGCGGCACCGGGAAATAGCCGCCCTTGGTGCGCGGACGATGGCCAAGGTTGCCCATCTCGTAGTCGGTATCAGAGTTCGAGGGCAGCTCCGAGCTGTCGAGCTTGAAACCGGTATTGTACGGGTCGGCGGAGAACTTGACGTCGTCGAAGATGAAGAACTCTGCCTCGGGTCCGACATAGACGCGGTCGCCGATGCCGGTCTGCTGGAGGTAGGCCTCCGCACGCTTGGCGATCGAGCGGGGGTCACGCTCGTAGGGCTCGCCGGTCGAGGGCTCGATCACGTCGCAGAACACGGCGAGCGTGGTCTGGGCAAAGAATGGGTCGAGATGCACGCTCGACGCGTCGGGCATCAGCGTCATGTCAGAGGCTTCGATGCCCTTCCAGCCGGCGATCGAGGAGCCGTCGAAGGCATAGCCCTCGGCGAACATGGCCTCATCGACGCACGAGACATCGGCCGTCACGTGCTGCAGCTTGCCCTTGGTGTCCGTGAAGCGCAGGTCCACGAACTTCACGTCCTTTTCTTTGATGAGCTTCAGGACGTCGGCAGGTGTCTTGATGGTCGGCATGATTGTCCTCTGCGTTGGCTGATGTCAGATCTGTTGGTTTTCAGGGCATTGCTTTCGCACGCCGCTCGCTGCGCTGCCAGGGACTGCGAATAGCAGCTTGGCGGATAGCACCGAGGACGTATGAAACGGGTCAGGTGTCAGATGGCCTCGGCGCCGGTTTCGCCCGTGCGTATCCGAATGGCTTCCTCGATGGTCGAGATGAAGATCTTGCCGTCGCCGATGCGCCCCGTCTTGGCCGCGCGCTGGATCGCCTCGAGCGCCTTCTCCAGCATCTCGTCGGCGAGCACGATCTCGATCTTCACCTTCGGCAGAAAGTCGACGACATACTCGGCGCCGCGATAGAGCTCGGTGTGGCCCTTCTGGCGGCCAAACCCCTTGGCCTCGATGACCGTGATGCCCTGCAGGCCGATCTCCTGGAGGGCCTCCTTCACGTCGTCGAGCTTGAATGGCTTGATGATGGCCTCGATCTTCTTCATGCGGGACGGCCCTTACTGCGTGCAACGCGGTGTTAACTATCCAGACTCACAGCACGAAACATGCCAAACTCGCGACGCTCAAATTTTGTGTTTCTCTTCAATCGATTGGAATGTCGGTGCTGAATTCTGAGGCAGGACGCGTTGTGCTGACTGGGCTAATTACTGCATATCAAATAGGCCTCTTGCCTGTCTTTTCATCATTCGCCGCTCGGCCGGCTGGCAGATAATCCTGCGGGCATTCTCCGTCACGCCTTGAGAGCCGCGTTGATATCGGGCGTCGGGAGTGACCTGTCGACGAAGCCGAACGTGCCCTTATCGCGCGCCTCTCGCGCCGCCTCGATGAGACCCGTCATGGCCGCGCGATAGAGCGACGTCGCGAGGCTGACCCGCACGACCCCGGCCGACTCGAGCTCCGCAAACGAGAACGACTTCCCCTTGATGCCGACCATGAAGTTGAACGGCTTCGTGAGTGCGGAGCAGACGCGCTTCACGGCTGTGATGTCGGGGAGGCCAGGCGCGAACAGCACCTCGGCGCCGGCCGCCTCGTAGGCCTTGAGCCGGGCGATCGTATCGTCGAGGTCGGGCCGGCCGCGAATGAAGTTTTCGGCGCGCGCGGTGAGCACGAACGGCACTGGCAACGCGCCCACCGCAGCTGCGGCCGCCTTGATGCGAGCGACGGCGACGTCGATTGGGTAGATGCCGCCGTCCTTGCCGCCGGTGCAATCCTCGATTGAGCCGCCGACGAGACCGATCCCGCTCGCCTCGCGGATGGTGAGTGCGACCTCGTCAGCCCCGTGTCCGAAGCCGTTCTCGAGATCGGCCGCGACGGGGAGATCGGTCGCCTCGACAATGGCGCGGGCATTGGCGAGCGACTGCGCCCGGGTAATGCCCCCATCGCGCCGGCCAAATGTACCGGCTGCCGCGCCGCTCGAGGTCGCCAGCGCCTCGAAGCCGAGACCCGTGAGAATTCGCGCCGAGCTCACGTCCCAAGGATTGGGAATGATGAAGGCGCTGCCGCGACCATGGAGCGCGCGGAACGCTTGAGCCTTTGCGGTCTGGTGTGCGGTCATGATCGCCTTCCTCGGGTTGTACGGGGGCAGTCTTGCAGCGTTCGATCAGGCCGACGCTGCTCGCCTTTCGGCCTCACGTTTGACATCCGCGAGGTCGGCAGCGAGCTGCTTCCGGATCGTGCCGGTGAGCACGAGCGCGAGCGGCGTCATGAGGCGCGCCATCA
>DAORNH010000053.1:961-9964 GCA_035440865.1 Hyphomicrobiaceae bacterium | reverse complement strand
CCGGACGGCCTTCGAACATGAGCGTCAAGTGCGTGCCCGTCCCCTCCGGTGCAATTCGGTGCTCGGAGCGATAGCGCGTGCCATGACTCTCGGCGGTGAACACCATGAGACGTGGCCGCTCGAGCGTCACGACCGTCATCTCCTCGCTCGCCTTGCGGCCGAACATGATGCGCGTCTCGCGAAAGCGAAGGCCTTGGGCGAACGTGTCGGCATTGAGCAGCTCGATCGCCTCGATCGCGGAGATGAACTCGGGCCAGCGCTGGATGTCGGCGAGCGTGTCGAACACGGTCTCGGGTGGCGCGATGATTTGGGTTTCGACAGCGACCTGCATTGCTCACAGCCCGAGCACGTCGGTCATGGTATAAAGGCCCGGCCTTCGACCGCGCGCCCAGAGCGCCGCCTTCACTGCGCCCCGCGCAAAAATGCCGCGATCGGCAGCCTTGTGCGTGATCTCGATCCGCTCGCCCTCGCCGGCGAAGATCACCGTGTGATCGCCGACGACGCTGCCGCCGCGGAGCGTGGCAAAGCCGATGTCGCCGCGCCGCCGTGCCCCCGTGTGGCCGTCACGCGAACGCACGCTGACCGAGGTGAGTGTCACATTTCGCCCCTCTGCCGCCGCCTGGCCGAGCATCAGCGCGGTACCCGAAGGCGCGTCGATCTTGTGCCTGTGGTGCATCTCGAGCACCTCGATGTCGAAGTCGGGATCGAGCGCAGCAGCAACCTTGCGTGTGATCGCCGTCAGCAGATTGACGCCGAGGCTCATGTTGCCGGCCTTGACGATGACGGAGCGCATGGCCGCGGTCGCGATCTCGGCCTCCTCCGCCGCCGACAGGCCCGTGGTCCCGATGACGTGCACGAGACCGGCCTTGGCGGTGATGGCGGCAGCCGCGCAGGTCGCTTTCGGAATCGTGAAGTCGAGGACGCCGTCGATCGCACCGACGACCTGTGCGAGGTCATCGGTGATCTCGACCCCGCTCGCGCCGAGCCCTGCGAGGTCGCCAGCATCACGCCCGATGCTGGCCGAACCCTTAGGCTCGATGGCCGCGGCGACTACGGCGCCGTCGCTCGCCGCGATGGCCCGTGCGAGTTCACGGCCCATCCGCCCCGCTCCGCCGAGGATCGCCAAACGCATCTTGTTGCTCATGGTCACCTCCGCGGGTATCGCCGATCGGCCTTGCTGCCGATCGACCATAGGCGGAACCGGCGCGGACGCCAATGCCGCGCCGGGAGTGTCCTGAGCTCAATGCGGGCCTCAGAAGAAGACGACGTCGCCAGCCGTGAGCGTGGTCTTGTCGACACCGACCAGCTTGATCCAATCCGAGGACCCGGGCCGGAAGATCACCGTCGCCGTTCCGAACTGGAACGTCGACGCCTCCATGGCCGCGAAATCCGCGAAGACTGCGGATGAGATGTAGAGCACGTCGTGGCCCGGGCTCGCGTCGTTCGCATCGAAGCCGACGATCGTATCCTGGCCGAAGCCATAGTACTGCGAGACGTTGAACACGAAGATGTTGACGTCCACCTCCGCGCCGTTGACGCCGCTCATGAAGTCGTTGCCTTCGCCCCCGAAGAAGATGTCACTGCCGGCCTGGCCGAGCAGCGTGTCGTTGCCCTGCAGGCCGTACATGATGTCGTTGCCGAGGGCGCTATAGATGACGTCATTTCCGGAGGTGCCCGTGAGGTTGTCGTTGCCGCTCGAGCCGACGAGGCCCTCGATGCCTTCGTAGGCATCGAGGAACGCATCGCCCGTGTTGAGATCCGGGCTGCTCAAGTTCACGGTCAAACCCGACGTCGCGGAGAGATAGGAGACGAAGTCGAAGCCGTCGCCGCCATCGAGCACGTCGCCGCCAGCGCCGCCGTCGAGCATGTCGTTGCCGGTCTCTCCGGCTAGTATGTCCGCATTTGCGGCGCCCGAGAGCTGATCGTTGCCGGTGCCGCCGTACAAAGTATCGGTGTTCCAGCTGCCGATCAGGGTATCGTTGCCGGCATCACCATAGAAGTGGGCCCGTCCGGTGCCGGCCATTTCAATGCTGTCATCACCGGCCAGACCATCGATCCAGCTCGTGGTCAAGCTTGTGCCGATCAGCGCGGGGTCGGGACCAGTCGTACCGTTTGCGACCTCCTCGTCAAGATCGGTTGTCGGGACGAAGTAGCGCAACTCCGTGCTGAGGCCGCTGCCATCAAGCGAGAGGCTCGGCGTGCCGACGGCCAGAACGAGCCTGCCGTCCTCGGTCGCGCGAAGGCTCGTGAAGGGGATGGAATTGGTCGTGGGGAACTGACCGAGGTTGAAATCGCTTTCCGGGAACAGGCCGTCCGGGTCCCAGATTCGGGCCCTCATGACCACCTGCGTGCCACCACTACCGGAGACTTCGAACGAGGACCAAGAGATTGCGACGCGCCCATCCGGAAGGACAATCAGATTGGGCGCACGTTGGTTGCCAGTTGTCGTTGTGTTGACGATCTCGTCTGCGCCGATCGGCACGCCGTCGAGGTCGAGTAGCCGCATGCGGATGTTGACGTCGCTGCCGCCGTCATTCGATTCATGGACGATCAGCGTCCGTCCGTCGTCGAGCTGCCGAGCCCGTGCACGCTGCTGATCACCCGCCGTCGTGCCGTTGATAACGAAGTCGTTGCCGACGGAATCGCCATTCTGATCGATGATGCGACCACGGATGTCGTCCGTGCCGCTGTCGTTCGTTTGGAACGTTACGAGGAAATTGCCGTTGCCGAGCTGAGAGACCCTGGCCCGAGCTTGATCTCCTGTCGTGGTCGAGTTGAGCTGGAACTCGCTCTCGAAGGTCGACAGGTCGGCAGACAGCATCCTCGCATGGACGGCTAGTCCAGCCCCGTCGCCGCTTGCCTCGGTCGTGGTCCAGCTGAAGAGGACATTGCCGTTGGCGGCCTCGGCGAAGCCGATGCCGGAGAAGGTCGCGTCCACAGCAGATGTCTGTGTGATCTCGGTCGGCGCATTGAGGGGGGCGAGCGTCGTGCCGTCGTAGGCCCGGAAGAAGGCTTCGCCCGTCGTGACATCGACCCACGTCACAATGATCGTGCCGTTGCTCAGTCGGCCGAGGAAAGCCGTCGACATATTGTCGGTGCTCGGCACCTGCGAGACGACGATGTCGCTGCCGATTCGCTCGCCCTCGTGGTTGAAGGTTGCGAGCCGAATGACGGCGACGCCACCCTCCACCGACGTGTAGGTGGCAACGCTGCCCCCTTCCCAGCGGATCGTCTGGGGATCGGTCTGATCGCCTGAGGTCACACCATTGAGAATGGATGACTGTGAAATCTGGACGATAGGCATGCCGGCTACTCCTGGAGCAAGGTGCGAAAATCAATTCGTACAAGTCCAATCTAGATCGGAAACAGCAGTAAGCGCATCATCCATTTGATGGAAGCCGCAACCAATCTCACCAGAGCAACCGATGATTGCAACGATGCCAACTCTGCGCCTGTAGATGACCATGGGCCAATGTTGCTCTATTGATCCCGAATCGCGACAATCGCGGTTGCGCGCGCCCGACGATTTGGCATCCTGCGAAGGCGCGTGCGGTCTGGTCGTCGTCGCGTTGCGAAGGGCAAACCATGAAATTCCTCGATCAGGCCAAGATCTACATTCGCTCGGGCGACGGCGGTAACGGCTGCGTCGGCTTCCGGCGCGAGAAGTTCATCGAGTTCGGCGGACCCGACGGCGGTGACGGTGGCCGGGGCGGCGATGTCTGGGCCGAGTGCGTCGACAATTTGAACACGCTCATCGACTATCGCTACCAGCAGCACTTCAAAGCCGGCAACGGCAAGCCCGGCATGGGCCGCAACCGCTCCGGCGCCGATGGGGGCGACGTCACGCTCAAGCTGCCTCCGGGCACGCAAATCTTTGCCGAGGACAACGAGACGCTGCTCGCCGACCTCAAGGTGCCGGGCGAGACCGCACTCATCGCCAAGGGTGGCAATGGCGGCTTCGGCAACGCGCACTTCAAGTCGGCGACCAACCGTGCGCCACGGCGGGCCAACCCCGGCCTTCCTGGCGAGGAGCTGACGATCTGGCTGAGGCTCAAGATCATCGCTGATGCCGGGCTCGTCGGGCTGCCGAATGCCGGCAAGTCCACGTTCCTCGCCAAGGTGAGTGCTGCCAAGCCCAAGATTGCCGACTATCCCTTCACGACGCTCCACCCGAATCTCGGCATGGTGCGCATCGGCGGGCTCGACTTCGTTCTCGCGGACCTGCCTGGCCTCATCGAGGGCGCGCACGAAGGCGTCGGCCTTGGCACACGCTTTCTCGGCCATATCGAGCGCTGCCGCGTCGTCCTCCACCTCGTTGATGCGACCAGCGAAAACGTGGTCGAAGACTATCGCGTAGTGCGTCGCGAGTTGGCGGCCTACGGCGCAGGCCTCGACAAGAAGAAGGAGCTCGTCGCGCTCACGAAGTGTGATGCCCTGGATGAAGAGACGATCGCCGAGCGGGAAGAAGCCCTGAAGCGCGCCGCCCGCAAGCAGCCGTTGCTCATCTCGGCCGTGTCAGGCGCCGGCATCGACGAGGTGCTCTACGCCCTGGCGCGCGAGATCAAGCGATCGACCACAAAAGAGAAGGCCGCCGAGGGTGCCGAGAAGCCGGCACCCTGGCGACCTTGATCTTGCCGAAGGAACTGGCGGCCCTTCAGTGCATGTATGGGCTGTCGCCGCCGCGGGGGCCGACACCTGAATCGAAGAAGAAGCCGTGGTCGAACGGCCCCGCCCCAGTCTGGCGATCCATCATCGGGTCGCGATAGAGAAACGTCCCGCCATAGACCGTGCGCGACGAGCCATACGTGTTGATCGAATCAAACCAGCTGTAGGAATAGCCGCCGCGACGGGCGACGAAACCCTTCACGCGCGGGCCGCGGCGATAGGTGCCGGCCTTCGGATGCTCCGTGAGGACCGCGCCGGAATCCGTCGTCCGGGACGCTCGGCGCTCATGAGCGGATGCATCTGCTGCGACCGCAATCGTCACCGCACCAGCCGCGACAAGTGCTGCCATCATCGACTTCAACATGAGATCACCTCTCGACGCTCGTTCGCTGGACGGATGCTACCGCAATTGGTGAACCAATCGCTAAACGGCGATGCGACGCCCCTCGAATTGAGCCGGGTGTCGCCGATCTGCAACGCCAGGCTCAGCGACGAGCGGGCTCGACCTCGGCAGGATTGTCGGCCAGATTGCTGGAAGCGGCGGCGCGGCGGTGATGCTCGCGATCGATATCGTGATCGCATGGCATGGTCAGGGACGAGCCCGGCCTCTAGGGGAAAATTCCAATGAAGGTGACGGCAATAGAGACCATTCGCTCCGAGGAGTTCCCGAACATCCTCTGGGTCGAGGTCATGACGAACGAAGGCATCGTCGGTCTCGGCGAGACGTTTTATGGCCCGGATGCCGCGGAAGGGCACATCCACGGCATCATCGCGCCCTACCTCCTCGGCAAGGACCCGCGCAACATCGAGGCGCACCAGGCGTTCCTTACGGGCTACGTCGGCTTCGTCGGCTCGTCCGCCGAGATGCGCGGCCGCTCTGCGATCGACATCGCGCTCTGGGACATCCTCGGCCAATCCGTGAAGCTGCCGCTCTGCGATCTCCTCGGCGGACGGGTGCGCGAGAAGATCCGCGTCTACAACACCTGCGCCGGCTACTCCTACGTGCAGACCAAGGTCACGCAGGGAACCGCCAACTTCGGGCTCGATGCCAGAAAAGGCCAGTACGAGGACCTCGACGCATTTTTGAACCGCGCGGGCGAGCTCGCCGAAAGCCTTCTCGAGATGGGCATCTCGGCCATGAAGATCTGGCCGTTCGACTACGCCGCCGAGCGCTCGAGCGGCTACGACATCACGGCCGAGGAGCTGAAGTCCGGCCTCGCCCCCTTCGAGAAGATCAGGAAAGCCGTCGGCGACAAGATGGAGATCGCCGCAGAGCTGCACTCGCTCTGGAGCCGGCCGACCGCGGTGAAGATCGCCCGCGCGCTCGAGCCCATCAGGTGCATGTGGGTCGAGGACCCCGTGTTCATGGACCACCTCCATTCGATCGGCGAAGTCGCACGCGCGACGCGCTCGCCGATCGCCGTCGGCGAGACGCGCGGCGGCCGGGCCGATTTCCGCGGCCTGCTCGAGCTCGAGGCGCTCTCGATGGTGATCCTCGACCTCTCCTGGTGCGGCGGCATCAGCGAGGCGAGGAAGGTCGCCACCATGGCCGAGACCTATCACGTGCCGGTCGCCTTCCACGACTGCACAGGCCCCGTGGTGCTCGCCGTCTCGACGCACCTCGCGCTCAACTCCCGCAATTGCTGGACGCAAGAGATGGTGCGCGCCTTCTACTACGGCTGGTACCACCGCTTCGTCACCGAGCTGCCGCCCGTCGAGCGGGGCATGATCACGGTGCCGAAGGGCCCGGGCCTCGGCCTCGCCCTGCAACCCGGCGTCAAGACCGGCAAGGGCATGCGCATCCGGCGGAGCGACGCGAAGGGCATGTGATCGTTCAATCGGGATATGGCGCCGATCGTTCGTCAATTTGATCGTCATCAACGATCGCGCCTACAGCGGACCCTAGGATGGCGGGGCCTGCCAAGTGGCCCGCGATCTCTGCCAGCGTCGGCCTGATTGTCGAACCCTGACAAGGACCCCGGGCGAAACGAGCCTCCGGAGGTATCCATGTCTCAAGCGCGAACACCTTGGCTTCTTACCTCGCTCGCCCTGTTCCTCGGCACACTCGCTGTCTCCTGGCTGACGCACGGCAAGGGTGTGGTGACGAGCGACCCGGCGAGCCATCGGTCGGTTCCTGCGGCGCTCACCGTGCCGCTCTCGGTGCAAGCCGCCTACAACGGTCGCGACATCGTCTTCCGCTATCGCTGGCCATCGCCGAACCCCGGCATCTTCCACGACATGCTGCGCTTCGAGGGCGGCAAATGGGTGGTCAAGGGCTCAGCCGTGCCCGGCTCGCAACCCGACGGACTACATGAAGATCGCGTGGCCATGATGCTTGACGACGGCAGCGTGCCGGAGTTCTCGCGCTATGGCGCCTACATCACCGTCGGCCATCGCCTCGCCGGCCTGACGAACGACGTCAGCGGCAAGGACGTCGCCAAGCACCCTTATCTTGGCGCCAAGCTCAAGCAGGACGAACTCACGAAGTACCTGCCCGCGACGCGTAGCAAGATCGATGACTGGGCCTCGGTCGTTCCGGAGGACGAGCTCAATGCGCTGCGCAACGCCGGCTACTTCCTCGACCTCTGGCACTGGCGTGCCAATCGCTCGAACCCGGTCGGCCTCGCCGACGACCAGCTCGTTGCCGAGGCGCGTCTCAGCGATGCCGGCAAAGGCATGTACGTGACCAATTGGGATGGCGAGAAGAAGCAGCCGCGCCTGATGTTCGACGCGGGCAAGGCCGGCCACAAGGCCCTCAAGTGGGACGATCTCAAGGTCGGCAAGATCACGCAGGATGTCGCCTCCGCGCTCCGCGAGGATATCGCCATGCCGTTCGATCCGGGCGCCGGCTGGCAGGACGGCGATACGCTGCCCCGCCGCATCGTACGGCCAGGTGACGGTTCTCGCGCCGACATCAAGGTCGTGGGCAAGGCCGCCTGGAAGGATGGCTTCTGGGACGTGACGCTCACCCGCAAAATGGATACCGGCAACAAGCGGGAGGACAAGATTCTGGTCGACCGCGGCATCTATCACGTCGCCTTTGCCGTGCACCGGCAGGCAACGGGCGGCCGCTGGCACTACGTGTCACTGCCGTTCTCGCTCGGGCTCGGCCGCGCTGCCGAGATCACGGCGGCACGCTTCGAGGGCGATCAGCCGAAGTGGGATCAGCCCGCAAAGACGATCACGCTCTTCTACCCGGGTCAGGTGACCTGGGGACACGTCAACAGTGCGGCGCATGCCGGCGCCGAGAAGGTGAGGGCCGGCGTTCCTGTCCGCCACCGCCACAGCGAGGCGGAGCTCACGCACTACGGCATCGAGATGGAGTACGACGCCGAGATCAAGCGGCAGTGGCTGCTCACCATGCTCGCCGGAGTCCTCCTCATCGCGGCCTTCGGCATCGCGCTGAACCGCACGCTCGGCCCCGGCAAGGGAGTTTGATCATGGCTGCATATCATGTCGTGCTCGTGCACTTTCCGATCGCGCTCTGGATGACGGCGACGCTCGCCATCCTGTGGCGCGCGGTATCGAGGGGACCGGTCGCGCTCGCGATCGACCGGGCGCTCGTGCCGCTCCTGACCGTCGGCCTGATCAGCGGGCTCCTCGCCATCACGGTCGGCCGCTTTGCATGGTCATGGGAGGCGATCTCGACATCGCCCATGGGCCGCAACCACATGCTGCTCGCCGTGTGGACGACGGCGTACTGGGCGCTCATGCTTGTCACGCGAGTCGTTCAGGGTGAGGCAATCTGGGACGGACCCGGGCGCTGGATCATGGCGGCTCTGGCTCTCCTCGGCAGCGGGCTCCTGGGTGTCACCGGCACGCTCGGCGGCCATCTCTCCGGGATCTACACCGACCTCGCAAAGGTGCTGCGCATGCTCGGCTGGGAGGTGCATCGCACGTTCTATGTACCGAACATGACGATTGGCATCATTGCCGCCGCCGCGTTGGCACTGCTGGTCATTGCCAGCCTCGGATCGAGCGGAAAAAAGTCGAGCTGAACTCCCCAGGTTGAATGGCCTGACTTCAGCAATGGCTCGCCCGAGGTCCACCGCAGGAGACCGCGGGCGAGCCCGACAGTTCGCGGCGCCCCTCGCGCGCGCAATTTAGCTACGTGCTACTCCCGTGGCACCGACAAATGTGCTGGCCAATGATCTAGAATGATTCTAAATCAGTCCGGCAGCCGAGAACGGTTTCGGGGCCTTGCCCGACGTGATCGACAATCGTCGCGACAACGTACTGGAGATCGCTTCCTTGCAGACGCACGCAGACGGCTGACGGGCACTTGGGAACGTGCACAGCACGCGAGACGCCCCTCCAATGCAGACAACAGTCGCGAAC
>DAORNH010000053.1:435-948 GCA_035440865.1 Hyphomicrobiaceae bacterium | reverse complement strand
GGTGGCATGAGTACATTGTTGGCCTGGCTCGACAAGCTCCCCTGGTGGCTGGTGATCGGCGGTTGCCTTACCTTGGGCCTCCTGCCCTACATCCCGGAACCGCACATCTGGGAAAAACTCAGGCTGCTCGCCACCGGCACGCTGACCCGACCGATCGACATCTTTGACCTGATCTATCACGCCTTGCCATGGCTGCTTGTCGTGGCAAAACTCGCTCGACGCCTCTGGCCGTGAGCCGCCGGCCCCAGAAAAGCACGACTGCAAGTCCCCCACCCCCTACGATGCCGCGAACGAAGCAGGAGAGGAAGAGATCATGACGAACGAAGCCAAGTGTCCGGTCATGCACGGAACCAATCCGGCGACGCGCTCGAGCGCGCGCTCGAACCGCGACTGGTGGCCGAACCAGCTCAACCTGAAGATCCTCCACCAGCACGCGCCCGCATCCAACCCGATGAGCGCGGGCTTCAACTACGCCGCCGAGTTCAAGAAGATCGACTATGCGGGCCTGAAGCG
>DAORNH010000053.1:0-366 GCA_035440865.1 Hyphomicrobiaceae bacterium | reverse complement strand
TCATCCGCATGACCTGGCATTCGGCGGGCACCTATCGCACGGCGGACGGCCGCGGCGGCGGCGGCACTGGCAATCAGCGCTTTGCGCCCGTCAACAGCTGGCCCGACAACGGCAACCTCGACAAGGCGCGCCGGCTGCTCTGGCCGATCAAGCAGAAGTATGGCCGCAACATCTCCTGGGCCGACCTGATGGTCTTGGCCGGCAATGTTGCCATGGAATCTATGGGTTTCAAGACCTTCGGCTTTGCCGGTGGCCGGGCGGACGACTGGGAGCCGGAGCTCGTCTACTGGGGTCCGGAAGCCGAGATGCTGGGCCGGAAACGCTACGATGAAAAAGGCAAATTAGAGAACCCCCTCGCCGCCACGC
>DAORNH010000052.1:7912-18186 GCA_035440865.1 Hyphomicrobiaceae bacterium | reverse complement strand
ACGTTCGACGAGTGGGACGCGTGCGTGCGCGCCAAGGGCTGCTCGCACAACCCGGGTGACCAGGGCTGGGGCCGCGGCAAGCGTCCGGTGATCAACGTATCGTGGCAGGACGCGCAGGAGTACGTGGCGTGGCTCTCCAAGGCGACGGGGCGGACATACCGGCTGCTGAGCGAGGCGGAGTGGGAGTATGCGGCGCGCGCCGGAACGACGACGCCGTTCTGGTGGGGCAGCACGATCTCGACCGGCGACGCGAACTATGACGGCAACTACACGTACGCCGGTGGCGCTAAAGGCGTCTATCGCCAGAAAACAGAACCGGTGAACAGCTTCAAGCCCAATCCTTGGGGGCTGTTCAACGTACACGGTAACGTGTGGGAGTGGGTGCAGGATTGCTACGCGGACACCTACAATGGCGCGCCGGACGATGGCGTGGCGCGTGAAAATGATCCATGTTCACTCCGCGTCCTGCGGGGTGGCTCATGGTACTTCAACCCCAGGAGGCTCCGTGCGGCCCTCCGCAGCTGGTTCGGGCCCGTCGACCGGGACGACTATTCGGGCTTCCGGGTGGCTCGTTCCCTTTCGGCTTCTTCCGCGAGGACTGATTAGCTCCTGCATTCTTACTCTTTACATCCTTAATTCTATTGAAGTTTATACTCGATTCGCGTTCGATTGGGAATCGTCCAAGCGCGAAGCGCTCGATTTTTTTTTAGTCCCATCGATCGCGAATTGGCCGCAATTTGCTCGTGGAAATCGCCTGCTTTGAGGTCGACACCTGTGTCTTGAGCGGGTAATTGTGAGGCTGAGGGCTGGTGGAATGCTGGCCCTCAATTCTTCGGGAGAGGTCGAGTTTGTTTATCCCGGAGCCTGGGCAGCCCTAAAACCGCGTCCTGCGGGGTGGCTCCTGGAACAACAACCCCAGGAGGCTCCGTGCGGCCAACCGCAACAGGAACAGGCCCGACAACCGGAACAACAATTCAGGCTTCCGGGTGGCTCGTTCCCTTTCGGCTTCTTCCGCGAGCACGCTCGACGAACCCGATTGCGGGCAGCCAGAGCCGGAAAGATCACGGTCTTGCCGGGAGTGCTGAGCGAGCGTCCAGGGCGGCCCATGATGAGCACGGTCGAGGGCCTGAACCAACCGGAGACCCCATGCGCCGACGCATGCTCTGCAACGGCGCCAACGAGAGGCGAGGTGGGTCGCTCGAAACCACCGCGGCGCAGGTCCTGGGAGACATACGTGCTCCGACCGGCGCCGCGGCGCTCGCCTGGGGCTCACGCGAATGAAGGACCGGGCTCGTCGAACCGGACCGGCGCTGGAGGCGCACTACAGGTTCTTGATCTGGCTCGTGCCCGCGCTCGAAAAGCTGCCGAAGAGCCAGATGTAGGTTGGGCTGAGCTCGCGAAGCCCAACGCTTCCGCTCGCATCCGGGAATGTTGGGCTTCGCTGCGCTCAGCGCCAACCTACGCCCTGAGCATCGGCTCTCCTGAGAGCGCGTGAACGCTCGTCCGGAGAACCAGAGCGGAGGCGTGAACACTCTGCTGTGGGGTAGCAGCGGTCACGCACGGCCATTGCATCGGGCGGCGCGTCATTGCAGAACGCTGGCCGGTCCCGAAACAGCGAGAGCCTATCCGTTGACCATAGCAGCCATCATTCTCGCCGGCGGGCAGGGGACGCGTGCGGGGCCGGTTCCGAAGCAGTATCAGCCGATCGGCGGCGTGCCGCTGCTCCGGCGGACGGTTGCCGCGTTCCTCGCCGAGCCGCGGGTCGAGCAGGTGGCTGTCGTCTGCCCGCGGGTGGATGCGGCACGCGTCGCGGCCATACTGGCTGGGCTCGATCGCGACAGCCGGCTCATGGCGCCGGTGACTGGTGGAGCGACACGGCAAGCCTCGGGCCTCGCCGGGCTCGAGGCGCTCGCCGCGTCAGTTCTGCCGCCGGAAACCGTGCTCATCCACGATGCCGCGCGGCCATTCGTGACGCGCGCGCTGCTCGATCGCATCATCGGCGGCCTCGATCGCCATCCGGCCGTCATTCCGGGTTTGGCCGTGGCGGATACCTTGAAGATCGTCGACGCCATCGGACGCATCACGGGGACGCAGCCGCGCGACAAGCTCTGGCGAGCGCAGACCCCGCAGGCGTTTCGCTTTGCCGAGATACTCGTCGCGCATCGCAAGGCCGCCACCGCCGGCCGCCACGACTTCACCGACGATGCCGCACTCGCCGAGTGGGCGGGGCTTCCCGTCGGCATCGTCGAGGGCAGCGAGGCGAACCGAAAGCTCACCACCGCGGAGGATCTCGCAATGGCCGACGACATGCTCTCGCGAGAAGGCGAGGTGCGCATCGGCCAGGGCTTCGACGTGCACGCCTTCAAGCCAGGCGATCATGTCTGGCTCTGCGGCGTGCGCATCCCGCATGCATGCGCACTCGAAGGCCACTCGGATGCCGACGTCGGCCTGCACGCGCTGACGGACGCGCTGCTCGGAGCAATCGGCGACGGTGACATCGGCCAGCACTTCCCGCCGTCGGACGAGCGCTGGCGCGGGGCCGCCTCCGACCAGTTCCTCGCTGATGCCGCGCGGCGCGTCCGTGAGCGCGGCGGCGTGGTCGTCAACGTCGACGTGACGCTGCTTGCAGAAGCGCCGCGCATTGCGCCTCATCGCGAGGCCATGCGGGCGCGGGTCGGCCAGATCCTCGGCATCGGAGCCGACCGCGTCAGCGTCAAGGCGACGACGACGGAAAAGCTTGGCTTCGTCGGCCGCAAGGAAGGGCTCGCCGCACTCGCGATCGCGACCGTGCGGCTGCCATGATCAACTCAGGCCTTTGCCTTGCCCTCTGGTTTGGCACCGTCCTGGGCGCGCTGGCCGTATGACCTGAAGAGCGTCAGCATGCGCGCCATCTCCGCCGCATCGAGAATGTGCGGCGCGCCGATTGCCAAGACCTTGATGTACATCTCAGCCAGCACCTCGACCTCGTGGGCGAGCTCGAGCGCCGCGCCGACGCTCGCCGCGACCGCGATCTGGCCGTGGTTCGCCATCAGGCAGGCATTGCGATCCTTGAGGCCGGCGACGACGTGGCGCGACAGCTCCTCGGTACCGAAGGTCGCGTAGGGGACAACGGGGATGTCGGCGCCGCCGGCCGCCGCGACCATGTAGTGAAAGGCCGGGATGGGCTTCTTCGTGCAGGCGAGTGCGGTCGCCGACAGCGAGTGGCAATGCACGATGCCACAGGCATCGGGGCGGGCCGCGTAGGTCGCGAGGTGGAAGCGCCACTCGCTCGAGGGCTTCAGCTGGCCGGGATCGACGCGGCCATCTGCCCGCACGTGGACGATGTCGGCCGGATCGAGCGTATCGTAGGCGACGCCCGAGGGCGTGATCAGCATGCCATCGGCGTGGCGCGCGGAGACATTGCCGGAGCGACCGGGCGAGAGGCCGGCGGTGCTCATCGCCAAGAACACCTGGCGCGGATGCAGTTCGTGCAGCCGGCCGACCTCGCGGCGATCATCGAGCTCGGCGGCGGCGATCTTCGGCTTGCGGGGCGCCATCTTGCGCGCCCGGATCAACGACGGCGCGCTGCGCGCAGCTCGAGCGCGCGCTTGAAGGAGATCTCGGAGGAGGCATAGGCCTCCTGCAGGTCGACGTTCCAGTACTTGAGGTCGGGGAGCGGGATTGGCTTGCCGGTCACGGCGCAGGTGACGAAGTCGCCGGGGCTGATCACCTGATACTCGCCGTCCGAGAAGCGGACGCGGGCCTCGCCTCTGAGGCCGAACAGGCGTTCGAAACGGTTCATCTGTCGTGCTCGTTCCAAGCTGTGGCGGGCCGTCCGCTCGCCGATCGGCCGTCACAATAACGGCGTTGGAGCCGCTAATCCATAGAGCGACGGTCGCAGGCAGGCATGAGAAATATGCAGCCGCAATGAAATCTCGTCAGCCGCCGACGACACGCTCGAGCTCACGGGCGGCGTCCGGCGAGCGCTTAAGCCGCCAACGCATCAGCAACCCGACGAGGAGGATCAGGGCGCCGTTGAGGACGAAGGTCGGGCCGATGCCTAGGCGCGCCGCGACGAGCCCGGCGATGAGGCTGCCGACGGGATTAACGCCCGCAAACGACATCTGGAAGATGCCGATGACGCGCGCGCGCCAGCCCGGATCGACCGAGAGCTGGAGGAGCGTGTTGGTCGTCGCCGTCGTGCACATGATCGAGGCGCCGATCGCATAGAGGCAGAGGCAGGAGAGCGGCAGCGAACGCGAGAGGCCGAAGCCGATCACGGCGAGGCCGAGCGAGAAAGGGGCGAGCTGCACGAGGCGGAGCTGCGCCCGCCCGCCCGTCTGCAGGGAGAGGTAGATCGCGGCGGACAGTGCGCCGGCGCCGGCCGCACCGACGAGGAGGCCGAGCGTGCCCGTGCCGCCACCGAGCACGTCGTCGACATAGGAGGGCATCAGCGCCTGATAGGGCGCGGCGAGGAGGCCGGCCGTTGCGACCAGCGGCAGGAAATAGCGGGCGACAGGCAACTCGCCGACGCGCGCGGCCGTCGAGCGCAGCATGGCGATGAAACTCTCCTGGCTCTTTGCCCGCGCGCCGTCCTTCAAGCCGATCATGCGGAAGGCGATGAGCACCGCGACATACGAGATGGCATTGATGAAGAAGCACCAGGCCTCGCTCATGACGAGCAGCAGGAGCCCGGCGACGGTCGGGCCGACCATGCGGCCGGTGTTGAAAATGACGGAGTGGAAGGCGATGGCGCTCGGCAGCAAGGCCGGTTCCTCGACGATGGCGCCGACGAGCGACTGCCGGTTCGGCGCCTCGGAGGCGGCGACGCAGCCGGTGAGGAAGGCCATGGCGAGATAGATGCGCACGTCCTTGACGCCCGACCAGACGAGGATCGCGAGCGTCAGCGCCAGGAGGCCGAGGACGAGATTGAGGATGAGGACGAGCTTCACGCGGGGCAGCCGGTCGGCGAGCATGCCCGCGATCGGCGGCACGACGAGTGACGGGATCTGCTGCATGAAGCCGGCAAGACCCAGGATGAAGACCGAATCCGTCAGCCGGTAGACGAGCCAGGAGAGCGCGATCGTCTGCACCCAGTAGCCCATCAGCGAGATGCCCATGCCGACCGCATAGATGCGGTAGCGCGGCTTGGTCAGCGCTGGGGGAAGCCAGGGTCCGCGGGGCACGCGAGCGCTTTCGTCGTGGGAGGTGGTGAGACCGATCCCGATTTATCGCCCGCGGTCACGAGCCTGTCACGCGCGATGCGGCGCTGTCCCGGCCTTTGTCGAGCGCCGGGCGACGACGCGCCGAAGCAGGCTTCGTCGAGTTGACCAACGAATTCCCGCGATCCAATGTCAGCTCATGGCCGCAGCGACAAGGCGGCCAGTCTCTGCGTGATGGGTGGGAGGGAGGCGAAGACGTGAGGTGCTGCCGTTGCCACACCCACCATTGTCGCCCGCGGACTGGTCCCGAGGACCCATCGCGGCATAGTCTCCAACTGTCGAGATGGGCCAGGAGCCGACACGTGGCACCACCATCGCCACACCCGCCGCTGTCATGGTCGGCCTTGTGCCGACCACCCATCACGCGGCAAGCTCCAAACGTCGAGAATGACAATGACCGCCTTTGTTTCCTTCGTCCGGTTTGAGGTCAGCATTTTCCGGCAGCGGACATGGTCGCGCGCTCTTGGAACCGTTGGCCATCATTCGGCGGTGGTCATTTTGCTATCACCGATCTCCTGCTTGAGCCATTCGGCGAACACGCCGACCAGCTTGTTCGGCTTCGCCAGTTTTGGAAACACGAGGCTGTGGCCAACGTACGTGATGTCCTTGGCCCGACCGGCTAAAGGCATAACGAGGCGCCCGCTCGCAAGCTCGCGCTCCGCAAGCAGCGTCGACTCAAGCGCAACGCCGAGGCCGTCTGCTGCGGCGGCAATGGCAAGGAAGCTGCGGTCGAAACGTATGCCATGGATGTTGGGTGACGGTTCGCCGTTCTTCTCGAACCAATGGGACCACCGCACCATCTTCGTCTCGCTCTGAATTAGGACTTGCCGGCGCAGGTCGGCAGGCGTTGTGATCAATGCCGCGATCGACGGCGCGCACATCGGTGCGATTGTCTCTTCGATGATCGGCACGATCGTCACATTGGTCGCGCGCACCGGGCCGTAAACGATGTCGGCATCGAAATCGTTGTTGGAGAAACTGCTGTAGTCTGTCCCCGCCGACAGTCGCACCTCGATCTCGGGATGAAGCGCCAAAAAGCGCGGTAGTCGCGGCGACAACCAGCCGGCCGCGAATGTTGGGGCCGCGTGGAGGCGGAACATCCTACGCATCCGCTGCGAGGCTTCGTCGAGGCCGAGGCGGAGTTGATCAAAGGCGATGCGTACATGCGCATAGAACGCCTCGCCGCGCTCGGTGAGGCGGCCTCCCCGCTTCTGGCGGTCAATTAGACCGATGCCGAGGTCCCTTTCCAGGTCAATGACCGCGTGGCTGACGGCGCTGGAGGTCAGCTTCATCTCGGTGGCGGCAGCGCGGAAAGAGCCAAGGCGGGCGACGGCCTCAAAAGCTCGGATACCCTTGAGTGAGACGGACCCGATCATGGCTAGCGTGATCCTTCATCACGATACTCACATTGATCGCTCTCGCAATGCCTTCTGCAGCGCAAAATGTGAAGTGAATTCACTGTGCGGTGAAATCTCTGCGTTTGCCAAGAGGCTGACGCCCGCTCATCAACGCGCCCAAGGGTGCGTATGCGACTTGGAGGAAACCACCATGCTGCTGAAGGGTAAGACCGCGGTCATTTCGGGTGCCGCCGGCAAGCGCGGGATCGGCCTCGCCACTGCCAAGCTGTTTGCAGACCACGGCGCTCGCGTCGCCATCCTTGACATCGACGGCAAGGCCGCGATCGAGGCTGCCGGGTCCCTCGGCAAGGACCACATCGGTCTTGCCTGCGACGTGACCAAGCTCGACCAGTGCAAAGCTGCCGTCGATGCCGCCGTCAAGGCGTTCGGCCACGTCGACATCCTGATCAACAACGCGGGTATCACCCAGCCGGTGAAGCTCATGGAGATCGACGCGGCGAGTTACGACCGCATCCTCGATGTCAACCTGCGCGGCACCCTCTACCTGTCCCAGGCGACCATCCCCCACATGCGAAGCCGCAAGTCCGGCTCCATCGCATGTACTTCGTCAGTCTCCGGCCAGCGCGGCGGCGGCATCTTCGGCGGCCCGCACTACTCGGCGGCCAAAGCTGGCATCCTCGGTCTTGCCAAGGCCATGGCGCGTGAACTTGGGCCTGACGGCATCCGCGTCAACTGCGTCACGCCCGGCCTAATCCAGACCGACATCACCGGCGATAAGCTCACACCGAAGATGAAGACAGAAATCGCGGCGGGCATTCCGCTGAATCGTCTTGGCGAGGTGAAGGACGTGGCTGGTTGCTTTCTGTTCCTCGCGTCAGACTTGTCGTCCTACATCACGGGCGCCGTCATCGACGTCAATGGCGGGATGCTGATTCATGGCTAAGCCGACCGCGCTTCCGAACAAGACACTCGCCGATCGCGCCTACCACATCCGCCGAAACGCGGTGCGCATGGGCGAGGTGCAGGGGCAAGGTTACATCGCCCAGGCGCTCGACATCGCCGATGTGCTGGCGGTCGCCTACTTCCACGCCATGAAATACCGCGCCGATGATCCGGCATGGGAAGGCCGCGATCGCTTCCTGCTGTCGAATGGGCACTACGCCATTGCGCTCTACGCGGCTTTGATCGAAGCCGGCATCGTCCCGGAAAGCGAACTCGAAACCTACGGCAGCGACGACAGCCGCCTGCCCATGTCGGGCATGGCCTCGTACACGCCGGGCATGGAGATGTCAGGTGGATCGCTCGGCCTCGGCCTCAGCATCGCGGTCGGCATGTGTCTCGGGTTGAAGCGCAAGAACTCCGATGCGCGCGTCTACACGCTGTTCTCCGACGGTGAACTCGACGAAGGCTCGAAGTGGGAAGCCATCATGTCGGCCGCCCACTACAAGCTCGATAACCTCATCGCCGTGGTCGATATCAACAACCAACAGGCCGACGGTCCATCCACCGGAGTTCTCTCGTTCGAGCCGCTGGTCGACAAGATGCAGGCGTTCGGCTGGTTCACGCAGCGGGTCGACGGCAACGACCTCGATGCCGTGGTGAAGGCATTCGATGCCGCTAAGTCGAACAACGGTGGCCGTCCCAGCATCATCATTGCCGACACACTGATGGGCAAGGGCGTGCCCTTCCTCGAAGCCCGAGACAAGAACCATTTCATCCGCGTCGACGCCCACGAATGGCAGTTGGCCCTCAAAGCCCTCGACGATGGGAGGCATGCATGAAGCGTCCAGCTCCAACTAGCGATCCCAACAAACCGCGCCTGACCACGTCTGCGATGATCGCCTCGATTGCAGGCGAAGGACAGAAGACGAAGCCGGCGCCGTTCGGGCATGCACTCGTGGCCGCAGCCAAGGCTGATCCGAAAATTGTCGGCATGACCGCTGACCTTGGCAAGTACACCGACTTGCACATCTTCAAGGAGGCGTTCCCAGATCGCTTCTACCAGATGGGCATGGCCGAGCAGTTGCTGTTGGGCGCCGCATCCGGCATGGCCGCCGAAGGATTCACGCCGTTTGCGACGACCTATGCCGTCTTTGCCACACGGCGTGCCTACGATTTCATACACCAGACAATCGCCGAGGAAGATCGCAACGTGAAGATCGTCTGCGCGCTTCCCGGGCTGACGTCGGGCTACGGCCCGAGCCATCAGGCGGCTGAGGACGTTGCGCTGATGCGCGCGATGCCGAATATGACGGTAATCGACCCATGTGATGCGCTCGAAACTGAACAGGCAACCCATGCGATCGCAGCCCACAAGGGCCCAGTCTATATGCGCCTACTGCGCGGGCAGGTGCCACTCGTGCTTGATGAGTACGGCTACACGTTCGAACTCGGCAAAGCGAAGCTGATCTGTGATGGCGCCGAAGTTCTGATCATCTCGTCGGGCCTGCTGACCATGCGGGCTCTCGAAGCGTCAAAAGAACTTGCCAAGGACAAGATCAACGCCGCCGTGCTGCACGTGCCGACGATCAAGCCGCTCGACACGGCAATGATTGTCGAAGCCTGCAAGAAGCCCGGCCGTCTCGTCGTCGTGGCCGAAAATCACAGCGTCATAGGCGGTCTCGGGGAAGCGGTGGCGGCGACGCTGATGCGAGCGAAAGTCCATCCAGCGTTCGAGCACATCGGCCTGCCCGACGCATTCCTCGATGCCGGAGCGCTGCCGACGTTGCACGATCGTTACGGAATCTCGACCACGGCGATAACCGCCAGGATCAAGGCGGCACTCGGAAAATAAGGTTCTGGCTCAGAGCGAGTCGGCAGTTACTTCAGGAGCGGACGCAAACTTGCCTACCCTAAGCGGACGGGGGATGCACCCTTATGGCCCATCTCGACGGGCGGAGGTTGCGGCATGATGGGTGGTCGGGACAAGCCCGACCATGACACTGGAGGTGAGGCGACGCTTGCGCCCCTTGTCTCTTTCAGGTCAAAACCGCCAGCGACCCACTCCCTCCCTCAGCGTCATCTCTCTCCAGCTGCCGACCGTGCATCCACAGCCCTGGCCTCGGCCAAGCTCTCAATCTCCGCTCATGAGCGCGGACCTGCCAGCGGATGATGGCGCTCGACCAGAGCCTTCAACCGCTCTTCGAGCACGTGCGTGTAGATCTCGGTCGTCGAGATGTCGGCGTGGCCGAGCAGCTGCTGCACCGAGCGCAAATCCGCGCCGCGGTCGAGGAGGTGGCTCGCGAAGGCGTGGCGGAGGACGTGCGGCGACACGCGCTCGGGATCGAGCCCCGCTTCGAAAGCGAGGGCCTTCAGGTCCTGGCCGACCCGCTGGCGGGTCAGATGCCCCTCCGCCGACTTCGACGGGAAGAGCCAGCGCGTGCGCACCATGCGGGCGAGGTCGTCGCCGCCGGTACCGATGGCGAGGAAATCGTCGAGTGCCGCCCGCGCCGTCTGGTTGAGCGGAACGAGGCGCTCGCGCCCGCCCTTGCCTTTCACGACGAGCATGCGTCCATCGCCGTCGAGCACGTTGCGCGGGAGCGAGACGAGCTCGGAGACGCGCATCCCCGTCGCGTAGAGCATCTCGATGAGGGCCCTGAAACGCAGCGCCCGTATACGCTCGATGCCGACGGCCGCCCCGGTGCGATTGCGTGCGGTGTCCAGCAGCCGGTCGACCTCGGCGACAGAGAGGGTCCGAGGCAGCGCCCGCTCCTTC
>DAORNH010000052.1:3829-7857 GCA_035440865.1 Hyphomicrobiaceae bacterium | reverse complement strand
GAAGCGATAGAGCTGGCGGATGGCCGAGAGGCGCCGCGCCCGCGAGGCCGCTGAAAGGCCGGCGGCGGTTGCATCACGCAGATAGCCGTTGATGCGGGCACAGTCGGCCGTGACGATCGTGTGCCCCGATCGATGCAACGCCGCCGTGAAATCCTCGAGATCGCGCCTATAGGCTTCGACGGTATTGCGGGCGGCGCCGCGCTCGGCCGCCATCATCTCCAGGAAGGCACTGAGGAGCGCGTCGTCGGTCATGGTGGTCTCTCAACCTCGGCGAGATGTGACAGGCGACAGCACGCGACGTCCTGTGCTATCCGCTCGGCGGAATACTTGGCGCGGCGGCGCCTCCATCACCAAGGGACATGCAACATGGCAGGCCAGAGCAAACCGGGGCAGGCGCCAGGGATCACCAAGACCGACCTCGCCAAGCTGCAAGCCTATCTGCGCAAGACCTTCGGCACGCCGAACCTCGAGGTGCGCGCACGCCCGAAGAAGACTGATTCGGCCGAAGTCTACATCGGCGATGAGTTCCTCGCGACCGTAACACTCGACACGGAGGACGGCAGCCGCGATTGGCAGCTGCAGATGGCCATCCTCGAGATGGATCTCGACGGCTGAGGCGAGGCCTCAGAGTTTTCCGGGGAGCTTCTGGCGCAGCGCCCGTGATTGCGGGGCGCCAGCCTTACTGGCGGCCTGCTGGAGGACCTGGCGCACCCTGTCTCGATGCTCGTGGATCGAGGCGATGACCGGGCCCGCCTGCCTGCCGAGGCCGACGAGCGCCGCTTCGGAGAGCTGCAGGCTCGCCTCGATCGTCTCGGGGACGGCATCCGTGACGCCGATCGCGTAGAGATGGCCTGCGTGCACGGCGTCTTTCGCCCGTGCGACGATCATGATGTCAGGCCGAAGCCGGCGGATGAGCAGCACAATCTCGTCGAGCATGGCCTGATCGTGGATCGTGATGATCACGCCCGAGCATTCCATGAGGCCGCATGCCTTTAGGAACGCCTCGCTGGTGGCATCGCCGTAGTAGACGGGATGCCCATCTGCCTTGGCGCGAGTGATGCTGACGGGGTCATGATCGACGGCCGTGTAGGCGATGCTGTGTTCTTCAAGGAGTTCCGACACGACGCGCCCGACGCGGCCATAACCGACGACGATGGCGTGATGGTCCTTCTGCTCCGGGACCGCGAGTAGGGCGGCATCGAGAGGCTTCGGCGGTTCCATGCGCCGCCCGAAGCGCTGGCCGAGATAGGAGAGCGCCGGAATGAGCACCATCGTCAGGGCAGTGACGGCAAGCGCAAAGCTCGCCGTCGACTTCGCGACGACGCCGAGTGTGGCAGCGAGCCCGATCCCGACGAATGCGAACTCGCCGCCAGGTCCGAGCAGGAGAGCCGTCTCGATCGAGGTCGGCCAGGTCAAGCGGAAGAGCCGGGCGAGGCCAAGGACGATTGCGGCCTTGAGGCCGATCAGGCCGATCACCGACAAGAAGAGCAGGAGCGGCTCGCGGGCAAGCTCGCGCGGGTCGATACTCATGCCGACGGTGAAGAAGAAGATGCCGAGCAGCAGGCCTTTGAAGGGCTCTATCGTCGCCTCGATGGCCTTCCTGTACTCGGTCTCCGCGAGCAGGAGGCCGGCGACGAACGCGCCGAGCGCCATCGACAGCTCGGCGGCGGCGGCAACGACGCCGGTCGCCACGATCACGAACAGGATCGTCGCAATGAACAGCTCGGACGACTGCGTCGCGACGACGATCCGGAACAGCGGGCGCAGCATTGTGCGCCCGACCAGCACAATCACGGCGACGGCAATCACGGCGTGATAGATTGTGGCCCCGATCGTGCCGAGCACCGAGCTGCCGCCATTGCTGCCGACGATCGAGACGAACATCAGGATCGGGATGACGGCGAGGTCCTGCGCGAGCAGCACGGCAAAACTGCTGCGGCCGGCACTCGTCGGCATCCGGCCCTGGCTCGAGAGCACCTCGAGGACGATCGCGGTCGAGGAGAGCGCGAGGCACGATCCGAGGATGAAGGCCGCCGTCCCCTTCGCACCGGCCAGCGCAATGACGGCCGAAAGCACCACCGTCGTCGCCAGCACCTGCAACCCGCCGAGCCCGAACACCAGGCGGCGCATGGCATAGAGCCGCTCATAGGAGAGCTCCAGGCCGATGAGGAACAGCAGGAACACGACGCCGAGGTCGGCGATGCCGGCGACGTTCTGCGCGTCGACCACCGTGAACCAGTAGAGGATCGGGAACGAGCCGATGAATGAGCCGAGCGCGAGCGGCCCGAGCAGCGCGCCGGCTCCGAGGTAGGCCAGCACCGGGCTGATGCCGAAGCGCTTGACCAGCGGCACGACCACGCCCGCCGTGCCGAGCACGACGAGCGCATCGCTGTAGGCGGCCATGTTGATGGTTGCAGCCAATGCGCCTCGCTCCCTCGCCCCCTCAGTCATAGAGGGGTTTGAGCGAACCCGCATAGAGGCTATTGGTGTTTAGGGCTGGATTTCCAGCACTTTGCTCATTCTCACGGAATGAGCAGCTGCCGGACGGTGGCCCCTTCGGCGAGCCGCTCGAAGCCCATATTGATGTCGTCGAGCGCGATGCGCTCACTCATCAGGCGATCGACGGGAAGCAGTCCCTGCTGGTAGAGCGCGATGAAGCGCGGGATGTCGCGGCTCGGCACGCAACTGCCGACGTAGCTCCCCTTCACGGTCCGCTCCTCGGCGACGAGATTCGTCACCGGCAGCGCCATAGTGTGTGTCGGATGGGGGAGGCTCGCCGTGATCGTCGTGCCGCCGCGCCGCGTCACCTTGTAGGCGAGCTCGAGCGCCTTGGCCGAGCCTGCCATCTCGAAGCCGAAGTCGACACCGCCTCCGGAGAGGTCGCGGATCGCCTCGATGGCTTTCGGATCGCGCGCATTGACCGTGTGGGTCGCGCCGAGCTGCTTTGCAAGCTTGAGCTTGTCGTCGAGCATGTCGACGGCGATGATCTGGCGGGCGCCGGCGACCTTGGCCGCCAGCATCGCCATCAGGCCGACGCCGCCGAGGCCGATCACGGCGGCCGTCTCGCCCGCCTGAAGGCGCCCGGTATTGATGACGGCGCCGGCGCCCGTGATGACGGCGCAGCCGAAGAGCGCTGCTTCCTCGAAGGGGAGAGACCTGTCGATCTTCACGACACTCTGCCGCGAGACGACCGCGTACTCGGCAAAGGCCGAGCAGCCGAGGTGATGCCAGATGCGCTCGCCCTTCAGGCTCAGTCGCGTCGCGCCGGAGACGAGCGTGCCGGCGCCGTTCGACTTGAAGCCCGGCTCGCAGAGAGCGGGGCGGCCTTCGGCGCACGGATTGCAGTGGCCGCAGCTCGGCACGAAGACGAGGATGACGTGATCGCCCTTGGCGAGGTCCCTGACCCCGGGCCCGAGCTCCATCACCTCGCCCGCGGCCTCGTGGCCGAGCGCCATCGGCATCTGGCGCGGCCGGTCGCCGTTGATGGTCGAGAGATCGGAATGGCATAGTCCGGCAGCCCGGATGCGCAGCAGCACCTCTCCCTCGCCCGGCGGATCGAGGTCGAGTTCCTCAATGGCGAGTGGCCTCGACACCGTATAGGGGCGGGGCTGCTCCATCCGGCGGATGACGGCGGCGCGGGTCTTCATGGGGGCTCCAGACTTGTCAGGCAGGGCGATGGATATCAGATGCTGCGGCCCCGTGCCCTCTCACAGGTGGTGGTGAGGTCAAGTGGCGCTGCATGGCTCCAGCGCGCGGCGATGTGCTGGTCGGGTCGGATGAGGTAATGCGCCTGTCCTGCCCCGGCGCCGTAGCGCCGGACGACGTCGGGTGAAGCGAGCGTCAGCTGTTCGACGCCGGGTATCGGCATGCTGGACGGGGCCGCTCCCGCCGCCACGCTCTCGCCGACGCTCAGCAGCACGAACTTGTCGAGGCGATCGAGCAGGTAGCCGCCGCCTTCGTTTCGGGGGAGTGGTGCATCGAGCGCGGGCGCGCCCGGGCGGAGCGCCGCCGGGCCATTCGCCAGCCCA
>DAORNH010000052.1:1915-3819 GCA_035440865.1 Hyphomicrobiaceae bacterium | reverse complement strand
GGGCGAGTTCAGCGGCGAGCCGTCGTAGGTTGTCGGTGTGGAAAGGCGGCCCGAGTTCAGGAGCCGCCTCGCGAAGGGTTCCCGCTCGGCGAGCGCGAGCACGCTGTCGCGCAGCAGCGTGGCGCCCGGTCCCTTCGGCGAGATGAAATCGGTCGAGCGCGTCGAGGCGGCGATGTTCTCGTCTGCCGCCTGGCGGCGCTCGCTGTCATAGGTATCGAGGAGTGCGTCGGGACTCACGCCGCAGAGCACGAGGTCGAGCTTCCAGGCGAGGTTGTCGGCATCCTGGACGCCCGAGTTGCCCCCGCGCGCGCCGAACGGCGAGACCTGGTGCGCCGCATCGCCGACGAACAGGATGGGCCCATGCCGGAATCGTGCGAGACGCCGGCACTGGAAGCGGTAGCAGCTGATCCACTCGAACGAGAACGGCGTGTCGCCGAGCATGGCGCGCACGCGACGCGCGACATTCTCGGGCCGCATCTCCTCGTCGCGGTCCGCCTCTGGGCCGATCTGGAAGTCGAGTCGCCAGACATTGTCGGCCTGGCGATGCAGCAGCGCCGACTGGCCGCGATTGAATGGCGGATCGAACCAAAACCAGCGCTCGGTCGGCCGGTCAAGCTCGAGTTTCACATCACAGATCAGGAACTGGTCGTTGAAGACCTGACCCTCGAAGCCGAGCCCGAGCGAGTGGCGGACGGTGGAGCGGGCGCCGTCAGCGGCGACCAGATAGCGCGCCTCGAGCGTGTAGGGCCCGTCCGGCGTCGCGATCTCAATGCGGGCGTGCTCGGCGGCTGCTGCAACACGGGTGACCTCGTGGCCCGAGCGGACCTCGATGCCGAGCCGCTCCGCCTCGGCAAAGCAATCCGCCTCGAACAGGAACTGCTGCAGGTTGATGAATGCCGGCTGGCGATGCCCGGGCTCAGGCAGGAGGTCGAACTCGTAGAGCTGCCGCTCGCCCGCGAACACCTTCCCCGTCTTCCAGGTGACACCACGGGCGACGAGCCGGTTGGCAAGGCCGAGCCGGCCCATGATCTCGAGCGTGCGCTTCGACCAGCAGATCGCGCGCGACCCGTCCGAGAGACCATGCTTGCGGTCGAGAACGATCGGCCTATACCCGCGCTGGGCAAGGTCGATTGCGAGAACAAGGCCGACCGGCCCCGCACCGACGATCACGACATCGTGGCGCGCCGGCGTCGGCCGATCCTGGTCCGCCGAGCGGCGATAGGGGAAGGCGCTCGTCTCCATCATGACCTCAGCCGCTGTACGGCGGGTCGATCTCCGCCGTCGGCCGCGAGCGCTGCGGCATGGCCTTCACGGGCCGCACGCGCATCGCCGTGATGCGGTTGCGCGATTTCCTGATGATCTCGAAGCGGAAGCCGTGGAACGTGAAAGTCTGGCCGGATTCAGGGATCGTCTGCGCCTCGTGGATGACGAGGCCCGCAAGCGTCGTCGCCTCCTCGTCCGGGAGGTCCCAATCCATCTGCCGGTTGAGATCCCGGATGGCGAGGCCGCCGTCGGCGATCACGGAGCCGTCGGGCTGCTGTCGGAGCGAGACGTCGCCGGTGTCGTGCTCGTCGCTGATCTGGCCGACGATCTCCTCGAGGATGTCCTCGAGCGTGATCAGGCCCTGCACCTCGCCGTACTCGTCGACGACGAGGGCAAGCTGGGCCTTGCGCTTCAGGAACTGGTTGAGCTGGTCCTTGACGCTCGTCCCATCGGGAATGAACCAGGGGTCGGCCGCAAAGCTCATGATGTCGATTTTCGCAGGGTCGTAGCCGGCACGGGCGAGGGCCGCGAGCAGGTCCTTCGTGTGCAGCACGCCGACGATGTTGTCCGGCTCCTCCTTCCAGACCGGCAGGCGCGAATACTGGCTCTTCAGCGCGTCCTCGATGATCTTCTGCGGCGGG
>DAORNH010000052.1:332-1779 GCA_035440865.1 Hyphomicrobiaceae bacterium | reverse complement strand
CGCAGTTCCTCGTGCGTCGCGAGAATGTTGGCGTCGTCGTCCTTCTTCGTCGGGGTGAGCTTGAGGAATAGTCGGACGACGAACTGGATCGCGGCGGTCAGAGGCGTGAGTATGGTGATCACCCACCGCATGACGGGCGCGACGGCGAGCGCGATCCTGTCGGAGTAGGCGAGCGCGTACGTCTTCGGCAGCACGGCGGCGAAGATCACGATGAGCACGGTCATGATCGCGGTCGCATAGGCGACGCCGATGTCGCCGACAAGGTGGGTCGCGAGATTCGAGGCGAGTGCCGCGGCGAGTACGTCGACGAGCGTGTTGCCGAGGAGGACCGCGCCGATCATGCGCTCGGGGTTGGCGAGCAGGCGGCTGATGAGCGCGGCTTTCCGGTTCCCCTCCTGCTCGAGCGTGTGCATGCGCGCCCGCGAAGCGGCGGTGAGCGCCGTCTCGCTGCCGTTGAAGAAGGCGGAGAGCATCAGCAGGAGGAAGATGGCGGCAAGCGACAGCGTGATTTCGAGCGACATGGGGGACGGATCGGCCTCTCAGTGAGTGAGGCGGGGAGGATAGCACAGGTGGGGGCGGTCGCGCGGCAGTGGTGCAGGACCGCCTCAAGGGCCGGGCATCGCCCAGAGCTTGATCGAGTGGCCGACATGCCCTTTACCCGATTGATATTCCTCCGCTCCACTCGTCGCAATGATGCGTGATTTCGGTGAGATCGCGACCGCGAACACGCTCTTGCCGTGCGCCTTCACCGACGCCAACGGCGTGGTCGCGCCGGACTGGAGATCCCAGACCATGAGATGACCATCATGATCTCCGCTCGCCAGTCGCGAGCCATTGGACGAAACGGCGAGACCGACGGGGCGCACTTTGTGGCCGGTGAGTAGGCTCTTGATCTGACCCGAGCCGATGTCCCGGACAACGATCTTGTAGTCAGACTCTCCCGTAATCAGAATTTCGCTGTCGGGCGTGAAACCAACGGCGTAGGCGTCGTGGCCCGGTCGCGAAAATGCCCGCAGGCGCTTCCCGGTACCTGGATCGAAGAGCATGGTTCCGCCATCCCTGGAAGCTACCGCAGTCATTCGACCATTCGGAGCGTGAGCAACACCGAGTACGCTATTGCCAACGTAGAAGATATTCCGATCTGCATTTGGCGGTTGACTGATCAGTGGCGGCGAGGCGGGCGCTGGTGCGACAAAAATCGAGTATGACGAACCTCCGTGGATCATACCGATAGCTTTCTCGCTGTTGCCAAGAAATGCGAGCGAGAAAACATATCCATTCAGTGATTTAAGATCGCTTCGTGGCGTCTTGCTTTGCCAATCGTAGAAGCTCACATTTCCATAGCATCCGGCCGCAATGAGCTTTCCATCGGGCGAGAAGGTGATCGCCTGAACCTTACCGCAGTTGGGGGCGAACGTCGCAATGTGGCGGTTGCGCTCCAAGTCCC
>DAORNH010000052.1:0-287 GCA_035440865.1 Hyphomicrobiaceae bacterium | reverse complement strand
TGCCATCGGGTGAAAACGCAATGGCTTGAATGACGTTGGAGTGACCTTCGAAGGTTGCCAGAAGCTTCAATTCACCCGGAGCGGCCGGCTTGGTCGTGGGACCTGTCTTGGCCTTGCCCTTTGCGCTGCTCATCCCGGCAAGGCTCGCCGCGGCCTTCTCCATCACCGCAGCGCACGCCCCCTGCTCGGCAAGGACGGCGATCTGATCGCGGGCGGAGGCGCCGCGGGCGATGAGATCGTCGAGCTCGGCAAGCTCGGCCCGGCAGGCGCGCTCGGCGCGATCGAGG
>DAORNH010000051.1:15456-18330 GCA_035440865.1 Hyphomicrobiaceae bacterium | reverse complement strand
CGCGTCCGAGTGGCGCCTCGCTGCTCGGCACGGAAGGCGCCCCGACAGTCCTCGCGACCCCCGCCGGTATCTCGATCGACATGGGCTCGGCGCCGGCCTCTCCCGCCGATCTCGCCCGCGCTGAGAATGCGCGTCGCCTCGCCGCCCTCTCGGAGAAGGCCGGGCATACGCTCGCGCCGACGGCGGCCCCAGTCGCTGCCTCGGCGGTTGCAGCTCCCGTTGACGGAACTGCCGTCCGCCCTGCGGCGGTCGGAATGCCGCCGGCGACCATAGGCCCCAACTCGCTGCGGCTCGCGGCAGCCAATGGCGACGCCTCCGCTCAGTTCGACGTTGCACTCAGATTTGCCGATGGCACCGGTGTGCCGCAGGATCACGTCCAGGCCGCCGAGTGGTTGCAGCGCGCCGCCTCGCAGGGTTTTGCCGCCGCCCAGTACCGCCTGGCGACGGCCTTCGAGCGCGGTCTTGGCGTTGCTGCCGATCCGGCCCGGGCTCGGGCTTGGTATCTGCGTGCCGCCCAGTCCGGCAACGTGAAGGCCATGCATAATCTAGCCGTGCTCAGCGCCAATCGAGAGGGCGCAGCGCCCGACTACGTCGCAGCGATCCAGTGGTTCAACGAGGCGGCCGAGCGGGGCCTCGCCGACAGCCAGTTCAATCTCGCCATCCTGATCGAAAGTGGCCTCGGAGTCCCGAAGGACATGGCGCTCGCCTACAAGTGGTTCGCGCTTGCCGCCCGTAGCGGCGATCGTGAGGCGATCCGCCGCCGCGACGCGCTCAAGGCCAAGCTCTCCCGCGATGAGCTGCGCGATGCCGAGGCGGCGGTCGCCAGCTGGCGCTCCAAGGCAGTAGACCTCGTCACCAATGACGTCCGCGCTGCCCGCGAGGCCTGGAAGGCGCGCGCTGTCGCCCAGCCGCTGCCGCAACCGCGCCCGGCGGCGGAGCCGGTGACACGCTGATCACGTCGGTCGCTCAACGAAGCGGTTCAATCGGGCGGGGGGCTATGGCGCCCCGCCCTTTGCTTTACTGCAGTCCTGATTGACGCATGGGCCGTTGCCCATTTACCACGATCGGGGCTTGTCACCTCGATACCCACGATCGGTCATAGCCCGTGGCCACGGGAATGCCGCAATCCAGGTCATTTCCTGCACCCGCTCGCGCACCCCGATCGTTCGAATTCAACGCGATCGGCAGGGGAGCTGTTGGCCGATATGGCCAGCCACGAGGTTCTTGGGGATAGCGGCCGGGCCGCTCACGATCATGAAAGGTGCATTCGCATGGAGGAGAGGATCATGTCTCGCCATGACGCGGCGCGCGGCACGGGCTCGCGGCTGCTCTCTTGGGTTGCGGCAGCTGGCATCGGTATTACGGCGATCGCCGCGCCGGTGCTCGCTCAGCAGGTCCCGCCGAAGAAGGCAGCACCTCCCGCTGGTGCACCAGCCGCTGCGGCCCCGGCTGCGCCGGCGGCACCACAGAGCGCCTGGGTGAAGCTGTGCGAGAAGATCACCTTCAAGGGCGTCGACAAGGACAAGAAGGAGGTGCAGCAGGAGAAGAGCATCTGCCTCACCCACCACGAGCGGCTCGACGGCCAGACCGGCATGGTGCTTATCTCGGCGGCCGTCCGCCAGATCGAGGGCCAGCCCAAGAATGCCATGATGGTGATGGTGCCGCTCGGCATGATGCTGACGCCGGGCCTGCACGTGAAGATCCTCTCGAAGGATCTCTGGGAAAAGGCCTCAAAGAACGAGAAGATCGACGACAGCAAGTTGAAGGGCACGAAGTTCGTCTTCACGCTCTGCCATCCGGCCGGCTGCACGGCCGAGATCGAGGCGACGCCGGAGCTGCTCACTGAGATGAAGGCAGGCGGCGGGCTCGTGGTCTATGCCGTGAACGCTGCCGGCCAGGTCATTGCCTTCCCGATCCCTCTGGTCGGGTTCGCCGCGGCGCTCGATGGCACGCCCGTCGACAACAAGATGTACAGCGAAGCGCGCAAGCAGCTGATGGACGAGATCCGCAAGCGCCAGATCGCCGCCTACGAAGCGCAGAAGGCCGAAGCCGCGAAGGCCGCCGCCGCCTTCAAGGGAGCTCCCGGGGCTCCGGCTCCGGGCGCGCCTGCTGCCGCTCCGGCCGCACCGCCGAAAAAGTAGTGGCGCTCCACCGCTGAAGCGGATTTGGACGCAGCACTATTGAAACGGCCGCGCAATCCTGAGGGACTGCGCGGCCGAAAACACGTCGGGAACCCTGCAGGATCAGACAAACCGGTCGCTCACCCCCAGCGGGTGATGGGCCGCCCGCATCCCGACATCAGGGCACGGGCTGCCAATCTCGGATCACTGATCGTCCTTACCGGCCGAGAACTTCGACGCGCACCCGGGCGATACCCTGATCGCGCATGCCGATCACGCCGGCCGCCGCGCGCGACAGATCGATGATCCGCCCGGCGATGTAGGGGCCGCGATCATTGATCACCACCTCGACCGAGCGACCGTTGCCGAGATGCGTGACACGCACGCGCGTCCAGAACGGCAGCGTCTTGTGGGCAGCCGTCATGGCATCCGGATTGAACCGGCCGCCGGAAGCGACGGGCTGCGGCTGCCAGTAGTACGAGGCGATGCCCGTGTAGCTGTCGGACACCGAGGATGACGATGAGCGACTCGCCACGCGCGCCGTCTTGCGGGCAGGGGCCGAATCCTCCGAAGCGACGCGCTTGGCCGGCGCTCGGTCTGCTGCTGCCCGCGAGGCCGATCGCGAGGCCGATGTGGCCGAGCCTGACTTGCGGCTGCGAGAGGCACGGGGCGTATCGTCACCGCTCGAGTAGGAGCCAAAGCCGTTGCCGAGCCTGGAGCGCCAGTCATCCGCGCTTGCCGGCGACATCACCAC
>DAORNH010000051.1:15056-15435 GCA_035440865.1 Hyphomicrobiaceae bacterium | reverse complement strand
GCTCACCCCGCCGATAAGAAGCTTATTCAGCATGTCACTCTCCTAACCAACACGCGGCGGATGAGGGACAACGCTACCGCACTGGCCGGGCTGAGCGCGCCGACCCCAAAAAGCGTTGCGTGGGCAAAGGATCAGTCCCGCCCCCCGGAGATGCCTATCGATGCAACCCCATCTCACCGCCAGGACGCTCATGCCGCATGACGAGTTGTACGGGCAGTCGCCCGTGTCCTGGCGGCCGGACATGAGCAGGTCGACGCTGATCCGTCAACCCGAAAAATTAACCCAAACGGCCAAGTGCATGGCTGGCATGGCCTTTCCAGATGCGGGTCCGACGTCTCGAACAACTACTCCGTCGAGCCCCCGAGCCGCTGCCGGATAT
>DAORNH010000051.1:0-15046 GCA_035440865.1 Hyphomicrobiaceae bacterium | reverse complement strand
AGCTGGTCGAAGTTGGCGAAACGGATGACGAGCATGCCGCTCTCACCTGATCCGCGCTTGATCTCGGCCTTCAATCCGAGCGCATCCGAGAGATCCTTCTCGAATGCTTTGGTATCCGCGTCCTTGTCCTTGGAGCGGCGCAATACCGGCCCCACCGCGTCGGGCGACTCGGCCACGGTCTGGACGAGTGCCTCGACGTCCCTGACGTTGAGACCCTCGGCGACGATGCGATCCGCGAGCACGTCGGCATCATCCCGCCCTACCAGCGCCCGGGCATGACCTGCGGTCAGCTTGCCGTCGCGCACCAGCGACTGGACGCCGTCCGGCAGTCTGAGCAGCCGCAACGTGTTGGCGAGATGCGGGCGGCTCTTACCGATGACCTCTGCCAGTCGCTCCTGCGTGTAGCCGTGACGCTCGATGAGGTCGCGATAGCCGCTCGCCTCTTCGATCGGATTGAGATCGGCGCGCTGCACGTTCTCGATGATGGCGAGCTCGAGCGTCTCCTGATCGCTCAACTCGCGCACGATCACGGGGACCTGATGCAGCCCCGCGCGCTGCGCCGCCCGCCAGCGGCGCTCGCCTGCGACGATCTCGTAGCCGTTGCCGGCCTCCGGATCGGGTCGCACGAGGATCGGCTGCACGATCCCCTTCTGGCGGATCGAGTCGGCGAGCTCGGCGAGATCCTCCTCACCGAACGTGCGGCGCGGATTGCCCTTGCTCGCGCGCACATCGGCAATGGCGACGAGCCGCTGCTCACCCTGCGGTGGCAGCTTCTGCACGGTCGGCGCCGGATCGCCGATCAGTGAGGCGAGGCCACGCCCAAGGCGGCTCCTGTGCAGTGGTGCACCCATGGAATGTCGAGGCTCCCGATCTCCGAAGTTTCGACCTCAGTCCGTCACGCCGCCTTGTATTGCCGCTCGCGCTCGATGATCTCGGTGGCGAGCTTGATGTAGGCTTGGCTGCCCTGACATTCGTAGTCGTAGAGCAGGATCGGCTTGCCGTGCGAAGGGGCCTCGGCGATGCGCACGTTTCGGGGGATCATCGTCTCATAGACCTTGGCGCCGAAGTACGAGCGCACGCTGCTCGCGACCTCCTTCGAGAAGCTCGTCCGCGCATCATGCATGGTGAGCACCACGCCCTGGATCTCGAGCGCCGGATTTAGCGTCGCCCGGATCTGGCTGATGGTCTCGCTCAGCTGCGAGATCCCCTCGAGGGCGAAGAACTCGCACTGCACCGGCACCAGCACGGCGTTGGCGGCTGCCATGGCGTTGAGAGTGAGCAGGTTCAAGGACGGCGGGCAGTCGATCAGTATGTAGTCGAGTGGCGCGCCGCCCTTGGCGCGATTGTCGGCGACGAGCGCCGAAATCGCGTCGCGCAGCTTGTAGGGCCTGCTCTGATCGTTCATCAGCTCCGACTCGAGCCCGACGAGGTCGCTGTTGGCGGAGACGATGGTCAGGTTCGGTACCGCGGTCGGCACCATGGCCTTGGCGAGCGTCGAGCGCCCACTCAGTACATCGTACATGGTCGCGTTGCGGGTCTCCGGCGCGATGCCGAGGCCCGTGCTTGCGTTGCCCTGCGGATCGAGGTCGACGACCAGCACCCGCTCGCCGACGGCCGCGAGTGCGGTGCCGAGGTTGATCGCCGTCGTCGTCTTGCCGACACCGCCCTTCTGATTGGCGACGGCGAGGATCCGAAGACCGCCGGGCCCTGCCTTGCTTGCGCTCACGGTCGCTTACCCCTCGTTTTGGGTCTCACGTCACGGAGGGCCACGACTCGGCCCTCGGGATCTGTTGCACTCACGAACAGACGCGACTGGAAGTCCCACGTCTTTGCGGCCTCGCCGACCTCGTCCGCCGCCGTCCGGCCCTTGAGGAACAGGAACGTCGCGTCGGGGGCGGCCAGCGGCGTCGCCAGCTCGAGGAGGCGGCTGAGCGGCGCCAGTGCTCGCGCGGTGACAACATCGGCATTCTCGACGTTAATCTGAGTCGCATGATCCTCGATTCGCGTCGAGACGATATCCACAGGCACTCCGGTCGTTCGAGCGGCCTCCCGTAGGAATGCGGCCTTGCGCTGGTCTGCCTCGATGAGAGTGAACGAAAGAACGCCTTCAAGGAGCGACGTCCGCCAAAGAATGGCGAGGACGAGCCCTGGAAAGCCGGCGCCGCTGCCGAGATCCACAATCCGACCCTTCGGCACCGCGTGTCGGACGAGTTGTGCGCTGTCGGCGAAGTGCCGATGCCAGATCTCGGCGAGTGTCTTCGGGGCGACGAGGTTCACGGCCTTCTGCCACTGGGTCAGCAGGGCCGCATAAGTCTCCAGCCGCTCGATCGTTTCACGTGAAACACCGAAGCCCCGGATGAAGTCCTCCGGTCCCAGGATCGGCCCGGCATGAGCGGCCCCTTTCGACATCTGATGTCACCCGCTTGGCTGCGCCGGGACCGCGAGGCGCCGCAGATGCCCGGCCACCAGCATCAGCGCCGCCGGCGTGACCCCGTCGATCCGCGCCGCTTGGGCGAGAGTCACCGGCTGCACGCGCCCTAGCTTCTGGCGCATTTCGGTCGACAGGCCGCCGATCGCCCCATAGTCGAGCCCGGCCGGAATGACCGCCGCCTCATCTCGCTTGAGGGCTTCGACGTCCTCGTTCTGTCGGATCAAATACGGGTGATACCTGGCATCGGTCTCGATCTGTTGGCAAATGCCGGCCGGGATGCCCGGGAGATCCGGCCAGATGACGCGAAGGCGATCGATCGTGATGCCGGGCAGCGCAAGCAACTCGAATGCCGACCGGCGTCGGCCATCGCGGTTTATCTCGATGCCGTGGGCCGCAGCCTCGTTCGGTGTCAGCTGTCGGGCCGCGAGCATCGCGTGTGCCTCATCCAGTGCGGCCCGCTTGGACTGGTACCTCTCCCTCCTTTCGGACCCGACACAGCCTGCCGCCACCCCAACCGCCGTCAGCCTCTGATCGGCATTGTCGGCCCTGAGCCTTAGCCTGAACTCCGCCCGGGACGTGAACATGCGATAGGGCTCCGTCACCCCCCGCGTTACCAGGTCGTCGATCATCACGCCGATATAGCTGTCGGCCCGCGAGAACAGGATCGGCTCGCGGCCGACCACAGCTCGCGCCGCATTAAGGCCCGCGACGACGCCTTGGCCGGCAGCCTCCTCGTAGCCTGTCGTTCCGTTGATCTGCCCGGCGAGAAACAGCCCCGCGAGAGCCCGGCACTCGAGCGACGGCAGCAGCTGGCGCGGGTCGACGTAGTCATACTCAATGGCGTACCCCGGCCTCACAATCTCGACACGCTCGAGGCCCGGCATCGTTCGCAGGAACGCGCGCTGGACCTCCGCCGGCAGCGAGGTCGAGACCCCGTTCGGATAGACGGTGGCATCGTCGAGCCCTTCCGGCTCGAGAAAGATCTGGTGCGAGGAACGGTCGGCGAAGCGCACCACCTTGTCCTCGATCGAGGGGCAGTAGCGAGGGCCTGTGCTCTTGATCTGGCCCGAGTACATCGGCGCGCGGCCCAAGTTCACCCTGATGATCTCGTGTGTCGCGGGGGTCGTGTGGGTGATGTGGCAGGAGACTTGGCGCGTCGTGATTCGCTCCGTCATGAAGGAGAACGGCACCGGCGGATCATCGCCCGCTTGCTCCTCCAATTTGCCCCAGGCAATGGTGCGTCCGTCGAGGCGAGCGGGCGTCCCGGTCTTGAGGCGCCCGAGAGAGAGACCCAGCGCCTCGATCCTTTCGGCGAGGCGGACGGCGGGCTGCTCGCCGATTCGGCCGGCGGGCAACCTGGTCTCGCCCATATGGATGAGGCCCCGCAGAAAGGTACCGGTCGTGAGGACAACGGCCCGGGCACTCAGGCGCTGCCCGTCCGCGAGAGCCACACCCGCGACTCGGCCCTCACCGACGATGAAATCTTCAGCCTGTCCTTCGACGACATGGAGACCTTGGGTCTCCGCGATCGCCGCCTGCATCGCCCGGCGATAAAGCTTGCGGTCCGCCTGCGCACGCGGCCCCTGCACGGCAGGGCCCTTTGATCGGTTGAGCACGCGGAACTGGATGCCCGCGGCGTCCGTCACGCGGCCCATGTATCCATCGAGCGCATCGATCTCACGGACGAGGTGGCCTTTGCCGAGCCCCCCGATCGCCGGGTTGCATGACATCTCACCGATCGTCGAGCACTTGTGGGTGACCAGCGCCACGCGGGCGCCGCAACGCGCCGCCGCACCCGCGGCCTCGCAGCCGGCATGCCCACCGCCGATCACGATCACATCGAATGAGGTCCGTTGCATTTTGGGGTCCCTGGAATCCGGCCGGACCATACCCGATTGCGACTTCGCGGGTCAAAGCCGGAGAGCGGGCGCGATCGTTTCACGTGAAACGACCGGGCGCGCTATTTGCCGATGCAGAACCGTGAGAAGACGTGGTCCAGGATGTCCTCGACATCGACACGGCCCGAGATGCGGCCCAGATCGTGGGCGGCTCGGCGCAATTCCTCGGCGGCTAACTCCGGAGCGGACATGTCGGACGCGAGAAATGCCTCGAGCGCTACCAAAGCCCTCGTCACGTGCTCGCGATGGCGGGCCTGCGTGATGAGGGGGCTCTCACTGTCACCAAGCAATGACGAGGCCTTGTCGGTGATCGTCTGGACCAGGGTCTCGACTCCCTCGCCCGTCATGGTCGAGATCCCGCGGGTCGACGGGTCCAGCGACGGCGATCGATCGATCTTCGTCGCAACGGCGATGACCCGTTCAGCCCGCCCACCCAACGCCTCTATGGGCGGAGCGATTGGCTCCGCTGCCTCGCTCAGCCAAACGACGAGGTCCGCTTCCCGAGCTTGATGCTTGCTGCGCCGGATGCCTTCCCGCTCAATGGGGGCGTCCACGTCTCGCAGGCCCGCTGTGTCGACCAGAATGACCGGCAGACCCGAGAGGTCCATAAAGACCTCGATGACGTCGCGGGTGGTGCCGGCTTCCTCCGAGACGATCGCGGCTTCACGGCGGGCCAGCATATTGAGCAGACTCGACTTGCCGGCATTCGGCGGTCCGGCGATCACCACCCGCAGCCCCTGCCGCATCACCTCGCCGCGCCGGCCGTCATCGAGATGACGGCGCAGTGCTGAGGTCAATTCGCCCGCAATGACCACAGCACGGGCAACGGCGTCGCTGTTGACGTCGGTTTCATCCGAGAAATCGATGGCCGCCTCGACCAGGGCTTGTGCCTCGATGAGCCGGGTCCGCCAGCCATCATAGAGGCTCGCGAGCCCGCCGGACGCTTGGCGCATCGCCTGGCGCCGCTGTCCCTCCGTCTCAGCCTCGATGAGGTCGGCAATTCCCTCGACGGCGGTCAGGTCAAGCTTGCCATTTCGGAATGCGCGTCGGACAAACTCGCCTGGCTCGGCGAGCCGCAAACCGTCGATGTCGCCAAGGACCCGCAGCAACGCCCGAATGATCGCTGGACCGCCGTGGATGTGCAGCTCGGCCATGTCCTCGCCAGTCTCGGTCCCTGGTCCCGGCAGCCAGAGGACCAGAGCGTCGTCGACCGGCTCCCCCGTTTCGGGGTGGAGGAGGCGGCGGAGGCTCGCGTGGCGCGGCCGCGGCATCGCCGAGACCAATGCAGCGAGCGCCGGTCCAGCCCTCGGTCCGGAAAGTCGGATGACGGCCAGTGCCGCCCGACCGGGCGCCGTCGACAGCGCGAATATGGTGTTGCGCGGGCTCTCTGCGCCGCGCTCGGACGTCGTCATTGGAGCCTGGTTCGGGTCGAGCAACCGAGTGGATGGTGTACCGCGTGTTTCACGTGAAACAGAGCCGGTCCGTCCCGCTCAGCCCATCTCCGAGCGTCTTGGCGGATGTGTGACGATCGACTTCAGTGCGGGTGTCGGCTTTGCCAACTTGGCGAGGTCAGGCCGCGGACGGTCCAGCCCGGCCAGGCGGCCAAATGCACACTCCATGGCGAGCGCCGCCCCGAGAAGCTCGGCGTCCTTCTGATAGGCGCCGATGACCTGGAGCCCGAACGGCATGCCCTTGTGGTCGACGCCGCACGGGATCGAGATCGCCGGATTGGTGACGAGCGTGATGACATAGGTCGGCGCCAGCCAGTGGTAGTAGTTGCGGAGCTGCTTGCCCTCGAGCTCGTCGAGGTAGAGCTTCGTCCACGGGAACGGCGTGACGCCGACCGTCGGCCCGAGCACGAGGTCGTAGCCCTCTTTCGCGTAGACGTCCTGGAAGCGGCGTTAGATGCGCGTCTGCTCGGCCTGGGCCCAAGCCACGTCCGCGAGCGTCATCTTCGCGCCGAGTTCGTAGTTCGCCCGGATGTTCGGGCCGAGGCTCCCAGGGTTCTCCTCATAGTCCTTTTGATAGCGCTGCACGAAGCTCACCGCGCGGACGACATCGAAGCAGCGGTCGGCCTCGCCAAGATCGAGCTTGACCTCCGTACAGTCCTTGAAGAGGTGCGCCATCGCCTTCATGCGCGCCCGCAAGGTGGAGCGGATGCCGCCTTCCACCGGACACTGGCCGAAATCCTCCGTCCAGGCCACCCGCAGCCGGCCGAGATCGACGGGGCGCGGCTCGGCGAGGTTACCCTTGCCGTCATACCAGGTAAGCGGATCGACGGGATGCGCCCCGGCCTGGACCGCGAACAGTTGACAGGTATCTCCGACGCTCCGCCCCATGGGCCCCAGCACGGAGATCATCGACCAGCCGAGCGAGCGGCGCTCGTGGGGCACGAAGCCCGGCGAGGGGCGGAAGCCAACGACGCCGTTCACCGCACCCGGGATGCGCAGCGACCCGCCCGTATCAGAGCCGGTGCAGACTGGCAGCATGTCGGTCGCGAGTGCTACGGCAGAGCCGCCGGAGGAACCGCCCGCGTTGAGTTCGGGATTGAAGGGGTTACCCGTTGCGCCCCAGACCGGATTGCGCGAGTTCGCCCCGGCGCCGAACTCAGGGACGTTGGTCTTGGCGACGACAATCGCGCCAGCCTTGCGCACCCGGTCAACCATGACGTTGTCGCGCTCAGGGATGAAATCCTTGAAGAGCGGCGAGCCATAAGTCGTGAGCAGTCCGCCCGTCTCCTCGAGATCCTTGATGCCGGTCGGCAGGCCATGCAGGATGCCGAGCTCGTCGCCAGCACGTGCCGCGGCCTCGGCCGCCTTCGCTTCGCTCCGCGCCCGCTTGAAGCACGTCGCCGTCACGGCGTTGACCGCCGGGTTCACCTCCTCGATGCGCGCGATCGACGCCTCGAGTACCTCGACGGGCGAGACCTCCTTAGAGCCGATGCGGCGCCGGAGCTCGACCGACGACAGCGACAGCAGCGACAGATCCGGACCGGCCATGGCAGCGCCCTCTTCTCATCCAGCCTGATACGGCGTGCATCTTCGCCGCGGGCGCAAGGTGAGCGCAAGCCTTGCGTAGATATATTCATATCTGCGAATGTGAGGACAGCTCAGCAACGGACCGGTGGGGGACCGCGCAATGCGCGAGATGATAGCTGCGAACTCAGCTCAATGGCTCGCGATCGGCGGCCTGGTTATCGGCTTCCTGTTCGGGGCGATCGTCTATCGCACGAACTTCTGCACCATGGGCTCGATCTCAGACATGATGACCTTCGGCGACAAGCGGCGGTTCCGCGCCTGGCTAATCGCCGCCGCGACCGCCCTCATTGGCACCCAGGCGCTCGATCACTTCGGCATCGTCCAGCTCTCCAAGTCCATGTACCTCGCGCCGACGCTCAACTGGTTCGGCAATGCGGTCGGCGGGCTGATGTTCGGCTTCGGCATGGTGTTCGCGGGAGGATGCGCCAGCCGCAATCTCGCTCGCGTCGGCGGCGGCGACATGCGTGCCCTGGTGACGCTGATCGTCATCGGGGTCTTCGCCTACATGGCGATCGGCGGGTTGCTCGGTCCCGTCCGCGCCTTCCTCGAGCAGTGGACGGCTGTCCGTCTTCCCGGTGCCAACCAGGGCGTCGGCACGCAGCTCGCCCCGTTCATCAGGATGCCGGCCAAGACGGCGAGCTGGATCGTGACGGGTGTCCTCGCCACCGCCGTCGTGCTCTATGCCTTCGCCGACAGCTCTTTCCGCGCCTCACCCGTGCACGTCCTCTCCGGCATCGGCGTCGGCATCTGCGCCGTCCTCGGCTGGGCGCTGACCGGGCTTGCATTCGACGAGTTCGCCACGCGACCGACCGATCCGATCTCGCTCACCTATGTCCGCCCGACGGGTGACGCGCTCGAATGGCTGCAGCGCTTCACCGCGGGTCCCTTGCCGGGCTTCGGTGTTGCGACCGTATTCGGCGCCGTGCTCGGATCGATGGTGATGGCTCTTGCGATGGGCCGCTTCCACCTCGTCGGTTTCTCCGACACCGGCGATACGGTGCGCAGCCTCATCGGTGCAGCCCTCATGGGCGTTGGCGGCGTGATGGCGCTCGGCTGCACGGTCGGCCAGGCAATCACCGGCGTATCGACACTCGCCATCGGCTCGTTTTTGACCTTCGTTGCGATTCTCATCGGCGGGATTTGGGGTATAATGGCGTTGGAGCGGTGGCTGATGTCCGAAGCGTGAGTTCGGTGCTTGGCTGCCAGGGTGTGTTGTTGCGGGCGCTTATCCATGAAGCCAGCTGTCGTGTCTGATGTCCTGGCTGTTGGCGAGGTGCCGGCCCTCGAGCAGATCGCCATCCTGGCGAAGGCCGGGTTCAAGACACTGATCAACAATCAGCCGGACGGCGAGGTCGACCGGCTGCCGGCCTCCGCCACAGTCGGCGCCGAAGCCCAGCGGCTGGGGCTCGTCTACCGCTATATCCCGCTCGCGAGCCGCACGCCGCCGCCCGAGCAGCTTGCGGCCTTCGCGGCAGCGCTGAAGGAGCTGCCGGCACCCATCTATGCCTGCTGCTACTCCGGCGCGCGCTCGGCCGCCGGGTGTGCGCTGATCCTCGCCCGCCAAAGCGATGTGGATGGTATCCTCGCCGGCTTTGCCAAGGCCGGTTACGATGTCTCGGGCATCCGCGCCTTCCTCGAGAAAGAGCGCAGCGGCGACAAGGTGGCCAAGCCGCACGCCAACGGATCGGCCGAACACAGCAAGACGGCGACACCGACCGCCACGCCGCTCCCGCCATCCTATCAGCCGGTTGTCGTGCTGCCGCGGGCGTCGTCCTCGGGCGGCTTCGCAATGTGAGCGGCCAGCCCGGAAAACAGGACGGCCGCTAACTCCCTGCTAAGTATGAGGATTAGCGCAACATTTAATTTCCCCTGTTACGGTTCTGGCAACCCGGAAAGAAAAACACCGGGGCGTCAAACGGACGAAAGGCAGGGACATGAGTGTTGCGTTGGATCTGGCGCGCGCGCGTGAGCGAGCGCCTGCGGATGAAACCCTCCGCGCGGAGTACATTCAGGCGTTGCGGCTCGTCGAGCGTCTGCACCGCCTGCTCCTCGATGTGATCAAGGACGAGTTCGACCGCCAGGGCGGTGCCGAGCTCAACAGCGTGCAAGCGCTCCTCCTCTACAACATCGGTGAGAACGAGCTGACGGCTGGCGAGCTCAAGACCCGCGGCTATTACCTTGGCTCGAATGTCTCCTACAACCTGAAGAAGCTCGTCGACATGGGCTACATCCACTACAAGCGCTCGGAGACTGACCGGCGCTCGGTGCGGGTGAGCCTGACCGACAAGGGCAAGGCCGCGTGCGATGTGGTGCACGGCCTCTATCGCCGCCAGCTCGGATCCATCGAGGCTGTCGGTCAGGTGTCGAAGGACGACTTCCAGGTGCTCAACAAGGCGCTGATCCGCCTCGAGCGCTTCTGGTCGGACCAGATCCGCTATCGCCTGTAATCCACGTCAACAGAGCCGACGGGACCCCTCGCATCCGGCCCGGACGCCCGGCACCTTCCGCACTCCCTTTCTCGGGCAGGCGGAGCCGGGCGGCCGGGCCGTGTCTGTTGGTGCGGCCCTCGGAAATGGTTGCCGGCGCGTATCGAGCTGGTTCGCAATTCCCGAGGCGTGCGCTATATATTGGGCAACCGATTTGCACTCCGTTTCGGATGCCCCGTCGAGGTACCCTATGTCCGCCCGCAAGCGCCCCGCCGTGATGACCATGACACCTGCCGCCGTCGAGCGTATTCGCTCGATGATGGGTGAGCGGCCGGGCGTCGCCGGGCTCCGCATCGGCGTCAAAAAGGGCGGCTGCGCCGGCATGGAGTACTCCATGGCGTGGGCCGAGACGGTCGGCAAGCTCGACGACGTGATCGAGCAGGATGGCGCCCGCGTCGTCATCGACCCGTCGGCAATTCTCTATCTGCTCGGCACCGAGATGGATTGGAAGGTCGAGAAGCTCTCATCGCAATTCGTCTTCAATAATCCCAACCAGAAGAGCGCCTGCGGCTGCGGCGAATCGGTCGAGCTGGTCCCGGCAAGCAAGGATCGGCTCGAAGGGGCCAAAGCCTGACCCGCCTGCTGACGCGCCATTGCGACTGCTGATTTCATCGACGCATTTCGAAACTGCACTTCCGGAGCTGCTGCGATGAGCAAGTTGACGTTGCGCTGGTCGATGCTGATGGCCGCGGCGCTCTCTGCCATGCCTGCGCTCGCTCAGCGAGCCGAGGATCCCGGCGCACTGGCCGAGGGCCGCGCATCGACCGAGCTCACCCGCAATCTGAACGAGCAGACCTTCGAGATCCCCGTCGACATATCGGTCGCCGGACGTCGGACGTATCGCGGCCCCATGGTCGTGACCACATTCCGGCCGGACGGGCCAGGTCCCTTCCCCTTGGTGATCTATCTGCATGGGCGTGGCGCCGACAGTCGCCACCTCCCGGCCCGCATTCGCAGCCCTCGCATCGCCGGATACTGGGCGCGGCGGGGTTTTGCCGTCGTGATCCCCACGCGAGTCGGGTACGGGGCTCTTCGTGAGGCCCCCGATCTCGAGGATCCGGGCTACTGCAACGATCCCGACTACACGGCCATGGCCGATGCACTCGCGGCGACGACGGTTGCCGTTGCCAGTTGGGCACGGACACAAGCTTGGGCCGAGAAGAGCCGCCTCATCATCGCCGGATCGTCTGTCGGTGGCTTCGGCGCCGTGGTTGCTTCAGGGCGCCCGCCCGAGGGCCTGTTGGGCGTCGTCAATCTTGCGGGCGGGGCAGGCGGCCGGCCGAGACTGAGGCCGGGCGTGCCTTGTGCGACCGACCGCATCGCCGAATTCATGACGCGGGCCGGCACGACCGCACGCGTGCCCTCGATCTGGGTCTATGCCGAGAACGACAAGTTCTGGGGCACCGAAGCGCCTCGCCGCTGGCATGCGGCCTTCACCAAGGCCGGCGGCAATGCCGAGTTCGTCATGCTTCCTCCGTCGGGCGAGGACGGGCATCGCTTCGCCACGCAGAGCTACCGCCACTGGCGGCAAAACATCGATCGCTATCTCGAGCGCATGGGCATACCAACTCCGCGCGCCAAGGACGCACCGGCTCCAAGCGGCTTTGCGGAGGTCGAGGACGCCGCTCGCGTGCCGCTCATCAACGAGAAGGCGCGAACCGAAGGCTACCTTAAGTTTCTCGACGCCGATATCCCGCGCGCCTTTGCCATCGGCCCGTCCGGAGCATGGGCGTGGTCAGGCGGCAATCCTGGCGCGGCCGAGCGTGCTCTCGAGCGATGCAGCATCCATGCAAAGGCCGACTGCAAGCTCTATGCGGTCGACGACGCCGTCGTCTGGCAGCCGTGAGACGCCGCCATGGCCATCAACGCCGAACTCGCTGAGCTGATCCGCGATGCGCTCGAGAGCCTCGGCTCGATCTCGATCCGCCGGATGTTCAGCGGAGCGGGTGTCTTCTGTGATGGCCTGATGCTCGCCCTCATCGTCGGTGACGAGCTCTATCTGAAAGCTGATGCAGCCAGCATTCCCGAGTTCGAGGCCGAAGGGCTCGAGCCCTTCCGGTATGCGACGAAGGAGGGCGAGCGAACGCTGTCCTCCTACTGGCGCGCTCCGGAGCGGCTGCTCGACGAACCCGACGAGATGCTGGCGTGGGGTCGGAAGGCGTTCGAGGCAGCCCGCCGTGCTGCCAAGGCCCAAGCGCGGTCCGCCACGAAATCACCGCGACCCCGGCGCACGAAAGCTGCTCGATAGGCAGAGACCCTCGGGGGAGCGGCACATGGCGCAGGCGTGGCTACAGGTGATGGGCCTGTTTCTCGATGTGATGGGCTTCGGTCTGATTGCCTGGGAGTGGCTCATGGCACAGCGCGCAGAGCGGGCGCTCCTCGCCATCGAGGGCCGGCGCCGCGCCGAGGAGGAGCGGCAGCGGATGATGCGGCGGCACGATCCGAACATGCACCCGTCGATGCAAGTGCACATGGAGATGGTCGACCAGATGAGCCGGCGCACGACCGCCGCAGCGCTGGAGACGACACGGACGACGTTTTCCGGCCGCCGTTACGCACTCGTCTACACCGGCATGGTATTCGTTCTCGCAGGCTTCATCCTGCAGCTGGCTGGCGCCTGGCCCGGCTGCTGCGACTTCGTCGGCATCACGCCCGGGGCGAATTGACGGGCGTCAGCTCCGCGTCGAGCTTTCTGAGCTCCACGCGGCGGAGCTTTCCCGTCACGGTCAGCGGCATCTCGGCGATGAAGTGGACCTTGCGCGGCGACTCGTGGGCTGCAAGCCGCTCCTTGACGAACGCCTGAATTTCGGCGGCAAGTTCGGCGCTCGGGACGACACCTGGCTTGGCGACGACGAACGCCGTCACTGCCTCGCCGCGCATTGGGTCCGGCGTGCCGACAACGCCGGCGATCGCCACCGCCGGATGCCGCGCGAGGCAATCCTCGACCTCGCCCGGCCCGATCCGATAGCCTGACGACTTGATGATATCGTCGTCGCGACCCTGGAACCAGAGGTAGCCATCCTCGTCCTCGACGGCGACGTCGCCGAGCAGGCACCAGTCGCCGCGGAACTTCTCGCGCGTCGCCTCGGGCCGCTTCCAGTATTCGAGGAACATCACGGGATCGGGCCGCTTCACCGCGACGATGCCGGTCGCGCCTCGCGGTAGGACATTGCCGGCATCATCGACGATCGCCACCGTATGGCCAGGCATGGCGCGGCCCATCGAGCCTGGCTTCACGGGCATGATGTCGGGATTGTTGCCGACCACGATGTTGCACTCGGTCTGGCCATAGACCTCCGAGAGCTTGAAGCCGAACGTGTCCTCGCCCCAGGCGATCATGTCGGCGCCGACCGGCTCGCCGCCCGAGATGAGCGAGCGGACATGATAGGCGAACCGTTCTCTTGGGTTGGGCACGGCACGCATCAGGCGCATGGCCGTCGGCGGCAGCAGCAGGTTGCGGACCTTGTGGCGAGCCATCAGCGCAAAGGCCGCTTCAGGGTCGAAGCGGCCGCTGCGCGAGGCGACGACAGGGACACCGTGATAGAGCGCGGGCATCAGCACATCGAAGAGACCGGCGACCCAGGCCCAATCCGCCGGCGTCCAGAAGCAGTCCCCCGGCTGTGGAAAGAAGCGGCTTGGAACCATCACGCCGGGCAGGTGGCCGATGACGACCCGTTGGGCGTGCAGGACGCCTTTCGGATTGCCGGTCGTGCCGGAAGTATAAAGGAGATAGGCGGGGTCCTCGGCAGCGGAGTTGTTTGACACCGTCGTGTGCGCGGCGGCGTCCATGAGTGTCGCGAGCGAGTGCGCGCCGAGCGGCCCTCGTCCATCGACCGTGATGATGTGGCGGAGCGACGGGCATGCCGCGATGTCGACCGCGACCGCCTCGAGGCTCGCCGTCGTCGTGACGAGCACGGCCGCGCCGCTGTCATCGATGCGATAGCGGACGGCCTCGGGTCCAAACAGCACGAACAGCGGCATCACGATCAGGCCGAGCTTGCTCGCCGCAACGTGCGTGATTAGCGTCTCGGCCGACTGCGTCAGATGCAGCGCCAGGATGTCGCCGCGGCGAACCCCGAGTGACGCGAGCGCGTTGGCGAGACGGTTGGCCGCGCGCTCGACCTCGAGGAACGTCCACACCTGCGGGTCGCTGCGATCCATGGCCACAATGAGGGCAGGCGCGTCCGGAGTTGCCCGGGCGTGGCGCGTGACGACGGCCTCGGCCACGTTGAAGCGCTGCGGAACCCGCCACTGGAACGTCGCGACGAGCTCGTCGTAGGTCGCGCCGGCAAGATGCATGGTCGGGCCTCGATCCGTTGGATGGCGTTCGCGTCCGACGATCACTCGGGGCGCCGCAAACGTCCAGCGTAGGCGTGAGAGCTGCCTGAGACGCGATCGATGAAAACAAAGTTCATATCGTGCGGTAAATTTTCCGTCTGTGCCGCGCAATACTGACATGAGCGAAGTTCATTTCACGCCGCTCACCAAACTGCAGCAAGCCACCTCAACCCAAAGGAACAATCCAATGAGCAACACCATCAAGATTTCCGCCGCCGCCATCGCGCTCGTCTCAACGGTTGGTGCCGCCAATGCCGCAGCTCCGGCTGCGCAGGTCCCGGGCGACGTGGCCGTCGCCGCCGCGAGCGCGCCGGTCATCTCCGACGCGGCCCGCGCCCAGATCCTCGGCAACGAGGGCTGGCAGGAGGCCCGCCACTCGAAGACGTCGAACACATGGCCGTGCGCGAAGTGCCACACCAAGCACTCGAAGTCGTCGTTCATCTCCGAGCTGAAGACCACGCTCCCGGCGGGCGTCACCGCGCTCGCTATCTTCGAGACCCTCTCGAGGGCCTCTTGAGGCCGGGGCTGGCCGGGGCTTCCACCCTGGCCAGCCATCGCCGTCAATGACTACTGGACCAGCCTTTCCGGGGAGTGATCGTCATGGCCCGCTCGACGAGCAAACGACAGACGGCTCAGATCGTCGTGAAAATCTCGAAGTACTGCAATCTCCGCTGCACCTATTGCTACGAGTTCAAGGACCTCGCCAACAAGGCGCGCATGTCACTCGACAAGATCGACCGGATGTTCGCGACCATGCGCAGGTTGCGTGTTTCCCAGTAGCCCACATAGCGTCGCCCGAATTGTCCGGGTGAGGGCTCGGCAAGGGCCGCGCCGAAATCGGATTGATAGACGACC
>DAORNH010000050.1:9445-18583 GCA_035440865.1 Hyphomicrobiaceae bacterium | reverse complement strand
CGACGGCGCGCGCGGCAAGGCCGCCGCCGATCGCGATGCCGTCGCGCGGGCAATCGTCGCGCTCTCCGATCTCGCCGTCGCGCACCCCGAGATCGAGGAGCTCGACGTCAATCCGGTCTTCGCGGGGTCCGATGGCGTCGCAGCGGTCGATTGGCTGATGCGGCGGCGGGGCGATCCCGCATGACGGCTGACGGTAGGCTGACGTTCCGCCAGTGGCTGCTGCTCGCCGTCATCGTCGGGATCGGCGCGCTCATCGCGCTTCAAGCGCCACCGTCGGCCTCTCCCAAGGCGATGCTCGGCCTCGGCATCGTTGCCGCGACGGTTCTGCTCTGGGCGTCGGCCGTGATCCCGGCGTGGGCGAGCGGGCTCCTCTTCTTCGCGGCCGGCCTCGCGAGCGCCATCGTGCCTCCGCTGAAGCTGCTCTCCGGCTTCTGGTCGACGGCGGCCATGCTGATCCTCGGCGGACTCATCCTCGGCGCTGCCGCCGAGCGCTCCGGCCTCGGACGCTGGATCGCGCGCGGCCTCGTCGAGCGCTTCGTGACGAGCTATCCGCGCTTTCTCCTCGGCATTCTCCTCGGCTCGGGCGTGCTCTCGTTCCTGGTGCCGGCGACCATGGGGCGCCTCGCGCTCACCATTCCGATCGTCGGCGCCATCGCCAAGGCCGCCGGTTATGTGGCAGGCTCGTCCGGCTACAACGGCGCCATGCTGGTGACGGTTGCAGGCAACTTCCTCACGTCCTATGCGGTGCTGACGGGAAACCTCGTCAACGTGATCGCCATCGGCACGATCGAGGCGCGGCATGGCCCGATCATCCAGTACGGCGAGTATCTGCTCTACACACTCCCCGTGCTCGGGATCGTGAAGGGCGCGACCTTCCTCGCGATCGTCGTCGCATTCTTCAGCGCGCCGCCGCCTGCGCTGCCGAAGCCCGAGGACGCGCCCGTCCTGACGCCCGCGGGGCGGCGCCTCTCATTGCTCCTCGCGGTCACGCTGCTGCTGTGGGCAACAGACTTCTGGCATCGCCTGCCGCCGGGCGTGGTGGCGCTCGCCGCTGGTATCGTCTGCCTGCTGCCCTACCCAGGCCTCGTCACGTGGCGCGAGAGCTTCGATCCCAACAAGGCGACGGCGGTGCTCTCGCTGGCGGCCGTCCTCGGCGTCGCGACCGTGCTCACGCACTCGGGCGCGAGCGACCTCATCGGACGCGAGCTCGCTCGTCTTGCCGCCGTCGAGGGACGCTCGGCAATCTATGGTTTCTCCGCCATCGCCGTGATGTCCGCGCTGACGGCGACGGTTGCGACGATCGTCGGCGCGGTCGCGACCGTGAGCCCCGTGATCGATGTGATCGCGGCCGCAACCGGTCTCTCGCTGAAGATGGGGCTCATCGCCGAACTCACCGGCCTGCAGGCCGTCTTCTTCCCGTTCGAGGCCGTGCCGCTGATGGTCGGTCTCGCGATTGCACGAGTGCCGGCGCGTGACGCCCTGAGGGCGCTGATCCCTGCCGCGGCTGTCGGCCTCGTGGTCATCCTGCCGCTGCAGATCGGCTGGCTCGGCCTGATCGGCGCCCTGCGCTGATCTCCTCGTGCCATCAAGACGCAATGCGCATCCGGAACAGGAAGCGATTGAGGCGCTCGAGCGTGATGCGCGGTCCCGGCGGGCGGCGGCGTCGCGTATGGTTGTGGTGCCGCATCATCGCGAGGCAACGCGCACGTGTCGCGGCACCGTCGCCAGCCGTCGCCGCATAGGGCGAAATCAGCGACAGGATGCGTCGAAGCTCGCCGGCATCGGCTTGCATCAGGGTAAGTTGTCGGACCGTGTTGACGAGATACTCGATGTTCGGTCCGGAAACCCCCTCGGCGCCGCGAATGAGGCGCGCGAGCTTGCCGACAGGCTGGCGGCCCGCGAAGCTCGGGTGCGCCCGCTCGGCAATGTAGGTGACGGCACGCACGATTCGGCCTCCGTCATCGAGAAGCGACACCTCATGCCAGGTCTCGCGATAGACGCCATAGACGAGCTCACGCTCGCGCAGATAGGCAAGCGTGCTCGCCGCATGCTCGTCCGGAACGCGAAAGACCATCCCGTCGCACGTGCCCCCGCGGTCGAGCCCGAGCACAATGCCCGGCCGCCCCTTCCGCCCGCGGTGATGGACGGAGTAGACGCAAAAGCAGCGGCTGAACCCCGCGAGCCGCGCCCGATGCGTCTCGACATGCGGGAATCCCGGCCGCCACATCAGCGAGCCGTAGCCGAATACCCAGAGTTCGCGGGCGGCGTCGGTCGTGTGCTCGGGCGACATCTTGGTAACGCCGTCATTCATGCGAGCGCAGCCCTCAGCCGCGGGCCGATCCGCAAGGGCTTTCCCGCCGTCGAGACGAGCACGACGAGCACCTTCGCCTCGAACAGTGTCGTCTCGCCCCGCCGGACCGCCTGATGCAGCTCGAGCGTGGCAGCGCCGATCTCGCCGATGCGGGTCGTGACTTCGAGGATCTCGTCGATCCGCGCCGGGCGGAGGAACTCGATTTGCATCCGACGCACCATGAAGGCTGCCGGCTCGCGACCGTCGCCCCCGTCGATGAGCGTGCGGTGGTCGTTGCCGGAGTGGCGAAGAAAGTCCGTCCGCCCGCGCTCGCACCAGCGGATGTAGGAGGCGTGGTAGACGACGCCCGAGAAGTCCGTGTCCTCGAAGTAGACGCGCACGGGCAGCACGTGGACGCGACCGCGCGCATCCGCGTCGAGGCGGCCCGCAAGGTCTGGCCAGCGCACGCTCGTCATTGCGCGATCACGCCTCGATCGCCTGCAGGACGAGGCCGCGCATGAGCTGGCGATAGCGCAGCCGGATCATGCCCGGAGCCGCCGCCATGAAGACTGCTGCGAGCTGCTCGGCCGGGTCGATCCAAAAATAGGTGCCGTAGACGCCGGACCAGTAATAGTCGCCGGCCGAGCCCATCAGCGCCGCGCCGCCCGCCCCGCGCCGGACCGCGAAGCCGAGGCCGAAACCGTAGCCGTCACAGGCCGCGTCCATCGTCGTAATGCGGTTGACGATCGACGGTGTGAGGTGGTCCGCCGTCATCAGCTCGACTGTCTTGCGGCCGAGGATGCGCTGGCCGCCGAGCGTGCCGCCGTCGAGCAACATCTGCGCGAAGCGGATATAGTCGGCCGCCGTCGACACGGCGCCGCCTCCGCCGCTCTCCCATTTCGGAATTTCCGCGGTCGCATGATGCACGGTGAGCGGGTCGCCGGTGATCGGGCACTTCGGAAACGCGCGGGCATAGCGGCTGCGCTGCGCGTCGGAGAGCGTGAAGCTCGTATCGACCATGCCGAGCGGTCGCCAGAGGCGCTCGGCGAGGAACTGACCGAGGCTCTGTCCGCTGACTGCTTCGACGACGAGGCCGAGGATGTCGGTCGAGAAGCCGTACTCCCAGACCGTCCCCGGTTGGTAGATGAGCGGCGCCTTCTGCAGGAGTGCCAGGAACTCCTCGCGCGTGTGCCGCACGGTCGCCACGATCGACGAGCCCGGATAGAGCTTGTGGGCCGGCGTCGTGCCGCGATCGCGATAGGTGAGGCCGGAGGTGTGGCGAAGGAGGTCCTGCACCGTCATCTCGCGGTCGGCCGGCACTGTCTCGCCCGAGCCGTCCGCCTTTGCAACGCGCATCCCTGCAAGCGCCGGCAGGTGTTTCGAGACGGGATCGCCGAGCAGCAGGCGGCCTTCCTCGTGCAGCATCAGTATAGCTGCTGAGGTCATCGGCTTCGTCATCGAGGCGATCGAGAAGACGGCATCCGCCCACATCGGCGCGCCGGTTGCCGCGTCGCGCTGTCCGAAGGCCTCGAGATAGGCGAGGCGGCCACGCCTTGCGACGGCGAGCACGCCGCCCGGCAGGAGGCCGGCACTCACCTCGCGCTCCATGGAGCTCCGAATGCGGCCGAGGCGCTCGGTCGAGAAGCCGAGCGAGGCGGCATCCGCGCGGGGCAGGATGGGGGTACGCGCTGAGGATTGGGCAGTGGACATGGGAGAGCCTCCGACCGGGATCAGGCCTCCTGAGTGCCAGTGCCACGCCCGCGAGGCAAGAGCCACGCGCTGGTGTGCGTGCCACACGATGGAGGTGCGTGGTCGACGGGGCAGCTCACGATGTTGACCCGCCGGGGCTTAGCCGATAGCACGCTTGGCGGCAGAACCGAGATCCCGGCGCGGATCAACAACGCCCGGAGCACGCATGCGCAACGACGGGGCGGAACTCGAAGCGGGTGCACCACTCGCGTCCTGGGAACGGTTGCTCGGTCCGGCCGTGGCCGTCGCGACGGCGGCTGCTCTGATGGCACCGCGCGCCACGCCAGGGTTGTTGCTGATCGTGGCTGGCGCGATTCTGATTGCCGCGCGCCAGGCCGCACCCGACAAGGTATCGCTTCGGCCGCCAACTGGCTACGTGATCGCCGTCGGCGGTGTGCTCGGTCTGTACTTGCTTGTCAATGCAAGTTGGTCTCCTGCGCGCGGCGAGGCGTACGGGAAGGTGCTGTTCTACTGGGTCGCCTTTGCCGCCGTCAGCGTGGCAGCCGCTGCCGCGACTTCGGCTTGGTCTGGACGCGGTGTGGGGGACGAGCGTTACCGGCGCCTGGCGATGGGTCTCGTTGCCGGGCTCGCAGTCGGCTCGCTGTTTCTCGCGATTGAATCTGCCTTCGCGCAGCCGATCAAGCGGGCGATCTATAGCGTGCTTGCATTTGCGCGGCCCGATCCCAAGCACGTAAAGGTCGCGGCCGACGGCGCAGTGAGCGAGATCGGGCACTACGTCCTCAATCGCGGCATCGCGGTCATGTGCCTTCTGCTTTGGCCTCTGCTTGCGATTATTGCGCGCCTCTGGCCGGGTGGCGCCTTGCGTATCGCTCTGCCGGCCGGCCTTGTCGCGCTTGCCGCGCTCGCCGTCGCCCGCTCCGAGCATGAGACATCGATGCTCGCGCTGCTTGCAGCCTGCGTGACCTATGTCGGCATGAGGGTTTCGGCAAAGACCATGCAGTGGCTGGTCCATGGGGGATGGCTCCTGGCAACGGTGCTGATGGTCCCGGCCGCCCTTCACGCGCACAAGGCCGGCTTGCACAGCGCGAGCTGGATCCCGCAGACCGGCCGCAACCGCATCGTGCTCTGGAATGTCACGGCGCAGGAGGCCATGAAACGGCCAGTGTTCGGCGTCGGGGTGGCCGCTACGAAGGAACTCGACGAGGCGCGCATCCCTGTTGCCAAGGTCGAGGCCGGCAATACCTATCCCGAGCGGACCGGGCGGCATGCCCACAACATCTATCTCCAGGCCTGGTATGAGCTTGGCGGCGTCGGTGCCTTGCTGCTGCTGGCGGTTGGTGCCGCGATGCTTGCTGCGATGGCGCGAATGCCGTCCGCGACTCAGCCGTTCGCATTCGCAGGGTTTGTCTCGGCGGCCGTGATCGGCGGCTTCTCGTGGGGTATCTGGCAGGTCTGGTTCATGGCCGCGTTCGCACTTGCTGCGCTTCTGCAGGTGTTCGCGGCGAGCGCTTGGCCACTCTCTGATGCGAAATCAAGTCACGACGACGAATAAGCAAATTATTAACCAAATATAACTGGAGAAAATCAATTGTAGTCCGCCAAGAGGCGAATTTAAATACCGGGTTTAACAAATATGTTACTATTATTACTATGTGCATGCTTAGAAATGCCATGGTTGTATTTGTTAAGTCGACCTTTACCCTCCTGCGTCTGCTGCGCGATTCAGGGGTCCTTAAGAGGATGGGGCTACCTTCATCACATGTTCGGCGCGACGAGGCGTCGGTCGAGCAGAGCGCAGGGTGCGCAAGGTGTGTCCAGTAAAGTTGGAGTAATCGAAATGCAGATGCTTGCCCGCTTCGTGAAGTGCGAGTCTGGTGCAACGGCCATCGAGTACGGCCTCATCGCGGCCCTGATCGGCGTCGCCATCATCACGGTCGTGAACAACGCCGGCACCGAGATCAAGGGCACGTTCACCGACGTCGAGACCGGCCTCAAGAAGCGCCCGGCCGTCTAATATCCCTCGGCGTCGCGCTACGCGGCGTCCTCGGGACTGCGAGCCGCCTGGCCCCCCGGCCGGGCGGTTTCGCTTTCTCGGGCAGACTAGGGGCGGTCACGCAGCATCAGCCAGCAGCGCCCGAGGCCAGGCTCTTGGACGATCTCGGACCAGGTGAACCCGGCTCGTTCCGCGGCACGCGCGACACGCTCGTGGCGAAGCGGCACGATCACGGAGACGGCGAGCGCCAGGGTCGTCGCGAAGACCTCGAGCGCCATCGCGTCGAGGATTGCAGGTCCATAGCCTCGCCCCCGAAATGCAGCGTCTCCGATGAAAGCATCGATCCGCCAGGCACCGAGGCCGGAACGCCGGCCGGCATGGCCCGGAATGCCGTCATCGACGGCATGGCCATAACCGAACGGCCGTCCGTCCGCCGTCATGATGCGTGTGACCGCGGTCGCGCTCGTGAGCGCGATTGCAATTGCCGCCTCGGCGCTTGCCGCATCCCCCCACCAGGCGCGCACCTCGGGCTCCGCGATCCAGGCGCGGATCAGTGCCTCGTCTTCCGCCACAAGCGGACGAGCTTCGATTTTGGGGGCCACGCCGCGTCTCCCGCCAACCTGGAGGTCATTGCCGTCACGGCGCGAGGATTGCCCCGTTTCTCGAGCGCTGTCAGCACCTCAGCGATTGTTCCGGTCGCACCGGGGGCGACGCGGTCCGCCTCGTCGAGGATGGCCCCCATGATGTGCGCTCCGAGCGCCCGGTAGGCCTCGAACTGACTTTCGCCGAACCATTGGTCGGCCGTCGACTCGTGCGGGAACGACGGGTTCGCGAGGGCATAGCTCTGCACGCTCACGGGGAGCGAGTTGATGTCGAGCGTCGGCTTCACATAGAGGATGAAGCCGTCCTCGATGCCCTCGACGCCGGAGTGCGCCTCCTTGTAGTGGATGCGCCCGATCGCAAAGCGGAACGGTTCGATGCGCTCCTCCTCGGCGCCGATCGCGTCGCGCAGCGCCGGGAGCCCGCGGAAGGTGATGCGGATGCCGTGATCGATGTAGACCTTCCTCACCGCATTGCCGAGGTCGGCGAAGTGGCGCTGACCGTCGGCGCCGGCGTCGCTGACGATGATGAACCGGCAGCGGCGCAGCACCATCTCGTAGAGCCCGAGGTTCTCGAAGTGCCCGCCGTCGGACAAGTAGACGTAGTCGGCCCACTCGTTGGTTTGCCCAAGCGCCTCGGTGATGAACGGCTTCAAAGCCGAGCGAGGCCCGGGCTCGCGATGGGTGGTGGCGTTCAGCGGATTGCCGAGCCACCAGCCGAGCCGCACATTGAAGAGGGCCAGGAGGAGCGTGATGCCGGGCGAGGAGTGGTAGCCCATGTTAGGGCTCGCCGCGGCCCCGGAGATTGCCATGGCAGAGGCGAGCGACAACCCTCCAGGCCCCCCGTAGCTGCAGCTGCTCCGATAGGCGCCGAGCTCATTCTTGAGGCCGTAGTTCCTCACGATTGATGTGCCCGCGTGCAACGGGCTCGCCGTGAAGGGTGCCGCCCGCCGCTCCTGCCAGAGGTAGCGTGACGAACTCACCGTGTTGAGCGCCATGTTGATGATGGGGAAGAGCGGCCAGGCGGGCCTGTGCGCCGAGAGGCTCATTTGACCAACTGCGATGGCCGGATGAAGTTCCGCCACCCGGATATCGGCCTTCACGTTGAAGTCCGTGAACAAATCCTCATCCGGCGCACGCCGCGTACCAGCAGGGAGTTCTTGCATAACCTCATAGCGCTGGCTCGGTCCGAGGAACGCGCGTTGCAGCCGATTGCGATAGAACGAGTGGAGCGAGAAGCGGTTTATGTCGATCTGCCGGGTGATGAGCGAAAGGACGCCGACCGCCGCGATCATTCCGAGAAGGATCTGCACCGCAAACCAGATCTCATCGAGCGGCGCCGTGCGCAGTTCGTCGGTGAAGAGGGTCTCGAGCCCCCTTGTCTCGCGGGCTGCACCACTGCGCCAGAGGGCCGTCGCGGCGATCGTGACGGCATTGGCTGTGCCCATCGCCAGGATGATGCAGAACAGCGGGGCGACGATCGCCAGAATGACGTTCGCGGTGATCTTGCTGCCACCTGATCCATCTCGCTTGTCGCCGCTGAAGCGGCTCCAGCCGAGCAGCATCGTCATGGCACCTGAGACGCCGCCGACAGAGGCCAGCAGCTTGCCGCCTCTGCTCGTCAGACAATCGTCGAGCACCGAGGGCAGCACAAGGACCGTTGTGGCCACCGCGAGCCAGGCGGCGCCTGCCAACAGTAGGTAGCCATTGAAGCGTCCCGTCCATTCGCGAACCAGCTCATGACGTTGGGTGAGTGAGGCATCCGTACGCGAGAGCCGCCGGTGGCGTGTCGCTTTTGCCGCGGAGAAAAATGCGTCCGCGACGAGGTGCGAGAGGACGAGCCAAGGCAGGCCGAGCACGGTTAGCGCACCCACGTCGCTGATCACCGCTACCGGCATGCCCTTGACCCCGCACATAGCGATCGCCTGGCCGACATGGGGCATCACGAGCAGTATGCCGGCGAGCAACATCAGGCTGAACGGGATGCCGTAGAAGGCGAGCCGCAGCAGCATCGTCCCGCATGTGAGAGGCCGACGGCAGAGCGCCCGAGTGGCGAGCGAGGTGATCAGCACCCCGAAAGGACCGATGACCACCGCCCACGGCACCACGCCGAGACTTTGCGCCCAGGATGGCTTCCAAGCGACGCCGTGGAGCGTTGGAGGGGAGAAGACGAGTGGGTCGAGCAGTAGGCGTACCTCGGCGCCGACGAGACGTTGGAAAAAGGCAACGACCGGCAAGACCGAGGCAATCCAATCCGCGAGTCTCCCATAGAAGAAGGACGGTGGCTCGGCCGCTGCGACTAGCGGAGGGGTGAAAATGAGCAAGTCGAGGAGCACGCGGATGCTCGCCCCGACGGCACCCTGAGGCAGCCCGAACACCGGGACGAGCTCACTGATCGCTCCGATCGCCCTGCGATCGAACAGCGGCTCCCAGGGTCTCCACCCAGGCAACGCGATTGCGACGGCGAGTGTGTAGAGGTAGTAGGCCGCGAGGATCGGCATGATGGCGCGCATCACGACGCCGTGCCGCGGCCGCCGGCTCTTGTC
>DAORNH010000050.1:8628-9435 GCA_035440865.1 Hyphomicrobiaceae bacterium | reverse complement strand
ACCGGCCACTTGTTTCGATGTCGCTGATCGCGGAGAGCACGTAGCACGCCCCCCAGACGTGGAGTGACAGGCCGACTGCCGCGAGTGCGATCGAGACCATGTGGGTCGGCTCGAAATCGAGCGCCGGCCAGTGCACCGGCACCGCTATGCTGCGCGCCAGGGCAATGACGACAGCGGCGACGATGACCCCAATCACCGCCATCACGAAGCTCGGCAGCGCGATCAGCCACGTCAGCAGCATGTTGCGCAGGATGATCGCGAAGCCATGCCAGGTATCGACGGAGAAGAGGCCCCGCTTCGGCGTGATGAAGTTGGCGTAGGCCCGCACCCACTCGACGGGCAGGCCTTTGAGGAAGCGGCTGCGATCCGCCTCCGGGTGCGTCTCGGGGCTCGCTCGGGTGAGCGCCTCATGGGTTGCCGGTGCGCCGTTCCGATGCAGCATGGCTGTGAGCCAGGCGCCGATGTAGCCGCCGCCGGAGACCGTCGAGAGGTAGTTGAACCGGAAGAGCAGGCTCTGCTCCTCGGGTGCGGGCGCCGAGTTGGCCCCACGCGGCAGTCCGGCCAGCGCCTGCAGCAGGCCGAGGGCGAACGATGCCGAGCGGATGCCGCCGCCTGAGAGGCAGAGGGCAGCGAGGTTCTTCTGGTTCAGTGCGGCAAGCAGTGCGTCCTCGGTATCGGGTGGGCTTGCAATCCCCGCCACTTGGCGGGCTTCTTCGGCGAGCACGTGGACCCGGCTCAGCGATGCGCCGTCCTCCCTCGGGCGGGACGGCGCTGCCTCGGTCGCAGTGGTCGGAGCGGCGGCGGGCG
>DAORNH010000050.1:4855-8618 GCA_035440865.1 Hyphomicrobiaceae bacterium | reverse complement strand
ACAGCGGCCGGCCTGTCGCGGCGGTGTAGTCGCGGGCGTATCGGCCGAGCTGGTCATTGCGATCCACCAAATTCAGGGCTACGAAAAAAGCGTTCAGTCTCGATTTGACGCGCTCCCGACCGAGGCCGGAGCGGGGAGCAAGTGGCCCCGCGCTCCGGCAGCCGGGCGGGACCACCCGAAGTGCCGGAACCGCAGATGCTGCTCCTCATCGACAATTACGACAGTTTCACCTTCAATCTCGTCCACTATTTGGGGGAGATCGGCGCGACTTGCGAAGTCGTGCGCAACGACAAGATCACCGTCGCGGCGGCGATCGCCATGAAACCCAAAGGCATTGTCCTCTCGCCCGGACCCTGCACACCGAACGAGGCCGGCATCTGCCTCGATCTCATCGCCAAGGCGGGCGCCTCGATCCCGATCCTCGGCGTCTGTCTCGGCCATCAGGCGATCGGGCAGGCCTACGGCGGCAAGGTCATCCGCGCGCCCTTGCCCATGCACGGCAAGATGTCGACCGTCTCGACGACGGGCCGTGGGCTCTTCGCGGGTGTGCCGACGCGCTTCGAGGTGACGCGCTATCACTCGCTCGTCGTCGAGCGCGCCACGTTGCCGCCCGAGCTGCGCATCACAGCCGAGACGGCGGACGGCCTCATCATGGGGCTTGAGCACGTTTCCCATCCCGTGCACGGCGTGCAGTTCCACCCCGAGAGCATCGCCTCCGAGCACGGCCACGACCTCCTCGCGAACTTCCTGAAGGTCGCGGGCATCGCGCCGAAGCGGCGCAATTCGCCCGAGCGGCACATTCCGGCCGGCCTCGCCGTGGCGCGGTAGGCCTGCCCTAACACTCCTCGAACACGACGGACACCGATCATGCGCTCCTGGCTCTTCGTGCCGGCCGACAGCGACCGCAAGCTTGCCAAGGCCGAGGCCTCGGGCGCCGACGTGCTGATCCTCGACCTCGAGGATTCGGTGGCACCCTCCCGCCGTCCGGTCGCCCGCGGCATGGTTGCCGACTACCTGAAGGCTGCGCGCGCGAAAGGCAGCGGCCCGAGGGTCTGGGTCCGCGTCAATCCGCTCGACGGGTCCGATTGGGAGGCGGATCTCGCGGCGGTGATCGGTGCGCGCCCCGATGGCGTCATCCAGCCGAAGCCGCGTTCGGGTGACGACGTGCACAAGCTCTCGATCGCCCTCGGCCACGCCGAGAAGGCGGCCGGCCTCGAGGGTGGGGCGACGCGCATCCTGCCGATCGTCACGGAGACGTCCGCCTCGGTGCTGCACCTCAACTCCTATGTTGGAGCGAGCTCGCGCATGATCGCGATGAGCTGGGGCGCGGAGGACCTCTCGGCCGTGATCGGCTCGTCAGCCAATCGCGAGGCGGACGGCCGCTTTACCTCGCTCTATCGCCTTGTGCGCGACATGACGCTGGTCGCCGCTTCGGCGGCGAGCGTCGATGCGATCGATACGGTCTACGTGAACTTCCGCGACGGCGCCGGGCTGCTCGCCGAGGCGCGCGAGGCGCTGCGCGATGGTTTCACGGGCAAGATGGCGATTCATCCCGATCAGGTGGCGCCGATCAATCAGGCCTTCACGCCCACAGTGGCCGAGATCGCGCACGCGCGCGCCATTGCCGACGTGTTCGCCAAGAGCCCCGACGCGGGTGTCGCGAGCCTCGACGGCAAGATGCTCGATCGACCGCATCTGAAGCTCGCCGAACGCGTGCTCGCGCGCGCCGCGGCGGCCGGTGTCACCTGACGCCGCGGCTTGCTAGGAAGCGCGGGTTGGTGACGCGGAGCTCGGCTTGAACGATCGCCTTCAGTCGTGCCGCGAGATCGGGATTGGTGTCGGTGTCGATCTCGCCCGAGCGGATGTCGCGCGCCAGCTGGTCGAGCGTGCCTTCGCCCTCGTCATAGATCTGATCGAGGAGCGCCCAGGCCGCACTCTCCGTGTCGCCCGTGATGCCGCGGCGGGCGATCTCGAGCGCGTTGGCGATCATGGCCGCCGCGTAGCGCTGGCCCGCCGGGAGGACCGGGACGATCTCGTCGCGGAGCATCTCGCTCGCGAGTGCGATCAGGTCCTCGGGCGCGATCCGTTTCGTCGTCATGTCTTGCGTCCCTTGGCGATCACCTCGATGGCGAGCAGCGCGTCAAGCTCCATTTCCGCCGGCATCAGGCCGGTCAGCGCAAGCTCGAGCGAGCGCTCGCCGTCCTTCAGGAAGCGATCGCCCTGCAGCGCGGCGATGGCACCCCAGCGGGCGAGCGCCAGTACTTCCCAGTAGGCGATCTCGGCCTCGGCGATCGGCTCGGCCGCGACGCTGTTGTAGCCCGCGAGCAGATCGGCCTTGCTCGCGATGCCGCCAGCGGTCTTGTCGTCGACGCCAAAGCGCCAGCAGCGCGCCGAGAACCAGCCGAGGTCCTCGCGCGGGTCGCCCCAGTGGCAGAATTCCCAGTCGAGGATGGCGGTGAGCCGACCACCATCCACCATGTAGTTGCCGGTGCGGAAATCGCCGTGCACCAGGGCCGTTGGGCGCGGCTCCGGCGCCTCATCGATGAGCCACTGGAAGATGAATTCGAGCGCCGGGCGCAAGCCGGAGCCCGCATCCATGGCCTCCCGCAGCGCCATCACGGCGACATGCGAGGCGGATCGCCTCGGCTCATCAAGAAAGCCGAGATCGGTCACCGGCGGGCGGATCTTGTGGAGACGGGCGAGCTCGGCGCCGAGTTCGCGCGCAAGGCGGGGTCCCATTTCGCCGATCTGTGGATCACGGACGATCCGCCGGCCCTGCGCACTCCCCGTGGCCAGCGTCTGGATCATGAAGGGGCGGCCGATGATGCCGGCATCCTCGCCGAGTGCGACCGGTTCGGCCACCTTCACGCCGGCACGGAATGCCGCCGCGATGCACCGGAATTCCTCGGGCCGGCCGAGGCTCATGCTGAGACGGGCAGCAGCATCCGTCCGCAGCACCCAGTGGTGCCGCCCCGCGCGCGGCCCTCCCGTCACCTCGACGTCGAGCCGCCAGTTCTCCTGCACAGCGCCGCCGCCGAGAAGCGAGGCGTCCGTGATCGCCACGTGCTCGGCGGCAATCGTCGGGCAGAGCCATGCCGCGAGCGCTGGCAGCTTCGCCTGATCGAGCGTCCGCGCGCGGCCCTTCACTGCGTCTGACATTGCCTCGCCGCCTCCAAGCTCAAGCCATCGCCAACAGGAATCCGCCGTCAACCGTGACGACGCTGCCGGTCATGAACGAGCCAGCCTCCGACGCGAGGAGCAGGAGCGGGCCATCGAGCTCTTGGAGTTTTCCGAGCCGCTCCGCCGGCACCCGGGCAATGAGGCGGCGGCCGGCCTCGCCTGTGAAAAAGTCGCTGTTCATCTCCGTCTCGATGTAGCCGGGCGCGATCGCGTTTACGCGGATCCGGTCGCGCGCAAGCTCGAGCGCCATGGCCTTCGTCAATTGGATCACGCCCGCCTTCGAGGCCGAGTAGTGGGCGAGCGTCTTGATCACGCCGAGCCCCAGGATCGAGGCGATGTTGACGATCGATCCGCCGCGACCCGCGGCCTTCATGCGCCGCGCGCCCTCCTGCGCCATGCGGAAGACGCCGTCGAGGTTGACGGAGAGCACGCCGCGCCACTCCTCCTCTGTCATTTTCAACGTATAGGCCGGCGCCGCGATGCCCGCATTGTTGACGACGATGTCGATGCCGCCCAGCTCGGCCGCCACAGTGTCAAAGGCTGCTTTGACTGACGCGGGGTCGGTCACATCGAGCTGGACGGC
>DAORNH010000050.1:366-4845 GCA_035440865.1 Hyphomicrobiaceae bacterium | reverse complement strand
TTGCCGCCGCCTGCCGAGATCTCCCGCGCGAGCGCCTCGAGACGGTCGACGCGTCGTGCAGCGATGGCAACTGCAGCGCCTGCGCGCGCGAGCGTCCTGGCAAAATGCGCGCCGAGCCCCGACGAGGCACCGGTGACAAGTGCGTTGCGGCCCTCGAGTGAAAGAAGCGAGCTGATCGACACGGGGCAGGTCTCCGGCAGAAGCGTCCCGCCGATATGCCTCGGAAGCGCCGTCCTGTCACTGGCCTTCGAACGCCCTGACGCGCCAGTCGCGGAAGCGGCTGGCCGGGCCCGAATGGCGCGCGGGTCTCGCCGGTTCGTGCGACGCCGGTCCACCGAGGCTCATGCGTCCCGGAGGGGCCGAGGCCGCAGCCCGCTCGGCTCTCGTCGGGGATGAGGTGGCAGCCGTCCTGGTCTTCGGTACGGGCTTTGCCGGCGCATCGGCAGGATCGACCGATGCCACGGCTACGGCGGGTGTGAGGGCCTCGAGCTTCGTCTTGAGCTCGGCGTGCTCGCGGCGGGCCGTCGCGTCGCCCTTGCGGGCTGCATCCTGCAAGGCATAGAGCCGATGCTGCATGCTGGCCTCTGCCGACCAGGGATCGGGCTTGCAGCGGCAGCTCGCATCGAAGCGCGAGCGGAATAGGAATGCGGTCTTCAGTTTCGCGTAGGGCCGCCCAGAAAGATCCTCCATGTCCTCGGGCCGCCCACCCGGGACTTTGTAGGTGAAGAGGCGGACCTGCTGTCCGCAGCTCCGCGCGCAAGTCGCGCTGTCCTGCTCGAAACGATCGTCCGTGGTCGAGAAGCTGACCGTCCAGAAGTAGCCGTCACAGAGGCGGACGCAGACCGTGCGGTAGGTGTCGCCGTCGCCCGAATAGAAGCGCGAGGCGGGATCGCCGCGCCCGCCCGCTGCTCGAACCGGCTGTCGAGCAGGCTCGATCGCTGCCGGCTGAGCCGCTGCCGCATCGTGGACAGTCCGGGCAGGGCTCACCGCCGCGGTGATGATCGGCGGCTTCGGCAAGGGGGCCTCGCCGATCACATCCTCGATGGCGCTCGTCGTCCAGTCGATGATGTAGGCAGCCCCCTGGGCGGACGCTGTGACGGCGACGGTCAGCAACACCACGTAGGTGGCGGCCGACAAAGTCGTGGTTCGGCGATGACCGGCAGTCCAACGAACGAGGTGCATGACGCAGTACTGTACTTCGATACTCGGGCAGGGGACGCGGGGTCGTCAGCGCGGTGCAAGGCGGACAGCACCGTCGAGACGGATCGATTCGCCGTTGAGCATTGTATTTTCGCAGATGTGGCAGGCGAGTGCTGCATACTCGGTGGGCGAGCCGAGGCGCGAGGGGAACGGCACCGACGCCGCCAGCGCCCGGCGGGCGTCGTCCGGGAGCCCGTCGAACATCGGCGTGTGGAAGAGCCCGGGCAGGATCGACACCACGCGGATGCCGGACTGGGCGAGATCGCGCGCGATCGGCAGCGTCATCGCCTTTACGCCGCCCTTGGAGGCAGCGTAAGCGACCTGACCGATCTGGCCATCCTCTGCGGCGACGGAGGCCGTGCAGATCATCACGCCTCGTTCGCCGTCGGGACCAACTGGCGCAAGGGTCTGCATGCCGGCTGCCGAGCGCGCCATCATCAGGAAGGTGCCGACGAGGTTCACCTGGATGACCTTGGCGAAGCTCGCGAGGTCGTGCGGCTCGATCGCACCCGTATCCTTGTTCTTTCTCGTGATCCGCTTGCCGATGGCGATGCCGGCGCAATTGACGAGGACGCGCTCCTGCCCATGCGCCTTGCGCGCCGCTGCCAGCGCCGCCTCGACGCTCGCCTCGTTGGTGACGTCGCAGCTCGCGAACACTCCGCCGATTTCCTTGGCGACCTTCTCGCCCACCGCGGCGTTGAGATCGAGCAGCGCGACGCGCGCGCCCTTCCCCGCCAGTGCCCGCGCTGTCGCAGCCCCGAGACCGGACGCACCACCGGTGACGACGGCTGCGATGTCCTTGCCAAGCTGCATGGCGCCCTCCTGCACAATTCTTACGTTGCCTGAAATGGACCTCATAGGCCGATTGTCGCGGTGCAGCAAGCGGTTGTAGGGCGTCGTCTGATATTCAAGGTCAATTGGCGTCCCGCGGGGCTCGTTCGCGTCGTCCGCCTGCCGGCGACCGAACGCCGCGATGCTCCATTGGTCGCAGGTCACGCGCCGCGATTGGCGCTTGAACAGTGTCCTATTTTTCTGGAAAACTCTTGTTCCGGGGCGGCGATGGGGACGGGGCCGGCATGACGGACATCGATTTCGAAGCCGAGTACAACAATCGCCAGCGCGTGCCGGAGCATACCGAAATCCAGGCGCGCTGGGCGCAGGCGTCGGCGCGGTTCCGCAACGAGGCCAAAGCTGATCTCGACCTCACCTACGGCCCGCGCGAGCGAAACCGGCTCGATCTCTATCATTCAGCCTCGGGTCTCGCGGGCTCCCCCCTCGTCCTCTACGTGCACGGCGGCTACTGGCAGCGCGGGTCACGCGAGGATACGGCCTTCGTGGCGCGTGAGCTGGTTGCCCGTGGCCTCTCGGTCGCCGTCGCATCCTATACGCTGTGTCCTGATGTATCGGTGATCGAGATCGTGGGAGAGATGCAGGCGGCGGTGCGCATGCTCTGGGGACGACTCAGGCGGCGGCCGGTTGTCGTCGGGCATTCGGCGGGGGGGCATCTCGCTGCATCGATGCTGGCGACAAGCTGGGCCGAGACGGGCGGCCTGCCCGCCGATCTCGTGCGCTCGAGCTATGCGATCAGCGGCGTGTTCGATCTGCCGCCGCTCATCGGAACGTCCCTCAACGCGGCCTTGTCCCTCACCCCTGAGAGCGCCCGCGAGGCGAGCCCTCTGACTTGGCCGCCACCCTCGGCGAGCCGCACGTCGATCGCCGCCGTCGGTGGTCAGGAGAGTCAGGAGTTCATCCGCCAGAGCCTCGATCTGACGGCGGCCTGGTCGGCTGCGGGCGTGAAAGCCGAGTGCGTGATCGTTCCCGACACTAACCACTTCACCATCGTGGACGAGCTTTGCCGTGCCGAGAGCGCCATGGTGGCCCGCATCGTGGAGCTTGCCCTCGCCTCGGCAAAGGACTGATGCGCTTGGGGGAGAGGAAGATGGCGCCGATGCGCCGCTCGTGTGTCGGCAGCGCGGAATGTGCCGATCTGTCGCGCGGCCTTTGGCATCCTGGCCGACGCACTCACCTCTGAGGCAGATTGGCGGGATGAAGCCGGAAGACGTTACAGATCCGCACGGTACGTGGCGCCGCATCAAGCTGTGGTCGCCGGAAATTGCCGTGGCTGTCCTCCTGACCATCGTGGCCATCGCCTTCGTGGCCGGTGCACTCTGGCAGGTCGATCATCAGCCGCTCGCCTCCGCGCAGCACTGAAGCACGGCGGCAAGGTCCCTGAGTTTACCGATGTGGCAGCCCGGTCTTGCGGCACGGAGGTCGCGCGTGTTCCTTGTCGGCGGGGCAGTGCCATTGCGAAAACGGGCTGGAGTGAGCGCGCATGGATCGCACTGCCGGAGGCCGCGGGCGGGAGTGGCTCGCACGGGTGGCGCTCGTCCTGTTGGCCCTCGGCTTTGCCCTGCTGCTCGCCGAGCTGACGCTGCGCATCTCAGGCCTCCGATACGACCGCATGCCGTTCGTCTCCGACCCGGTCCTGCATCACGCGCTGCCGCGTGACTACCATTACATCTCCGAGGACCCCGACGGTGTCCTCCCCGCGTTTGCCATCACCTATGACGATCTCGGCCGGCCCGCGGACCCAGATGTCGGCCGCCGCGCTCGCGCCGGGGCTCCATGCCGCATCGCGCTCATTGGCGACAGCTTCACCGTTGCTAACGAGGTGCCCTACCGCTCGTCCTTTGCCGGGCTCCTCGATGCCGCATCACCGTGCGAGGTCCGAAACTTCGCGGTCGGCAGCTACAGCCCCATGTTGCACGGCCTCCTCTGGCGCGAGCGAATTGCCGCCTTCAAGCCGGACCTCGTGATCATCCAGATCTTCTCGAACGACATCTGGGACGACCAGGTCTACGCGAAGAGCGCGCGCCGTGATGGCGCGGGCCGCGTCACGGCGGTTCCTGGCGCAAGCGGGGAGGGCTTCGCCGAGTGGCGGCGGCGGCTTTATGTGGCGCGCCTCCTAAGGCGGGCCACGAGCGCGGTGCAGTGGTGGTGGCAGAACCGTGGGCGTGCGCAGACCTCCATCGACGGTTATGTCGAGGAGAACCCCGAACTGACCGAGCTGAGCCTTGCCGAGATGCGCCGCCTCGTCGCCGACATCCGGGCCGCGAACGTGCCGCTCCTGCTGACCGTGGTGCCCTCCAAGGTGCGTCTCCTCACCGGCACGATGCCGGGACCGGCCAAGACTGAGTTTGCCGAGCGCTGGCAGGCCTGGGCCGAGCGTGAGGGCGTCCGCTTCGTCGATCTCGTGGCGCCGTTTCATGCGGCCAAGGC
>DAORNH010000050.1:0-283 GCA_035440865.1 Hyphomicrobiaceae bacterium | reverse complement strand
CCGCGGCGACTCTCGCGGAAGGGCGATTGCAGCGAACTGAAATAGGCTCGCGGCCGCCCTGCCTTGCTTCAGCGACCCTCACGGTCCTTCGACGAGCACCATGTCTAGGATACCTGCGCCTTCGCGGAGCTTGCGGGCGGCAGCATACTCGGGCGAATGGGCGTAGGCGCGCGCCGCTTCGAAACTCTCAAACTCGAGGACGATGTTGCGTGCACAGCCTTCACCTTCGACGATCTCGGTGCGTCCACCGCGGACGAGTATGCGCGCGCCGTAGCGCTTCTGC
>DAORNH010000049.1:13654-18764 GCA_035440865.1 Hyphomicrobiaceae bacterium | reverse complement strand
AGATGTCGTCGAACTCGACAGCATGCGAGACGGCGCCGTTAACGAGGGCGGCCGTGCGGATCGGCGCGCGCCGGTCGAGACCGTAGACCCAGGCGCCGCCGTGGCCGATCTCGTCGTCGAGGGCCGTGAACAGCTCGCGCGCCGGCGAGATGAGCGTGCCCGGAAAGAGTGCAGCAAACCAGTCGATGAGCGCGCGCCGCGCATGATGCTCGATCTCGGGCGCGAGCGGACGGGCAAGCTCGGCCGCCGCATAGGCGCCGAGCTCTTCGGCGACAGTTCTGGCCATGTCGGCCTCCCGCAGCAATGACTGTTGAGGTGCACGCCCCCCGTGATGGAGCCGAGGCGACGATAGCCCCTGGCACACGCCGCGACTAGTGGATGTCCACGGCCGGTCGAGTACCCAACTCGAAGCAGCGGTCGTGGCCTTAGCAGAAGTGCTGAGGGCGCGACATCTGCGCACGACGACTGTCTGCTTCCAATCCTATTGCGACGACGGATCGCTCCTCGATCGGGTCCGGGTCGGGCTTACGACAGGGAGCCCCGCCCGCGTTGTCAGGATTTCCGCCTCGACCTCGAACACGTCTGCAAGAAGGTCGGCTGTCAGGATTCTAGCGGACGGCCCTTCAGCCACGAGCCGGCCGCGACGGAGCATCGCGACGCGATCAGCGATCCGGGCAGCCGCGGTCAGATCGTGCAGAACGCAAACCGTCGCGAGGCCTCGCGTCTTAGTGTGCCGTTGCACCAGATCAAGCACGTCCAGCTGATGGCGCAGATCGAGCGCACTGATCGGCTCGTCGAGCAGCAACACCTGCGGGTCGGAGGCGAGAGCTTGTGCCAGGAACACCATCTGGCGCTGACCGCCGCTGAGTTCGCCTAGATGGCGACCGGCGAGATGTGTGAGGTCGAGTTCGTCCATGACGGCTCCGACCGCAGCAGTGTCGCCGCTGCTGATGCTCAATCCCAGCCTGCGCAAGCGACCGAGCAGGACGACTTCCAGCACCGACAAGGCAGCCTGCCCGCCGATGTCCTGTGCCATGAACGCGACTGTACCGGGTCGATGCGGGCGACCGCCGAACTGCAGGCTGCCTTCCGCTCGCACCACGCCGGCGATCGCCTTGACGAGCGACGATTTGCCGGACCCGTTCGGGCCGACCAGCGCCAAAAGCGTCCCGGGCGTCACGGTTAGATCGATACCATCGACTGCCGTTACGTCGCCGTAGTGGACGCTTAGTCCTCTCGCTTCGACAATCACCAGTAGGCCCTCTTATTCGAAATGACGAGCCAGATGAAGAACGGCACGCCGATCAGCGCCGTGACGATGCCGATCGGAAAGATCGCCCCTGGAACGATCGTCTTCGAAGCAATCGAAGCCAATGAAAGCAGAAGAGCGCCGAACAGAGCCGATGCCGGCAAGAACGTGCGCTGATCCTCACCGACGAGCATGCGAGCAACATGTGGGCCGACGAGCCCCACGAACCCGATCGTGCCGACGAATGCGACAGCGACTCCGGTCAGAAGCGAGACCAGCACGAAACACCGCTTGCGCAGGCTGGTCACGTCGACGCCAAGGCCCCGTGCGCGGTCGTCGCCGAGCTTCAGCGCAGTCAGACGCCAAGCATCTGCGGCCAGAACCGGGATTGATACAATTAGAACCGTCGCCACGATCGAAAATTTGCCCCACGTCGCGCGCTGCAGCGAGCCAAACAACCAGAACACGATCTGCTGCAAGGCCTCCTGCGAGGCGATGAACTGGAGCAGCGACAGCAGTGCCTGGAACAGGAACAGGAATGCGATGCCGCCGAGTACTAGCATTTCCGGCGTCGCGCCGCGGCGCGAACCGACGAGCCACACTCCCGTGCACGCCACTCCTGCGAACAGGAAGGCGCTCGCGGGAATGGCGAACTGCTCAGACACAGGAACGACGCTTCCGAGCACGATGACGAGCGCTGCGCCGAACCCGGCACCGGCCGAAACCCCGAGAGTGTAGCTCGAGGCCAGAGGGTTATTGAGGATAGTCTGCATGACCGCGCCTGTCAGCCCGAGCGACGCCCCCACGACCAGCGCCATGGCGGCGATCGGCAAACGGATCGTCCACACGATGGTGTCGACCGTGCGATCGCTGTTTGCGCCCAGGATCGAACGCGCAACGTTGGCAACCGGCAGGAACGCCGGCCCGGTCGCAACGTCGACCAAGACACTGGCAACAAGGCTGAGGCCCGCCACCACCAGAACGCGGCGGCGGCGGGCAGCGAGGCGGGTGTAGAGTATCGCGACCGAAGTTGGCTTGCTCATGGCCGCAACGGCAGTACCCAGGTGCCATTGAACGGCACCGGGAGGAACCGCTCGTGATAGGCCTTGAACTCGGCGTGCGGGTCGATGTCAGCGAACGCCTCTGGATAGAGCCGCTTGCCGATGTACTGCATGGCCACGAAGTCGAACAGGCTTCGCGCCAATCCGTGCTCCATCGCGCTGATGTTGCCCGACTTGACCGCCGCCAGATCGGCCCAGCCGGGGCGCGCCGCATAGGGGGCGAGCGAGGCGCGCGTCACATCAGGTGCCGTGTCGTAACCGGTTCGCACTGCCTTCGGCCGGTTGACCCACGACGAGCCGGCGATGAAGATCACCTCGGGATTGGCCGCGATCACCGCCTCCGCATTGATCGGACCATAGGCGCCGGGGACCTTGCCCGCTGCGATGTTGTCGGCCTTCATGAGGGCGAAGATCAGACCCCAAAGGCCCTTGTCGTATGTGTTGCCGTACACTTCGGCGCCGCCCTGGCCGAGTTCGAGGTAGACGCGGGGACGCTTCGTTGCGCTGGCCCTTTCGACCCGAGCCATCACGTCCTGATATTTTGTTTCGTAGAAGCGCGCCAATTCCTCGGCGCGCGCCTCGGTCCCCATGATCTTGCCCAACAAGCGGGTCGAGGCGAGATGGCTCTCCAGTTTTTGGGCGTTGTAGTCGATGACCACGAGCGGGATACCGGCAGCCTCGATCTGTTTGTCCGCACCTTTCAGCGCGTTGAACATCCAAGCTGCGAGGAAAAACACGTCGGGCTTCAGCGCAATTACCTTCTCGGCGCTGAACGTGCCTTCGTCGGAGTTGCCGATATCGGGTATATTGGCGAGGCTCGGGATCACCGCCTTGTAGCGATTGAAGATCACCGGCCGCCACGATTCCCAAGGTGCGCGGGACATGCCGACAACCCGCGACCAGCCCTCGACGCCGGCGACGGCTGTGAACTCCTCGAAGTTGAAGTTGATCACCACGCGCTTGGCGGGAGCGTTGACAACGACCTTGCGGCCAATGGCGTCGATAACCTCTATTGGTTCAGCCAAGCTGGTGCTGGCGAAGACAATGGAGAATGCCGCGCCCAGCAGCATGCTGTGCGAAAGTTGCATCTGACGATTCCTGTGGATTGCTTGGCATCTGCCCGCACACGCGCTGCCGTGCCCCCGTCAAGGCATGACAGGCAGTCGGCTGCGACGCGCAAGCTGCAGGCGTCGGGAGGTTTGGCTCAGGCAGTTGCGGACGTGTCAGGCGGGAGGTGCGCGGGCCTGTTGCGGCTTTTCAACGATCCGTTCGAGGCGATTGACCGTGATGACGGGCCAACTCATCTCAAGTCCGGCATCGAGTTTCGCGACCAGCCATGGCGTGTCGGTTGCGATGACCGCGACGTCATCGACATGCTGACGTGCGGACGCGAGACAGCACTGCATCTGTGGGCAATGGTCTCGATCCGGCTTGCTTGGGACCCCGCCACCGTGCTGCGAGCACATGCTCGCCATGATCTCGACATCGAAGGCCGTGACCTGCGCCGCCCAACTCCGGGCAAGCGGTCCCAGTACGGTCTGGGCAAGAAGCGCGCACAGTAACATCGCCACCGTAATGGGGCGCGCGTTTGAATGTTGGCGGGTTAGCAATCTGCGGGTCACGGGCTTGTCGCTGGCCGATTGATTGGAACCTATTCTGCTATCGTACCACATAGCCGACCATCAACAACGCACCGTTTAAATCTGTACGCTCGGCAGCTCCTGGCCCCCAAGCTGACTACTTTCGGTGCCGCGGAGCAGAGACCATAGATGGTAGAGCCTGGCGCGATGCCCACCCGGGCGCATTGGAACCGCCCCGTCATCGCGCCGGCTGTCCGGCCCTGATCCAGACCGTCTCGCTCTTGCCGTCGATGACGATTTCGCGGAGCGTGCGGAGCGTCGATGCGCCGATCTGGGCCGCGGGCTCCGCCATGCCGGCGATGCCGCCGCAGCTGCCGGGCGCTTTGAGGATGAGGTGGGCGCCGTCGAGATCGCGGATGCGCGCGCCGCGCTCGTCGGTGATCGCAACTGCGGCACCCTCTGGAACGAGCACGGCTCGCTGCTCCGTGCCGGTGCAGGTCGCGATGGTGATCGCCTCGAGCTCGCGGAAGCGGACGCCCGCCGCGATGAGTGCGCGGTGCATCGGCGTGTTGATGTCGATCGAGTGGCGCAGCGTGATGTCCTCGTAGCCGCTGTCGATCTGGGCCGGCGCGACGACGCCGGCAAGCGAGAGGAAGAGCACCGGGATGTTCGGCCGGCCCTTCTCGATGCGCGAGAGATCGGACGAGTAGAAGCCTTTCTGGCTGATCGGGCGGAACCCACCTGCTCTGAGCCCCTCGGCCCTGCAGGGCGTCGACGAAAGCGAGAGTGTGGTGCCCCGGTCCCCATAGACGAGGTGGGCCGCGAGCAGCGACAGGAAATCGGTGCCGACGATTCCGAGCTGCCCACCCGGCGGCTCGAGCGAGAGCGCGTAGTCGCGGAGCATGAACGTGCCGCTCGCGAAGCTCGGCAGCGAGAAGTCGCGCGCTTCGAGGCGTTCACGCGCGCTCGGATAGCGCCGCGCCGCAACCGAACTCGCCGTCGCTCCCCAGTCGATGAGGAAATGGCCGGAGATGCCACCGGCGCGGAGCTTCACGTAGGGCGCGGCGCCGTCGTTGTCGCGGAGGTGGACCACGGGAAGCGTCTCGCCGCCGCATACCGCCGACCTGTCCGGCTGAGGCACACGTGCCGGAGGTCCGTTGGGGTCGCGGGCGAACGCGGGCGCGTCAAGTGCTGCGCACAGCATCATCGCAAGGCCCGAG
>DAORNH010000049.1:4712-13644 GCA_035440865.1 Hyphomicrobiaceae bacterium | reverse complement strand
CTATTGGCGCAATCCCGAGGCGAGCCGCGCCGCGAACCACAGGCGCATCGATCGTGTGCCGATCTCAGCCATCGTAGACATCCATCTTGGCGACCGCCGAGCGGAGCGCGTCGGCCCAGCCTTTGGACAGCGCCTGATAATAGGGATCGGACTCGAAGATGCGGCGCAGACGGCGCACATCGAGCGTATCGCGCTCGTAGATCAGGAGATCAATCGGCATGCCGACGGAGAGGTTCGACCTGAGTGTGGAATCGTATGACAGCAGAATGAGTTTCGCAGCCTCGCGAAGCCGCATGTCGCCTCGTGCCACGCGATCGAGGATGGGCTTCCCGTACTTGTGCTCGCCGATCTGAAAGTACGGCGTATCCTCCGTCGCCTCGATGAAGTTGCCTTCCGCGTAGAGCTGGAAGAGGCGCGGCGCCTCGTCGCCGATCTGCCCGCCGAGGATGAAGGAGGCGGAGAAGCCCGCTTTGCTCGCCTCGAGCGAGGGGCCATCGAGGGCGCGCACCTCACGGATGGCATCCCCGACGAGGCGCGCTGCGCGGTACATCGACGTCACATTCATGAGCGTTGGCGTATCGCCTGCCGCCTCGGCGGAAAGCTGCTCGTTGATCATGCTGATGACGGACTGCGTGACGGCGAGGTTCCCCGCCGTCAGCAGCACGAGGACGCGGTCGCCGGTGCGGCGCCAGAAGTGCAGCTTGCGGAACTGCGAGACGTTGTCGATGCCAGCATTGGTGCGCGTATCGGCGGCAAAGACGAGCCCTCGATCGAGGCGCACGGCAACGGCGTAGGTCATCGGGGCTCCCGTCCTGGCGTGTCAGCGCGGCCACTACTGCTGCGCCGCCGCGGCCGCGACATTGACCTCGACTGAGAGTTTTTCACCTGCGCCACCTCGTCGCGATCCACGGATCGGTGCCACATGATGCGCGTCGAGGCCAGCAGCGAGGCGCACGTAGTGGTCCGTCGGGCACACCCGATTGGCGACGTCGAAGCCGAGCCAGCCGAGGCCGTCGACGAAGGTCTCAGCCCAGGCATGGTGGGCGACATCGTGCGATTGCGAGCCCGTGAGCAGGTAGCCTGTCACGTAACGCGCCGGGAGCCCGAGATGACGGGCCGCCGCCACGAAGATGTGGGCATGATCCTGGCAAACTCCCCGCCCTGCGTCGAAGGCTTCGCCAGCCGTCGTCTCGGCCTTGGTAACCCCCGGGAGGTAGTCCACATGATCACGAATGGCATCCATGAGACAGTGCAGGCGCGGGATGAATTCGCTCTTCGGCGTCGCATCGGCGAGCGCCATGATCTCGGGCGTCGCCGCGGTGAGGTCGGTCCGGCGCAGATAGACGCGGTGCGGCACCGTATCCGGGAGCCCGAGCACGACGCCGGCCCTGTCCCCGGTCTCGATGGTGCCAGCGGCCGTCACCTCGATCTCTTGGTGGCGGTTGCGGACGACGAGAAGATGCAGCTGATTGCCAAAGCCGTCCTGGCCATCGCGCAACGGGGCCCCCGGATCGCTCGTGATGCGCCAATCGATCACCTTCTGACCGACGAAGCTCGGCGGCGTCAGGCGAAGGCACTGGACGCTCGAGGTGGCGGGCTCCGCGTAGCGATAGCGCGTCTTGTGCTCGATGGTCAGGCGCATGGGACCCGCTCAGTCGTTGAAGTGGTATGCGGTCGCGATCTCGGAGGCGAGGCGCGTGTTGGAGGCGATGAACTCGAGAAGATACTCGTGCAGCCCGGTCTGGAAGATCGCAGGCATATCGCTGTTCGTGATACGGGCAAGCGTCTCGGCGGCGAGCTCCTGGCACGAGGTCCGCGACTTGTAGGAGGCGGCAAGCTCGTCGAGCACCGTGACGAGCTCGGCATAGCAGGAGCGCAGCGAACGCGGCATCTGCGGGTTCAGGATCAGGAAGTCGGCGATGTGCCACGGCTTGAAGACGTTGCGGTAGACCCAGCGGAAGCTGCGGTGAGCGGAGACCGACCGCAGGATCGCCGCCCACTGGGCGCTGTCGAGGCCGCCGCCGACAAGCTCGTTCTGCGGGAGCAGCACGTAGTACTTCACGTCGAGGATGCGGGCCGTATTGTCGGCGCGCTCGATGAAGGTGCCGAGCTGCGTGAAATAGTAGGTGTCGTTGCGCAGGATCGTGTTGAGGAGCGCACCGCGGAAGAGTGCCGAACGCTCGCGGACCCAATCGAACAGTGCCGGCAGCGCGTTGGACGAGATCTGGTCCGATGACCGCGAGGCGTAGGCGATCCAGGCGCTGTTGAGGCTCTCCCACATCTCGCGCGTGATCGCTGTGCGCTGCGCGCGGGCATTGCGCCGTGCGGCCGCGATGCAGGAATAGACGCTGGAGGGGTTGTCCTTGTCGAACAGCAAGTAGTCGATGACCTCCGCCGCCTCGAACGAAGAATTGCGCGCGAGAAAGCCCGCCTCGCAGCCGGCGCTCCGCAGCGTCGAGCGCCACTCCTGCTGGCCCTCCTCGCGCGGCAGCAGACTCAGGCGATGCCCGACCTCGAGCAGCCTAGCCATGTTCTCGGCCCGCTCCATGTAGCGTGCCATCCAGAAGAGATCGTTCGCCGTCCGTCCAAGCATGCCGTATCGCGCGATGCGCCTCCTTATGCGTCGTCGAGGACCCAGGTATCCTTCGTGCCACCTCCCTGGCTCGAGTTGACGACCAGCGACCCCTTCTTGAGGGCAACGCGCGTGAGGCCTCCCGGCGTGAGCCGCATGCGGTCGCCGAGAAGCACGTACGGCCGGAGGTCGAGATGGCGCGGCGCTATGCCCTCGCTCGTCAGCGTCGGACATGTCGAGAGGGCGAGCGTCGGCTGCGCGATGTAGCGTGCGGGCTCGGCTTCCAGGCGCGCGCGGAACGTCGCGATCTCCTCACGGGATGCCGTCGGCCCGATCAGCATGCCGTAGCCGCCCGAGCCGTGCACCTCCTTGACGACCAGCTCCGCGAGATGCTCGAGCACGTAGGCGAGATCAGCGGGCTTCCGGCAGTTGTAGGTGTGCACGTTCTTCAGGATCGGCGGACGGCCCGTATAGAACTCGATGATCTCCGGCACATAGCAGTAGATCGATTTGTCGTCGGCGATGCCTGTGCCGGGCGCATTGACGATTGTGACGCGCCCCGCCCGGTAATGCTCGAAGATGCCGGGGACCCCGATGACGCTATCCGGCTTGAAGGCGAGCGGATCGAGATAGGCGTCATCGATCCGGCGATAGACGACGTCGACGAGGCGGAGGCCCTCGGTCGTCTTCATCATCACGCCGTCCGACGTCGAGACGAGGTCCTGCGCCTCGACGAGCTCGACGCCCATCCGATCGGCCAGGAACGAGTGCTCGAAATAGGCGCTGTTGTGCTGGCCGGGCGTGAGCACGACGATGGTCGGCGCGCGGTCTAGGCCGGTCGGCGCGACACTTTCGAGCGTCGCGCGCAGATCCTCCGGATAGCGCTCGACCGGCGCCACGCGATTGCGCGCGAAGAGATCGGGCGCCATGTACATCATCGCTTCCCGGTTCTCGAGCATGTAGGAGACGCCCGACGGAGTGCGCGTGTTGTCCTCGAGCACCAGAAAGTCGTTCTCGCCAGTCCTGACGATGTCGATGCCGATGATGTGAGAGTAGATGCCGCGCGGCGGCTCGACGTTCATCATCTCGGGGAGGAACGCGGCATTCTGGATGACGAGATCCTCGGGGATGCGCCCGGCGCGCAGGATCTCCTGGCGGTGGTAGATGTCGTACATGAAGGCATTGAGCGCACGCACGCGCTGCTCGATGCCGGCGGAGAGGCGGCGCCACTCTGCGGCCGAGATCACGCGCGGAATGATGTCGAAGGGAATGAGGCGCTCGTCCGCCTCCTTGGCGCCATAGACCGCAAAGGTGATGCCCGTGCGCCGGAACAACTCCTCAGCCTCTCGCCGCTTTCGGACGAGTTCGTCATTCGACTGGCCGGCGAGCCACGTCGCAACCTCCCTGTAGGGCTCGCGGCACCGCTTGCCGCGGCCGACCCCGTGCATCTCGTCGTAGGCCATGGCGCCCCTGCGCATGTCTTTACTTCGGACGGTCATCCTATCCTTGCATTGAATTCGGCCAACTGCACCAGAGTAACGCCACAACCGTCCCCTCGGATGCCTGATTGTTGGGCGAAAACGTGCCTTATTGCCTTCCGGACTTGCAGGGCCCCGCGCCTGATTGGACGCACCGATTGATCCAGGACGGACGCATTTGGCGGGCCGATCGCGCGAAGCAGCCCCGGCCGGCGCTGGCTGCCCGACTTGCTGTTCAGTGCCCACAGATGCCGGTGGAACTGCTAGACAGTGCGATGCCTCAATCACCCAGTTCGAGGAGCAACCCCATGGATCTCGTCACCTACCTCTCCTTCAACGGCCAGTGCGAGTCCGCGTTCCGCCACTACGAGAAGGTGCTCGGCGGCAAAATCCTGATGATGCTGAAGGGATCGGACGCGCCATCGGGCACGCCGGTCGACCCGCAGTTCAGGGATCGCGTGATGCACGCCCGCCTCGAAGTCGACGGCCGACTGCTGATGGGCGGCGACGCGCCGGGCGGCCAGGATGTGAGGCCGCAGGGCTTCTCGGCTCACATCAAGATCGACGATCCGGGCGACGCGGAGCGCATCTTCCGCGAGCTCAGCGAGGGCGGGACGGTGCACGTGCCGCTTGCCGAAGCCTTCTGGGCGCGCCGTTTCGGCATGCTCACCGACCGCTTCGGAACGCCCTGGATGGTCAATTGCGAGAAGCCGTTCGGCGTCCCTGAGACGGAGGGCACGCCGTTCGTCATCTCGCGGACCTTCGAGGCGCCGCGTCCTCTCCTCTGGGCGTGCTTCACCGAAGAGGAGCGGATGAAAAGGTGGTGGGGGCCGAAGGGCGTGAGGATCGCCTGGTCGAAGATCGATTTCAGGCCCGGCGGCCGCCATCACTATGCGATGCAGCTCCCCGACGGAAAGATGATGTGGGGCCGGCAGGTCTATCGCGAGATCTCCGCGCCCGAGAAGATCATCCTCGTCAACTCGTTCTCGGACGAGTTCGGCGGGCTCGGGCGCCATCCGCTCGCGCCCTCCTGGCCGATCGAACTGCACACGGTCTTCGCATTCGAGGAGGCAGGCCCGGCCAAGACGAAGTTCACCGTCACCTGGACGCCGATCTACCCGACGACGGAGGAGCGCGCGGCTTTCGATGGCGGCCACGCCAGCATGACCGGCGGGTGGGGCGGCACCTTCGATCAGCTCGAAGAGTATCTGAAAACGCTCTGACGCCGGATCACGGAGACCCGATCATGGAAGCGATCACACCCTGCCTCTGGTTCGAAGGCCAGGCGCAAGAGGCCGTAGAATTCTACACCTCCGTATTCCCGCGAAGCGCTATCACGAGAGTGCACCGCGCCATGGCCGATACACCCGGCCCGAAGTCCGGCGACGTGCTCTTCATCGAGTTCACGTTGGCGGGACGGAGCTATCAGGCGTTGAACGGCGGCGTGCACGACAAGTTCAACGATGCAATCTCGCTCTCCGTCGCCTGCGAGGACCAGGCGGAGGTCGATCGTCTCTGGGCAGCCTTGACTGCCAATGGTGGCCGTCCGGTCGCCTGTGGCTGGCTCAAGGACAGGTACGGCGTCTCGTGGCAGATCATCCCGAAGCGCTGGTTCGAGCTCATCGCCAATGCCGACGCCGAACAGGGCCGGCGCCTCATGCAGGCGATGATGGGCATGGTGAAACTCGATATCGCCACGCTGGAGGCGGTGGCAAAGGGCCCGTGAGCCGAACGACGTGAGCGACGTGGCTCAGGCCCCTCGTGCGGCGGCGCGGCGGTTGGCGATGCGCTGCTCGGCGGCGGCGACGATGGCCAAGCGGAGCTCGGCAGGCGTGGCAACGCTCGGTTCTACCGAGAGCTGCTGCTCGCGGGCGAGGAGGCGCAGGTCGTCCGGGCTCTCGATGGCGGCGAGCGCGGCAAGCGCGGCATCGCGTCCCGCCAGACGCACAACGACGACGAGGTTCGGCGAATAGGGATCGAAACCCGGCACGGGGCCCTGCACCGCTGCCGCCGCGGGGTCTGCTGCTTCGGCCGACTGAGCCTCGCGGCGCAGCTTCAGCGACGCGATATTGGCCTTGAGGCGCTCTGCCAAGCGTTCCGCGATCTCGGGCGTCAGCGCTGGCTCTGACCTCAGGACGCGACGGAAATAGCGGTCGAGCGCGGCGCCGGAGAGCGTCTTCATTTCCTTGGTCATGACCGCTCCTCCTCCCGCTCCCTTCAGACCGCCTGGCGCCGCCCGAGGGCGCGGCTCGCCCCAAACAGCTCGTCGTGCAGCGCGCGAATGTGCGGGAGCGCGTCGCCGAACTTCTGTTCCATCGTCTTCTTCGTCATATCCCAGTCGAAGGCGCGCGCGACACTCGCTAGCTCGGGCAGGCGCGACGTCAGCATCGGATGGTCGAGGGCGAGCTGCTCGAGGACGAGGCGCTCGCGCGGCGTGCCGCGCAGATAGTTCGGCAGGCAGGCATAGCGGCGCTTCGCAAGCGCGATCTCGGCAAGCTCCTCGGCCGAGTTGACCTTCTCGATCAGCAGCGAAGCGCGGTCGAGCGCGAACTCGGAGACGAAATCCGGTCGGAACGGCACCACCACGCGGTCAGCGAGGTCGAGGGCGGCAAGCGCCGCGAAGGAGAGCCCCGGGGGGCAATCCATGATGACAAGGTCGTAATCCATGCCGAAGTGCTTCATGAGCCGCTTCATGCGGGTGCGGACCTGCGAGGCGACGAGCTCGGCATCCTGGCCGGTCTTCGCCTGCTTCAGGAAGAGCTCGCCCTGCACGTCCTCGAGCAGGAGCGAGCCCGGCAACAGCGCGACGCGACCCTCGCCGGTGCGCGGGTGGGCGACATCGCCGGCGCTCGCGACCACATACTCGCTCTCGTCCTCGGCGACCTTATCGAAGCGGTCGAAGAAGTAATCGGCGATCGTCTTGCCGGCGCGCCGCGCCTTGTCCCATGCCTCGCCGCCGATCAGCATCAGCGAGGCGTTGCACTGCGTGTCGAGGTCCATGACGAGGACGCGGCGGCGCCCATATGCCGCGGCGGCATGCGCAAGCATGATGGCAACCGTCGACTTGCCGACTCCGCCCTTGCGATTCGAGACCGCGATGAACTCCGCCTCAGACTCCGCCATGACGACCTCGCTCGATGCTGTGACACGGCCGGTTATAGGATTCGCGGGCGCTTGTCCTGTTGGTCGAGCGGCGCCGGTTCAATGGGGCGTCACGACGGTCGCGCCCCGCCGGAGCGGCCCAACCTATCTGACGTGACATGAGCAAAGGATTGCATGTCCATGCAGATGCCGGTGTCACCCCTGGCACTGAGCGCGTCATCGCCTCGTCTCTTCAGCGGCTTGCGCCGCCCGCCTCTCATCGCGAGGCAAGGGTCGACAGTGTGCTCGGGCATGCGCCGTCTTTTTGCCGAGGGAACCGACCTGATGTTGAGTGCGAGACCGCTGACGGTTCGCTTGCGGCTGCGGCACGCGCGCCACGCGATCCACGAGGAGGCGGCCGAGACGGTCGAGATTGCCCCCGCGATCGAGCGGCACCATCCACCGGCGATCTCGCTGCCGGACAAGGTCTACAAGCTCCGCCAGATCGCCGACGTCGCCAGCAGTCATAACCAGATGGAGTGGCTGAGGGCGGGCCGGCGCCGGCATGCGGCGACAACGACCTACCGCACCGACGACGCGCTGGTTTCCGACGGTCGTGTCTAAGGCTAGGGTGCCTACGAGGAGTATCACACGCATCGGCGCAAGCTCTTCGCTCCGCCCGCGTTTGCAGAGCGCGACCTTGGCCAGCTCAGCACCACCGAGTCGGCCGAAAACTACTTCGGACATTTCCTGATCGACGTCCTTCGCGAGCTCATCCGGAAGTCCGCGCCAAGCGACTCGGCACGACCGGTATTCATCCAACCTGGAACGAGCGGGGCACCAAGGCGGATCGTGAACGAGCCGGAGATCATCGAATAGCTATCGGCACAGGGCTTTATCGTGGTCGAGCCCGAGAGCGAGCCGCCGGCCGCAATTGCGCGACAGCTCGTCGGCGCGAGGATCGTCGGCGGCGTCGAAGTCTCGACGATCAATCATGCCGACGTCGCCATACCGATGGGCGAGGCTGTGCTCGTCATCAAGCCGCCGTCACGCTTCAATGTCTACGGCAAGACCTTTGCCGACGTGCTCGGGCAACACTATGCGTTCACGGTTGCCGACCCGGCCGAAGGAGGGTTCCGTCAGTCGCCCGATGATCTCTGCCGCGTGCTCGACATGGTCGGGAGTGCCTAGTCCAGGCCAGCCGCGAGTAATGCGTGATGGAGGGGAGGCACGTTTGACGCGTGACGCGCCACGGACGACGGCTACGGGCCGCCTGATCGATTGTGGGATGAGCAATGGCGTATCCGAGGCTCGCGTGATCGACCATCTTCTGCCCCCTGGTGCCTCAGCGTTCGCGATGCGCGAGCCACGCACAAACGCCGCCCCTGTCACAGCGATCAGTTCTTCGGGAACATTCTTGAAGACGCAATGCGCACCTCCGTCTTGCAGAATTCAGCGGCTCAGACCTGCTGCTTGATCGCCCTCATGGACCGAATGCCCAACTCCTCGCCAAGTAATTTTTCTCTATCAGACATACCGTTGTGACTGTGGGTTGAAAAGGCCGCTTAAGATCTCGCGATATCATTGATGGTGCTATTGATATCAAGGGCATGCGGAGTGCATTGGGAGGTTCCGGCAGTGCGGGTCGCGAGCAGCAATTGCGGCGTTGCAGCATGAGGATGCCGGCAGCCGGACCGATGGCTCGGCTCCCACTGGCTCGCATGGTGCCGGGTCATGTAGGCTATGGGGCTCCGCCGAAGGAAACTGAGCCATGTCACACGATGAAACGCGGCCGGGCGAG
>DAORNH010000049.1:4130-4700 GCA_035440865.1 Hyphomicrobiaceae bacterium | reverse complement strand
TGCCGGAGCGGACGGACGCCCGCCTCGTCTTCATCGGCCGCATCCGCACGCCGTACGCGACACGCGCCGACTGTCCGCGCCAGCCGGACGAGGGCGGTCCCGCCTGCCGGCTCGAGGTCGAGCCGACCTGGCAGCCGGCGCTCGCCGGCATCAAGGTGGGTGATCGCGTCGAGGTGATCTACTGGATGCACCAGGCGCGGCGCGACCTCGTTGTCATGTCGCCGAAGCGCGACGGGCGCACCACCGGCGCGTTCACGCTGCGCTCGCCTGCGCGCCCGAACCCGATCGCCATCTCGACGGTGACAGTCGAGCGCGTCGAGCCCGGGGCGCTGGTGGTGCGGAGCCTCGATTGCGTGGACGGCACGCCGCTTCTCGACATCAAGCCGGAACGCTGCCACTTCACGCCGCAGGCCGTCACGAAGTCGGCATGATGCTGGTTGAGTGTATCGACCCGCCGACCATTCGCGCATCGAAACGAGGAGCGAGCCATGGCAACGAAGCCGAAGAGTGCCGCGAAATCTCCAAAGGCCACCAAGCCGTCACCGAAGCAGGAGCCGGCGGCGCCTGCCT
>DAORNH010000049.1:0-4118 GCA_035440865.1 Hyphomicrobiaceae bacterium | reverse complement strand
GGCAAGGTCTACTGGACCGAGCTCAACACGCACGACGTCGAGAAGGCGAAGAAGTTCTATGCGGCGACCCTCGGCTGGAAATTCGAGGCGATGCCGATGCCGGGCTTCACGTACTGGATCATTAAGGCTGGCGATGAAGTGGTCGGCGGCATGTTCGAGCTCGCGAGTCCTGAGTTTCAAGGCATACCCGAGCATTGGCTGACCTATATTGCCGTCGACGATGTCGACAAGCGCGCGGCGAAGGCGGTGAAGGCCGGGGGCAAGCTCGTGCGCCCCGCATTCGACGTCCCTGGTGTCGGCCGGATCGCCATCATCATGCAGCCCGGCGGCGGCGGGATTGGCTGGATGACTCCCGCGCCCATGTGAGACTTGCGGGTGAGCCGACAGCGAACCGTGAGCAATGCGCCGGCGCTGCCGCAGGCATCTATGACGCGCGGTACTTCCTTGCTGGCAACGCCCGCCGCCCCGCGCTAGCCTCGCCTTCGACAAGAGCGCGCAGGACGGGCTCGCAGTCCGACTGAGCACGCAACTCACCCGGAGGATACCATGGCAGGGCTTCTTGCAGGACACATCGCGGCGGTGACGGGCGGCGGTTCGGGCATCGGCCAAGGGATCTGCCAGGCCTATGCGCGGGAAGGCGCGCGCGTATTCGTGCTCGACGTCAATACAGAGGGCGCGGCGGAAACCGTCGGTCTCGTGACCAAGGCCGGCGGCAAGGCCTCGGCCATGCGGCTGGACGTTACCGATCGTGAGGCTTGCAAGGCAGCCGCCGCCGAGATCGCCAAAGGCGGCAACATTTCGGTTCTCGTCAACAATGCCGGCATCAACCGGCGCAATGCGTTCGCGGGCGACAAGGCCGCCGTCGCCAAGGACTGGGACGACATCATGTCGATCAACCTCGACGGCATCTTCAACGTCACGCACGCCTTCCTCGATCAGCTGCGCGCGACCAAGGGCCGGATCGTCAACATCGGCTCGATTCAGTCGTTCGTGCACGTCAACGGCTGGCCGAACTCGGCGGCCTACACGACGTCGAAGCACGGCGTGCTCGGCTTCACGCGGGCGCTCGCCGCCGAGCTCGGCAAGGATGGCGTGCGTGTCAATGCCATCGGCCCGGGCATGATCGCAACGCGCATCAATGCCGAGGCACGGGCCAAGAACCCCGACATGGTCGCCGCCAGCATGCGCCACACGCCGCTGGATCGCGTCGGCACGCCGGAGGATATCGCAGGCCCTGCCGTGTTCCTCGCCTCGGACCTGTCGTCCTATGTGACCGGTCACATCATCATGGCCGACGGCGGCTTCCGTACCGTCTGACGACGGCTGCGCGACCAATCACAGGACACACCCATGCATGACCGCTACTTGCGGACCGGGATCTTCCTGGCGCCGTTTCATGCGCGCGGCGAGAACCCGACGCTCGCCATCGAGCGCGACATGGAGCTCGTCGAGCACCTCGACCGGCTCAACTACCACGAGGCCTGGATCGGCGAGCACCACTCGGGCGGCTTCGAGATCATCGCCTGCCCCGAGATGTTCCTCGCGGCGGCGGCGGTCAAGACGCGCAATATCCGGCTCGGCACCGGCGTCGTGTCGCTCCCCTACCATCACCCCTTCACGCTCGCCTCGCGCATGATGCAACTCGACCATATGACGCGCGGGCGGGCGATGTTCGGCGTCGGGCCGGGCGCCCTCATCTATGATGCAGAGAAGATCGGCCTCAAGGCCGCCGACCAGCGCCGTCGTATGGCCGAATCCCTCGACTGCATCGTCGAGCTGATGCACGGACGAACGGTCAGCAGAACCACGGACTGGTTCACGCTCGACGAGGCGCGGCTGCAACTCGCCTCCTATTCCCAGCCGTCCATGGAAATGGCGGTCGCCTGCTCGCGCTCGCCGGTCGGAGCAGTTGCCTCGGGGAAGCACGGCATCGGCATGCTGTCGATCGGCGGTACGTCCGACGATGCCTTGAAGGCGCATGCCGCCAACTGGGCGATCCACGAGGAGGCAGCGGCCAAGGCCGGCAAGCGGGCTAATCGTTCGAAATGGCGGATCGTGACCTTTGCGCACGTCGCCGAGACACGCGAGAAGGCGCGGGCCGACATGGCGCATGGCCTCGCCGACTTCTGCCGCTACTTCACCGATGTCGCCACGTTCCCGATCGTTCCGGCCGGGATCACCGATCCGACCGACTATCTCGTCGGCAGTGGCCTCGCCTGCATCGGTACGCCCGATGACTGCATCCGCCATTTCGAGCGACTCTGGCAGGGCTCCGCGGGCGGCTTCGGCGCGGTGCTGCTGCTCGCGCACAACTGGGCCGACTGGGAGGCGACGAAGCGCAGCTACGAGCTGATGGCGCGCTACGTGCACCCGCAGTTCCAGCGCCAGTCGAACGCTTTGAGGATATCGAGCTACCACGACGCCAAGTTGAAGCACGAGACGGCCGGCGCGCAATCGCGCGATGCCGTCAACGCCGAGATCGACAAGTACAACAAGGCGCGCGGCATCACGGGCTCGGGGAAATCCTGGTAGCAGCCTCAGGCGGACACACACGTGAGCACGATGCGCGCCGCCGGCCCGGCCAGGATTTCGACCGCAGCGGCGGCCGCGACGACGCCAAGCTCGTCGGGCCGGACGACGACGATCGGCATCGACTTGCCGTAAAGCGCCGCGGCCACCATGGCGCCGACGGGAAGGATGGCATCGCGCTCGCCGAGGATGATGCCGAGCGGTGCTGTGCCGATGCGGATCGCCTCGGCGAGCACGGAGCTCCCGGAGGATGACCCACGCACGGCCGGCATCACCAGGATCTTCCCCGTGAGGGAGCGCCCGACGTCGGGGTGGCGGCGGTCGATGACACGGCCGCTCGCAGCGTCGAATCCGCCCCAGAAACTCAGCGGCTCCGCAAGCGCGATAGGCGGCCCCGCGGCATGGCCTTCGGCGAGCACGACGGCGGTGATCATGGCGTTTCGAACATGTTGGGTAGCGCAGGATGGGGCGCGATGTCGTCACACCGGCCGTCCAGCGACAATTGCATGCGCGACCGCCCCGTGCCAATCCATGCCGAGCCGTCACCGACCGCACTCGATCATCAGGCGTCCATGCCGCGAGCCGCTTCCCCCCGACTGATCGCGTCCGAGGCCGACGTCAAGGCCGGCCTGCGCGCGCTCAGGCGCAAATGTCCGGCCATGCGTCTCGCGCACGACCTCGCTGGCGATCCACCGCTGCGGCTCCGCGAGCCGGGCCTCGAGGGGCTCATGCGGATCATCGTCGCCCAGCAGGTCTCGGTCGCCAGTGCCACTGCGATCTGGGCGCGCGTCGCCGCCGGTGTGAGACCGCTCGAGGCGGCTACCATCCTCGCCATGAGCGAGGAGCAGCTCAGAGCTTGCGGCCTCTCGCGACCGAAAATCAGGACACTGACGGCCATCGCCCGAGCCATCAGTGAAGACGGCCTCGACCTCGGAGCGCTTGCGGACGCGAGCGAGGCTGAGATCCACGAGCAGCTGACGGCGGTGAGTGGCATCGGGCCCTGGACCGCCGACATCTTCGCCATGTTCTGCCTCGGGCGGGCCGATGCCTTTGCGGCTGGCGATCTCGCCCTACAGGAAGCGGCGCGGCTCATTCTCGAGCTTGATGAGCGCCCGAAGCCCGACGAGCTCGGCGAGATCGCCGAACGCTGGCGGCCATGGCGCGGGGTCGCGGCCCGCATGCTCTGGCAGTATTACCGGGTCGCCAAGGCCGCGTCCTCGGGGGCGCCCGCCTGAGAAACGGCGAGCGGCGACAGCTGAGGCCGCGGTCTGCTATCCTCGTCACCGGCAGCGGGCATGTCGGTCGAGCGGGTCTCGGGGGCGGTCATGATACGGGGGATCTCAGGCTTTGTGGCGGTGCTGCTCGGCTCTGGCCTCACGTGGCAATCGGTGCACGGCGTCGGCACCTTCGTCACCGACGTGGACCTGCGGGAACTGGTGCAGACCTTCCGCGTCCGGCTCGAGCTTGCCGAACTGATCGGACGGCTGGACCCGGTTGCACCGTCGGCGGCGCTGCTTGCCGAATTCCGTGTGCTGCAGGCGCGGTCGAAGACATTGCGCGACGATCCCGATCCGCGCCGCTTCGCCCAG
>DAORNH010000048.1:18037-18797 GCA_035440865.1 Hyphomicrobiaceae bacterium | reverse complement strand
GCGGCGCCGGCCGCGGCTCCTTCTCGGCGCGAAGCACGGCGTCGGCCATGGCGAGCTCCTCCTCGCGCACACCGAACGCCGCGAGTGCGCCATTTGCGCGCGCAGGCGTTGGCGCGGCCGGTGCCTCGCCCGTGTCCGCGGGAGGTGCCATCGGCATGGGAGCTGCCGGCACCTCCGTCGCCTGCGGATCAGCCGAGAACTCGATGTGCATCAGCTGGCCGGTCACGTCCTGGCGGAGACGCGCGAGCATGCTGGAAGCTCTCGGACTTGTACTCGTTCAGTGGATCGCGCTGCGCATAGGAGCGGAAGCCGATCACCTGGCGGAGATGCTCGAGCGTCACGAGATGCTCGCGCCAGAGATGGTCGAGTGTCTGGAGAAGCACCGACTTCTCGATCTCGCGGAGCTGCAGGCGCCCGAGTGCCGCTGGCGTCTTCTCGGGCGAACCATCGACCACCTGCGTGAGGCCGCGCGCCTCCATGTACTCGCGCATGAATGCGAAGCCGATGCGCTCGGCCTGATGGATCGCGTCCTCCTTGGAGCCGCCCGTCAGGCGGATCTCGCCGCGGTCCGAATTGATCAGGAACTGGCCGATCCCGGTGAGGTTGCTCGTCGGGTCGCCCTCGAGCAGCGCCTTCAACGCCGGCTCGCTCTCGACGAAGCCAACGAGGCTCTTCGCGTTGTCGTAGGCGCGCTTGATCTTGTCGCCGATGTCGCTGGCGATCTTCTCGGCCTTGGCCTCGACCTCCTTGGTGAGGCGCT
>DAORNH010000048.1:9787-17994 GCA_035440865.1 Hyphomicrobiaceae bacterium | reverse complement strand
CGATCGGCAGGTCGAGCCCGAAGATGCGCGTCACCTCGGCCTTGAGGCCCTCGACGTTCCACTGCTCGGCGTAGGCGTTTTCCGGGATGTGCTCGCTGACGAGCTCGGCAATCACCTGGCCACGCAACTCGATGATCGTATCGGAAACGTCCTCGCGGCCCATGATGTCGACGCGCTGCTCGAAGATGACCTTGCGCTGGTCGTTCATCACGTCGTCGTACTTGAGGACGTACTTGCGGCTGTCGAAGTTGCGCGCCTCGACCTTTTTCTGCGCGTTCTCGAGGGCCTTGTTCATCAGCGGCGAGGTGATCGCCTCGCCTTCCTGCATGCCGAGGCGCTTCAGGAGGCCGTCGAGGCGATCGGCGGCGAAGATGCGCATCAGGTCGTCCTCGAGGGACAGGTAGAAGCGCGTGCGGCCGGGATCGCCCTGGCGGCCGGAGCGGCCGCGCAACTGGTTGTCGATGCGCCGGCTCTCGTGGCGCTCGGTGCCGATGACGTAGAGGCCGCCCGGATAGGTGACAGTCTTTGCAGGTTTCGAGCCCTTGGCGGGCTCGAGCTCCACATGATCCTCGGCCTTGAGGACGAGTTCGCGAAAGCGTGCCACCTCCTCGGTGATCTCGGCGATCTTCTTCTCGCGCGCGGCCCCTTCGAGACCCTCGCACTCCTGCATGATGCGCATCTGCACGTTGCCGCCGAGCTGGATGTCGGTGCCGCGGCCCGCCATATTGGTGGCGATCGTCACCGCGCCCGGCACGCCCGCCTGGGCGATGATGAAGGCCTCCTGCTCGTGATAGCGGGCGTTCAGCACCTGATGCGGCACGCCTTTGGCCTTCAGCTGCTCGGAGAGCTGCTCGCTCTTCTCGATCGAGACGGTGCCGACGAGCACGGGCTGCTTGCGGGCGCGCGCGCTCTCGACGTCGCGGATGATGGCATTCCACTTCTCGCGCGCGGTCCGATAGACCTCGTCGTCCATGTCGAGGCGGGCGACGGTCCTGTTGGTCGGGATCTCGACGACATCGAGGCCATAGATCTCCATGAACTCGCTTGCCTCGGTGGCGGCGGTACCGGTCATGCCGGCGAGCTTCTCGAACAGGCGGAAGTAATTCTGGAAGGTGATCGAGGCGAGCGTCTGGTTCTCGGGCTGGATGGCGACGGCTTCCTTGGCCTCGAGCGCCTGGTGGAGGCCTTCCGAGTAGCGCCGGCCCTGCATCATGCGGCCCGTGAATTCGTCGATGATGACGACCTGGCCGTCTTTGACGATGTAGTCGCGGTCGCGCTGGAAGAGCTTATGCGCCTTCAGGGCCTGCTGGGCGTGGTGGACGACGGTGACGTTCTCGATGTCGTAGAGACCTGGTCCCTTCAGGAGGCCCGCCTCGTCGAGCAGCTTCTCAATCTTCTCGTTGCCGGCCTCGGTAAACGACACCTGCTTCTGCTTCTCGTCGAGCTCGTAGTCGGCCTTGTCGATGCGCGGGATCAGCGCGTCGATCTGAGTGTAGAGTTCGGAGCGGTCCTCGACGGGGCCGGAGATGATGAGCGGCGTGCGCGCCTCGTCGACCAGGATCGAATCGACCTCGTCGACGATCGCATAGTAGTGGCCGCGCAGCTCCGCCGGGCGGCGGCCGAACTGCACCATCTCCGCGGCGCTCATCTTCATGTTGTCGCGGAGATAGTCGAAGCCGAACTCGTTGTTGGTGCCGTACGTGACATCGCAGTCGTACTGGTCGCGGCGCTGGTTGTCGTCGAGCTCGTGGACGATGCAGCCGACGGAGAGGCCGAGGAAGCGGTAGACGGCGCCCATCCACTCGCTGTCGCGCTTGGCGAGGTAGTCGTTGACGGTGACGACGTGGACGCCGCGGCCGGTCAGCGCGTTGAGGTAGACGGGCGCGGTCGCGACCAGCGTCTTGCCTTCGCCGGTCTTCATCTCGGAGATCTTGCCGTCGTGCAGCACCATGCCACCGATCAGCTGGACGTCGAAATGGCGCTGGCCGAGGGCGCGGCGGGCGGCCTCGCGGACCGTGGCGAAGGCCGGGACGAGCAGGCTCTCGAGGGTCGCCCCGTCGGCGAGCTGCTTCTTGAACATGTCGGTGCGCGCGCGCAGATCGGCGTCGCTGAGCGCCTGCAACTCGGGCTCGAGGGCATTGATGGCCTCGACACGTGGCCGGTAGGCCTTGACCTTCCGGTCGTTCGAGGTGCCGAAGATCTTTGCCGCAAAGGTGCTGAACGACAGCATCAGGTGGTCCCCAAATCAATCGGCCCGCGCCCCGGCGCTCGGGGGGCAGGCTCGTGCCGCATGTTGCACAAATCCGGGAGGGCCCGCGCTGAGGACGACCCGTCGAGTAGCCGCATGGCCCCCACGACACGATGCGCGCCCCAGAGCCCGATCGAGAGCGTGATCGGGCACAGGCAAGCTATCCGCTTCGCCGGCCGGCCAAGTTGCCATGAAATAAGGACAGGGGGTGGAGGTTGTCAACGCGCACCGCCCAAATACTGGTCAGTCATGGATAGGTCGTCATAGGCGCGGCGGTCGCAATCCGTTTGACATTCGCCGGCGCTGCCGACATAAGTCCGCTCTCAATAGCGAACACGCTGTCCGAGGCTTGCGGCCATTGCGGCTGCCGTCGAAGTCCGCCTGATCGAGCGAACCGGGTGACACCGGGGCCTCGAGGCGGCGCCATAGGGCGCGGAGAACGAGAGGCTAAGATGTACGCTGTCATCAAGACAGGCGGCAAGCAGTATCGTGTGGCTGCCGACGATGTGATCACCATCGAGAAGGTTGTGGGCGAGGCGGGGGCTACAGTCGAGTTCGGCGAGGTGCTGATGCTTGGCGGCTCGGGCGAGCCGAAGATCGGCAAGCCCCTCGTTTCTGGCGCCAAAGTCACGGGAGAGGTCGTCGAGCAGACGCGCGGGCCGAAGCTCATCGCCTTCAAGAAGCGCCGCCGCAAGAACTCGCGCCGCAAGAAGGGCCATCGTCAGGACCTGACGACCGTTCGCATCAAGTCGATCACCGGCGCCTGAGCGCAGCACATCTCCAATCCGGGCTAGTAGACCATGGCACATAAAAAGGCAGGCGGCTCGTCCCGCAACGGCCGCGACACCGCGGGCCGGCGCCTCGGCGTCAAGAAGTTCGGCGGCGAGTCGGTCGTCGCGGGCAACATCCTGGTCCGCCAGCGCGGCACCAAGTGGCACGCGGGGCAGAACGTCGGCATGGGCACCGATCACACGCTGTTCGCAAAGGTGGACGGTAGCGTCGAGTTCGCGACGAAGCGCAACGGCCGCGTCTACATCTCGGTAAAGCCGCCGCTGCCGGCTGCGGCGGAATAAGCTCCGGTCCAGCACATGAGTGAAGCTCGGAGCGTTGGCGCAATGCCGGCCTTCGAGCTTCGTCGTCTTCGGCATACGGACCGCGAGCGCTTTGCGGCGCTCGCCGGTGCCTATGACGTCGCCCGCTGCACCAGCGACATTCCGTTTCCATTCAGTGCCATCGAGGCAACGTCCTGGATCGACATTCGGCCGGGCGATCTCAGGCTAGCGATCGTCGTCGACGGCGAGCTCGTCGGCGCGGTCGGCTACTTCCTCCGCCCGTCCGGCATCGCCGAGCTCGGCTACTGGATCGGCATGCCGTGGTGGGGACGCGGGCTCGCAACGGCAACGAGCCGCGTCGTCGTGGACGATGCCTTCCGCCAAACGCGCATCCCTGCCTTCAGCGCGCACCACTTCGCCGACAATCCTGCGTCGGGACGCATTCTCATGAAGCTCGGCTTCGCCGTCATGGGCCAGGGCCGCGAGTTCTGCCGCGCACGCAGCGCGGCGGTCGATACGGTGTCATATTGGCTCGCGAGGGCATGAGGTTCGGCACGTCGCCCGGCCATTTGCGATTTGCTCGGCGCGCTCCAGTCGAGGTAGGTTCGCGCATTGCGGCCTTCGGAGCAAAGCCATGCGACCAAGTCGACGACCCGGCGGTTTGAAGGGACTACGCGCGCTGCGCCTCGCCATTGCGGCGATGCTGGTCCTCCTGGTGGGCTTGGAAACCGCCTTAGCAAAACGGCTCGCGCTCGTCGTCGGCATCGACCGTTACGACAACCTCCCCGCCCACCAGCAGCTCGAGCGCGCCGTCGGTGATGCTCGCACGATCGCCAAGACGCTGCGTGATCTCCAGTTCGACGTCATTGCGGCCGAGAACACCGGTCGAGAGGCATTCTTTGCCGCCTGGGCGCGCTTCCTCGCGTCGATCTCGCCGGGAGACACGGCAGCGATCTTCTTTGCCGGGCACGGCGTCGAGATGCGCGGCGCGAATTTCCTCGTGCCGCGTGATGCGCCGGCGGCCGAGAAAGGCGAGATCGTGCTGCGCAACGGTGCGATCGCGCTGGCGACACTTCTCGACGAGCTCGACGAGCGCAAGGCCGCCACCGCGCTCGTCATTCTCGATGCTTGCCGCAACAACCCGTTCTCCGTTTCCGGTCGCTCGGTCGGCGGCACGCGCGGCCTCGCCAGGGTCGACGAGCGCCCCGGCACGCTGATCCTCTACTCGGCAGGCGCCGGCCAGACGGCGCTGGACCGCGTGCCGGGGAGCCCCGGCGCGCCGAACTCGGTCTTCACGCACACGCTGGCGCCGCTCCTGCGCACGGAAGGCTTGACGCTGCTCGAGGTCGCGATCCGCACACAGCGGCAAGTCGATGCGCTGACGCGGCGGGCCGACCACATGCAGACGCCGGCGTTCTATTCGCAGCTCCTGAGGGATGTCTATCTCGCCGGTCCGCCGAAGGCTGCGACCGCACTCTCCGACGCTGATGCCAAGCGCAAGGCCGAGGAAGCGGAATTCGCAAGGCGTGTCGAGGCGGAGGTGAAGCGCCGCGATGAGGAGCGCCGCAAGACCGCGGAGGCGAGCAAGGCAGAGGCGCCAAAGCCGGTGGCACCACCCGCACGGGCAAGCGGCTCACTAAAGCCTGATCCCTTTGAGCCGCCGGTGCCGGGCGCCGCCGATATCGCGAAAGCCTTGGAGATCGCGGAGCAGGTCAGCTCGCCGCTCGACAAGGCCGGCCTGCTTGCAGCGATCGCTGCATCCTATGCGAGAGCAGGCCGCGGCGCCGAAGCAAGATCAGTGGTTGGACTTGCGCTCGACCTCGTTCGTCCGGAGATGCAGAAATCCGAGGGCGTCTCGCCACAGGTTTCGGCAGTCATTGGTGCAATGGCCAGGGTCGGGTTGACCGGCAGGGCCAAAGAGCTGGCTCTCAATGGGATCAAGGACGCCGGAGCCCGGGAAAGCGCAATCGCGCGGATGGTGGTCGTGCTTGCAGGCGTGGGGGAAACAGATGAGGCGGCAAAGCTGCTCGCCCTGGTCAAGTCGGATAGCAATCGCATCTGGAGCCTGACCGGGCTCGCAATTGCCCTGCACAAGAATGGCGAATCGAATGAAAGTGCACGGTTGATTGCCGAGGCGACGTCGCTCCACCGCGCGATGACTTCGAGCACAGCGCCATACTACACGCAAACGATCGCAGCGGCGCTGGTCCGGACGGAGCGGGCTCGGGAAGCGATCGAGGTCACGCGAGCGATCGGATCGCACGCGGCGCGCCGCTATGCGTCGCAGTCGCTCGGACGCGATCTGGTGAAGCTTGGGATGCGCGCCGAGGCTGTTGCGGCCTTCGAGTTGGCAATCGCCGCTGCAAGAACAGATTCAGGCTCGTTCCTCGCCGAGCATATCGCCGAGATCGCCGTTGCTGCAGCCAGGTCCGGCCTCGAACCAGAAGCGCGGCGCATGCTCGCCGAGGCCGAGACACTCGCGAGAGGGCTCAGTGATCCATTCTTCCGAGCGAGTGCCAACTTCAGGATCGCGGGTGCCAAGGCTGCGCTCGGCCATTTCGAGGAGGCGATCGCACTCGCCAAATCGGTTGATCGGAGCATCCTGCAGGGCTTGGCGTTCGGCGACATCGCCCGCGCGCTGACGAGCGCCGGCCGCACCGACCAGGCGCTGCAGCTCGTCATGCTCGTGCAGGACGCCAAGGCGAGTGAGGGCGTCCTCAGGTCGGTCGTCTACGCCTTGCTGCAGTCGTTCTGACCCTAGGCGCGTTTGGCGGGCCTTAGCTCACCCATACGTCCGATCATCCGCGATCACCTTGCCGTCGTTCGGGAGTGAGCCAGGCGCGACGAAGGCGACCTCGCCGCGCATCTTGGTGATGTCCTGGAGTGTCTTTGCGACGGCTGACATCAGCTCGGGCGTGGCTGCGCCCTTCGCCTCGGCCTTCAAGGTCATGACGTCCTGCTCACCTTGGCGCGTGACCACGAGACGGAGGCGACCGAGCTCGGGATGGCGCTTCGCCACCTCGGCAATGCTCTCCGGATGGACGAACATGCCCTTGACCTTGGTCGTCTGGTCGGCACGGCCGAGCCAGCCCTTGATGCGCATGTTGGTGCGTCCGCACGAGCTCTTGCCAGCGAGCACGGCAGAGAGATCGCCGGTCGCAAGGCGGATCATCGGGTAGTCGCGGTTGAACGAGGTGACGACGATCTCGCCGACCTCGCCCTCGGGTACCGGATCGCCCGTGCCCGGGCGCACGATCTCGACGATCACGCCTTCATCGACCACCATGCCCTCGATCGACCCATCCGGGCCTGCGCTCTCGTAGGCGACGAGGCCGAGATCGGCGGTCGCGTAGCACTGCATGCAGGAGATACCGCGGCTCTTGTATTCGGCGCGCAGCGAAGGGAAGAGCGCGCCGCCCGACACGAAGGCCTTCTTGAACGAGGAAGCGTCGCGGTCCGCCTCCTTCGCCTTGTCGAGGAGGATCTTCAGATAGTCCGGGACGCCGATGTACACGTTCGGCCTCAGGTGGGCGATGATCTCGAGCTGCTGCTCGTTGTTGCCGGGACCGGCCGGAATGACTGTGCAGCCGAGCGCACGGGCGCCCGAATCGACGATCCAGCCGCCGGGGGTGAGGTGATAGGCGAAGGTGTTGTGAACCATGTCGCCGGGCCGGATGCCGGCAGCAAAGAGGGCGCGCGCCGTGCGCCAGCTGTCGGTGGAGGCGCCTTCGGGCTCGAAGATCGGCCCGGGCGACATGAAGATGCGGCCCCAGCGGCTCGCGTCCGGCGTCGCGAGCCCGCCGAGCGGGGGGCGGCGGCCCTGCAGCGCCTTGATGGTCGACTTGCGCATCAATGGGAGCTTCGCCAAAGCCTCGCGATCAGTGACCCCCGCGAGGTTGTGGCCGGCGAGGTGCTCCGCCCAGCTCGGGCACGCGTCGACTACCTTTCGGGCGAAGCTCGGCAGGAGGCCGAACATGGCCTGCTCGCGGGCCACCGGCTCGCGGGTTTCAAGCTGGTCGAAGAAATATGTGCTCATTGGTCGGTCCTCCCCGGCTTCAGTCGCATGGCCCCACGAGGGTCGCAAGGCGACAATGTATCGAGGCGGCACGGAGCGCCCCGGCTTGGGCCAGCGATTAATCGCCGGGCAACCTTGGTCGCGGGCGAGCCGTGCATTCCGGCGGCGAAGTGATACAACTCCGGTGAGCATTTGCCTCGCAAGCGACGCAAATGCGACGCGATCATCCTATTGGGGCTGCGATATGAGTGGTACGGCGCTTCTCCTCCTCGCCATGCATGTGACAGCCAGCGTGGTGAGCCCGGCCGGGCGGACAGCGTTCGTCACGTCGCCGGCAATGCTCGCCGCCCTCGTGTCCGTGGCATTTCTCGCCGTGATCGCCGCCTACGCCGCGACACTGCATCCGCGCCGCCGGGCAGTCGCCCAACGACGGGTGGTGATCCGCCATCGCGGTCCCAAGGGCTGACGCGATCGGCGTCGATCAGGTCTGATGGCGCTCGTCACCGCGACGCCGACCGGGGAGCGCCAGTGGGGTGGCAGCACCTGTCCCCTCTGCAACAGGCGGCTCCGGTGCCACCTCGGCAAGGGCTGAGCCCTTCATGAAACTTGCCTCGTTGAGGAGTGTGAGCAGCGGCGTCAGCCCCTCGCTGTCGACGAGACGGAACACCTCGACATCGCTCTGGGCACGCGCGCTCCAGCCGGCGATGTCGAGGGCACGCTGCGCCTTCGAGAGAAGGCCGTGGTTGCGAATGCGGTCCGGATTCTCGACGCGAGCCGGATCGCGGCCGCGGAGCTTGTCGAGGATGCCGGTCGGCGGCTCGGTCTTGAGGTCCTCGCGGCCTTCCTCGCGCAGCTGCGTGAGATCGGTGTAGCTCGCCCGCCGCTCCTCGCC
>DAORNH010000048.1:0-9720 GCA_035440865.1 Hyphomicrobiaceae bacterium | reverse complement strand
CGAAGACCCCCGCCAGCTGGTTGAGCGCGAGGGCTCTCAGCTCCTCGTCCTTGTTGTCCTTTTCGGCGCTGTAAAGGTTCGGGATGACGAAGTAGGAGGCACCGTTGTGGAAGACGAAGTGCCGCCTCACCCAATCGAGATTGGCGCCTGGCGCATTACCGATGGCGGTCTGGAAGACGGCCGAAAGCTGGCGAACGGCGGCGGCCGGCGGGATGTGCAGGCGGGCGAGCGTGTCGGCGAGGCCATCGCGGCGCACCGGTGCCGACTGCGGCGGATCGAGCATGGCGAGCGCGAGGAGCCCGAGATCGATGCCGATGGTAGCGAGCAGTGCGATCATGTCGCGGCCCGTGATCGGATCGCCGCCCGAGGTCCAATCGCCCATCTTCGAGCCCCAGGAGACCACGTAGATTGCGAGGCTCTTCATATAGGCGCCAATGTTGTTCCAGAGGTTCTTGACGGCGTTGGCTACACCGGCCGGGCCTTCATTGAAGGCGACCTCGCGGAGCTGCAGCTTGGCGGGTTCGGCGGCCGTCTGGGCGGCCTGCCGCAGCCGCTGCGCCAGGGTCGGATCGAAGCAGCTGAAGCCTGGCTTTCCAGGCTCGATCGCAACGCTGTTGGCGAGCGCCAGCATGTCGGCCGCCGTCGATCGTCCGAGCTCGTTCGAGCGCGTGGCGATCGAGCGTGCCTTGCCGCGGATGGTCGAGGCAGCGGCCTCGAAACGCTTCTGGCGCTCCTCCGTGGTCGTGCCCTCGATCGCCGAGGTGCTCGCGCGCAGGAGTTCGAGATCGGACTGGACGGGCGCGAGCCAGCTCTTGCTCACGGTATCGCGGATCGCCGAGACCGCATCGCGCACGCTGCGGCGCGCATTGAACAATGGCCCGCGACCGGCGCCGGAGGGCACGCCGCAGCTGCCCCCGCTCGTCTCTTCGCGCGCCATCTGGCTTTCGGACCAGGAGACGACGCTGTCGAGCTGGCCTTTCACGGCGTCGAGGCGGGCGGCGACGGCGGCGGAAGCGTCCCGCGCATCCTCCTGCAGGCTCTGCAGACCAGACCGCGTCGCCTCGACACCCGAGATGAGACTCCACCAGAATCCGTAGCCGAAGCCGATCGACCACATGGCGAGGAAGAGATAGAGCGGCAGCGTGATGAGCCGTTCGTGCCAGCGTCGCTGCGCGCCGAACGTCTCTCGGAGCGCAAGCCACATCAGGAAGGTCAAGGCGACCGTGATCGCGACGACCAGCCAGTCGTGCGAGACCGTAAAGCCGCCTGGCACCTCGCGGCCCGCGGGCGCGCCCGACGAGGTCGAGACGCCGACGATGAAGTCCTGCATGCCGCTCCAGGTGGCGTAGCCCGAGATCACGAGCAGCATGAACGAGGCGATGGCGATGAGCGCATTGCGGCCAAAAAGGTAGTCGATCACGCGGCCGAGTCCCGGCCGGTTGACCCGCGCATCGACCTTCCCACGACCAACGCCCAACAGTGCCATGCTCGCCTCCCCTCGCCTTCCGGGTGTTTCTCCCCGCTTGTATGTACCCGGAGCCAGCGCGGCCTGTCGCGAGCAAAACACACCGGAGGGCGATTGCGATCCGGGTGAGGCGATCGCGCGCCTTGCAGCGGTTGCTCAACTGCCTCACCACTAACTTTCGGGCATGGTGGAGGACGGCGATGCTCATTCTGCTCTCGAACGACGACGGCATCGACGCGCCGGGCCTGCACGCGCTGCGCGAGATCGCCCGTGACCTGGCGGGTCCCGGCGGCGAAGTGGTCGTGGTCGCGCCCGAGACGAACCAGTCGGGGGCCGGGCACTCGCTGTCGCTGAACGAGCCCCTGCGCATGCGGGAGGTGGGCGAGGGCGCCTACGCGGTGCGCGGCACGCCGACGGACAGCGTGATCATGGCGCTCCGGCACGTGCTCAAGGGGAGGAAGCCCGACCTCCTCCTCTCCGGGATCAATCGCGGTGCCAACATGGCCGAGGACTTGACCTATTCCGGCACGGTCGCGGCGGCCTTCGAGGGGACGCTGCTCGGTGTGCGCTCGATCGCGCTCTCGCTCTCCTTCGGCGCCGGGCCCGAGCCGCGCTGGGAGACGCCGCTCGCGCACGGGGCCCGCGTGATCCGGTCGCTGATCGCCGAGCCGTGGGCCAGCAACGTGCTCATGAGCATCAACTTTCCGGATCGAGCGCCGGATGCCGTCGAGGGTGTGCGGGCGACCCGGCAGGGGCGGCGCGACTTGGCACTCATCGACGTCGAGGCGCGGCGCGACACCTGGGGCACGCCCTACTACTGGCTCGCCTACGAGCGCCGCCGCTCGAACCCGAAGGACGATACGGACCTGTGGGCCGTCTACAACGGCTACATCTCGGTGACGCCGATCTCACTCGAGATGACCCACGGCCCAAGCCTCGAGGGGCTCGTGAAGAGGTTGGTGGCGGGGTAAGAGCGCTCCAGACGTCGACGCCGGCCGTGCCGGAGGGCTGACCTCGCGGCACCGCCAGCATCGCGTCTGGACGATCGGGCCAAGTAGAGCTCATTCCGCAGGCGATATGTTCTGATTGTACCGGAACATGTTCCTTGGATCGTATGCCCTCTTGACTGCGACAAGCCGAGGATAGGTGTCGCCGAATGCCTGTCTGGTGAGGACGTTGCCTTCATCGTGTCCAGGGAAGTTGAGATAGATGCGGTCGGCATGGCCGAAGCGCTCGGCCTTTGCCCAGCTCGTCCGCGCCCAGGAGATGTTCAAGTCGTCGTCCGACGCATCCGCCCACACGCCGTCGACCGAGTACATCCACCCCATCGAGCGATCGCCGAACGCCGACGCATTCGCTGCAACGGCGTTGACGGCGCGGCCCATGTTCCAAAGCGACGATATCGTGTTCGAGGACGGAGCCCGCACTGCATTGTCCATCGCCAGGTCGATCATTGCGTCTGGTAGATCGGTTAGAAGGCGTGATTTCCAGTAGCAACGCATTTTGCCAAAGGGCGTTTGCGTGTCGAACAGCCGCTGGATGTCGCAATACGGCATTCTGCCGGAGAAGTCTGTCACCAGCGTTCCAAGCTCACGCAGCGGTTTGGCGAGGCTCTCCGCATGCTCAGGTTCTCCGGTTACGATGCCGATCAACGCGAATACCTTTTTGCCCCAGTAGGCTTGAGGGAACTGGTCATTCTCGGGGACCGTGGAGAACTCGCAGATCATGGCGAGATCCTCGTCACGCTGCCGGATGTAGTCGCGCCAGGCTCTGATCGGGCCAGGGCCGTTGTCGACCGCATAGATCGGTGCGACGAACAACACCTCAGGACCGACAGGGTGCAGGGCGAACTCGAAGCGGACGACCACGCCGAAATTTCCGCCACCGCCCTTGAGCGCCCAAAGCAGCTCGGGATTCTCGGTGGTGCTGGCACGGACGAGGCTGCCATCCGCGACAATGACGTCGGCGGCCTGAAGGTTGTCGATCGACAGGCCGTGCTTGCCACGCAGGTAGCCGAACCCGCCCGAGAGCGTGAGCCCTGCGACGCCGGTCTCCGAGATGAGCCCGCCTGGAGTAGCGAGGCCAAAAGCCTGGGTCTCGCGATCGACCTCGGCCCAGGTCGCGCCGCCTTCGACGATCGCAATGCGGCGCACCGGGTCCACGTGCACGGCGCGCATCTCGGAGAGATCGATCATCAGGTTGCCGTCGCAGACTGCGTGGCCGGCGACGTTGTGGCCACCGCCGCGGATGGCGACACTCAGGCCGTTGTCGGCAGCAAAGCGGACAGCGCGAATGACGTCGGCCGTGCCACGACAGCGTGCGATCAGGCCAGGCTTGCGGTCGATCATGACATTCCAGACGCGACGCGCGTCGTCGAATGCCGCATCGGCCGGCGTGAGAAGAGTTCCTGCGAAGCCGTTACCAAGCTGATCGAGCGAAAAATGAGGGGCGTCCATGGCGATCTCCTATACTCTGGTGACGCCCAGTCTCTGCGTGTCGGACGAAGATATGGAGTGGCTTACTCGACTGATGAGTGCCAGAATTGACAACGGTCCAGGTGTAAAAGGACGAAACGGTGCCGAATTCGACAGATGCCACCAGACCCTTCGGACGGCGCCCCACAATACTGCTGCTCGCAGCGCCAGAGACGTCGGCCTCGATTCTCTATGGGCTCTTCGATGTGCTGACGACGGTTGGCTCCATTTTCCCTGAACTCGTCAAGGGAGCGCCGGAACGCGCATTGCTCGATGTCAGGATCGTCTCGGCCGACGGCAGGTCGTTCAGCTGTGTCGGAGACATCCCGGTGCGACCGCATTGCTCTATCACCGATTTTGCCGCGCCGGCGTCGGTGCCCGACGCCATCGTTGTTTGCGACATGTACGTCGCCACTACGGCCGTTCCGACGGGCCGCTATCCCCGCGAATGCGCCTGGCTGCGCGAGATGCATGCTGCTGGCGCTTTCCTGACGTCGGTTTGCTCCGGCTCACTCGTGCTAGCGGATTCGGGTGTACTGGAAGGCCGAGAGGCAACCGCGCATTGGGCCTACGGCGATATGTTTCGTCGGTACTTCCCGAGAGTCACTTTTCGCGAGTCCGCGGTGCTGTGTCTGAAGGAGCAGGATGCAGGGATCGTGACGGCCGGCGGGGCCAACGCCTGGAATGATCTGGCATTCTATCTCATCGCCCGCTTCTGCGGTTACAGCCACGCAATCCAGACGGCAAAGGTCTTTCTTCTTTCGGTGCACGCCGATAGTCAGTGCGCCTACGCCGTAATGACCCGGCCGATGGATTCCAAGGACGCTGTCGTTGCCGAGTGCCAAGCGTGGATCGCGGAAAACTATGAGATCAATAGCCCGGTCGAGCAGATGGCACGGCGCTCGGGACTAAGTGCGCGCACGTTCGCGCGGCGGTTCCAGGCGGCGACGGGTTATACGCCCATCGATTACGTGCAGGCGTTGCGCATAGAAGAGGCCAAGCAGGAGCTGGAGCGCGACCAGCGCTCCGTCGAGGACGTGGCGGCCATGGTCGGATACGAGGATGATGCCTCCTTCAGGCGCGTATTCAAGCAGCGCGTAGGACTGACACCAGCGGCCTACCGCAAAAAGTTCCAGAGCCTGTCTGCGCGGGCTGCTGCCTACGAGCTCAAAAGGCCCAAGGCATGACAGCGACATCACGCGCCGGCCGTCCCCCTTCACCGCCGCCAGAAATCCGCGCGGGCGGGGCTGGTGGTGGCGGCGAGGCCGGCGGCGACGGCGGCTTAGAGGCGCTCGGCGCCGGCTTCCTAGGCAAGCGCTTCCGGGACGATCCACATCACGTAGTCGGCGCTCGCGATGGCCCGGGCGGACCCGGCTCACGCCGCTGGACGTTTCGCCAATGCCTGGCGGACGACCTCCGGATCGCTGGCGATCACCTTCAGATAGGCCTTCGCCGCCGCGTCGGGCTCCTTCCGCATCTGCTCCCAGTCGCGCAAGGTGCCGATTGGGATCTGGAAGCGCTTGGCGAACGCCTCCTGGGAGAGCTGCAGGGCGCGGCGAATAACGGTGACGCGCGGAACACAGGGAGACGCGGCCCACTCTGCGTCAGACATCGGCTTGCTGTCGTTGTCGCTCAAGGGTGCTACCAATCTTCCTCATGATATCGGCGTCGCTCGGCTGCCTCTGCCCTGCGCGCCGAGATGATGCGGATGCGCTCACCTCGCATCGATTAGGCGACGACCAGCATGCGGTCACCTGCCATGCCGATCTGAATGAATGAAGTGCTGCTCGTCATACGCCACCCGGCGATCCTCGCGGCTGCTGGCGAACAGTTCGTCGAACACGCAGGCGGCATCTTCGAACGTGACGCCGTCATGCCGCTCTGGGTTCGGCTGTGCCTTCTCGTCGTCCCATTCGAAGTTGTCGGAGATGAAGCGTGCCGCTCCGCTGCGGTCGGATGAGTATGCTACCGCTAAGCCGTATAGACAAACTGACACATGAAGATGAGCAGCGGTGATGTCGCGCCTCAGGCGCGGCTTTCGAACTGCGGCTGCCAGCGCAACAGATACGACTGGATGCGGCGCACGATGTAGGCGAGCACGATGCCGACGATCATCATGACGAAGATCGCAACCATCATCTCGGCAGCGTTGGCGCGCGCTTCCGCCTCGATGATGAGCTTGCCGAGGCCGCGCTCGGCTCCGATGAACTCGCCGACGATGACGCCGATCAGCGCGAACGAGACGGCCGGCGTCAGCGACGCGAACACCCAGGCGAGCGCCGACGGGATGACGACGGTGCGCAGCACCGTGAGCTCGCTTGCACCGAGCAGGCGGGCCGCGGCGATCTGGTCGCGGTCGACGGAGCGCGTCCCTTCGAACGTATTGAAGAACACGACGAAGAATACGACAATTCCCGCCGTCACCACCTTCGAGAGGTCGCCGAGCCCGAACATCAGGATGATGAGCGGGACGAGCGCGATGCGCGGGATCGAGTTCATGGCGACGATGTAGGGCTCGAAGATCTTCGAGAGATACTCGGAGCGGCCGAGGATGAGCCCCGTCAGGATGCCGAGCGACGTGCCCCAGAGGAAGCCCCAGGTCATGTTCTTCAGCGTGACCAGCGTGGCGAGCCAGAGGTTGTTCGGGTTCTCGCCGTAGCAGGCGGCGAAGCCTGCCTTGTCGGCAAAGCAACCGAGCTTCAGGAAGCTCGTCCAGATCGCCGTCGGCTTGGAGATGAAATAGGGGTCGAGAATCTTCGGGACCCACGGCTTCGGCAGCAGCGCCTTGGCGACGTCGAAACCCCATTGCCAGATGGAGAGCGAGACGACGAGGATGACGATCTGCCAGAACAGGATCGACAGCTGGCGGTTCTTCATGGTCATTCCGCCTTCGTCAGCCGGAACTCCTCACCAAGGGAGTGCCAGATGTGGGAGTATAGCCGTCCGAACTCGGCCGTCTCGCGCAGCGAGACGGCATCGCGCGGGCGCACAAACGGCACCTCGAAATCCTCTTTCAATCGGCCGGGCCGTGCCGACAGCAGGATGATGCGGCTCGAGAGCGTCAGCGCCTCGCCGAGGTCATGCGTGACGAACAGCACGGTCTGGCGCTCACGCTCCCAGATCTCGAGGAGCGTCTTGTGCATCTCGAGCTTGGTGTGCGTGTCGAGCGCGCCGAACGGCTCGTCCATAAGTAGGATCTCGGGCTCCATGATGAGCGTGCGCATGAGGGCGACTCGCTGGCGCATGCCGCCCGACAGCGTGCGTGGAAAGCTGCGGCCGAAGCCGGAGAGGCCCGCGACCTCGATCGCGCGCTCGACGCGCGCCTGCCGCTCGGCCCTGGCGACGCCCGCGATCTCGAGGCCGTAGCCGATGTTGGCTTCGACCGTCCGCCAGGGAAATACCGTGTCGCGCTGGAAGACGTAGCCGACCTTGCGGTTGACGTAGCCGTGGCGGACATTCTCGCCGTCGATGCCGATGGTGCCGCCCGACCGCTCGAGCAGGCCCGCCACCATGTTGAGGATCGTTGACTTGCCGCAGCCCGACGGCCCGAGCAGGGCGACAAACTCGCCCTGCCTGACGTCGAAAGACACGTTCTCGACCGCGTTCACCTCGCCGCCGGCCGATCGATAGCGCTTGTCGAGCCCCGTGACGGAGATGCGCACGCGCGAACCTGACGGCTCCACGCGCGCGGGTGCTGCTGTCGTGGCGCGAGTGGCCTCGGCGACGCTCACCGGCGCCTCACTTCAGCTTGGCGTGGGCGGCCTCGACGAAGCTCATGTCGACAAGGTCGGCGAACTTCGATTCCGGGATGTCGGAGCCCTTGCGGTACCAGACCTTGCCGCCGCGCGCGAAGGCCGCCTCGTCGATGCGCCCGTCATAAGTCCATGTCGCTTTGTCGAAGCCGAGCTCGGCCTTGACGGCCTCGGGGTCGACGCCCTTGAAGTGTTTCTCGGCGACGAGCTTGTAGACGTCGTCGATTGGCGTGGCCTTGACCCACTTCATACCCTTGAGCATGCCGGTCACGAAGGCCTGCACCATGGCCTTGTCCTGCTGGATCGTCTCCTCGAGTGCATAGACGACGAGCACGGGGACCGTCCCGCCGAACTCCTTCTGGAAGACACCCGCCTTCGACGTGTCGTAGATGACCTTGCCGAAGCCCTTCTTCTCCGCCTCGATGACCCAGCCCGGCACGGCCATGATGGCGTCGAACTGCTTCGTCTCGAGGCCGGGGAACATGGTCTTCGGCCCGCCACCGGCGACCCAGTTGACCTTGTCGCCGAGGCCATTCGCCTCGAAGACGTAGGTGCCGTACATCCAGGTGCCGGAGCCGATGGCAGTCGCGGCGACGATCGGCTTCGCGCCGTCCGGACGCTTGTAGGCCGCAAGCTTCTCGACGGTCGTGATGCCGGCGTCGAAGAGGTCCTTCCTCACGACAATGTTCGAAATCGAGGCGATCATCTGCGTCGCAAGAATGATCTTCGATTTCTTGCCGCGCGTCGAGAGCTGCAGCGGGTGGCTCGCGTCACCATGGGCGAAGAGGGCCTGGCCAGCCGCGAGCGCCTGGCGGCCGTGCGTGCCCGCATTGCCGAGGACGAGCTTGAAATCAAGGCCTTCCTCCTTGAAGAAGCCCTTCGCCTCCGCGACCATGCCGAGCCCGTAGACGGCGGTCGACGGGCCGAAGGCGAGCGTCGCGGTTTTCGCCTGCGCGGTAACCGCGGTGGGCAGCAGGCCGGCACCGATCGCGGCGCCGCCGCCGAGCATCAGAGTGCGACGTGAGACTGGCATGGCATTCCTCCCTGATCATGGGCCGCTCGTTGATGTGAGCGGGGTTGGCGAATTCTCAGTGATGTGATGCGTCGGCGGCTGCCGGCATTCAAGCGGCGATGACACCCTGTTTCTCGTAGGCGGCTATGTCATTCGCGCCGTAGCCGAGCTCGCGCAGCACCTCACGCGTATGCTCGCCGATGCGCGGTGGATTTCGCCTGTTCGCTAGCCGCGCGCCGTCGATCGAGAGCGGCAGGCCGGGGGTTCTCGCCGCCCGCCCGTCGGGGAGCCGGATGTCCATGAGCCCACCGGAGGCGTTGAGATGCGGATCGGCGGAGAGGTCGCCCGGCTTGTTCACCGGCGCATAGGGAAGCCCCAGCCGATCGAGCGTCGCGGCGAGATCACGCGAGGTCCAGGTGCGCAGGATGCCGGAGATCTCGGGGATCATCCAGCCGCGCTGGTCGACCCGGCCCTGGTTGGTCGACAGACGTGGATCGGCGAGCCACCCCTCGCGTCCGAAGGCGCGGCAGAAGGCGACCCACTGTTCCTCGCCGACGATCGTGACGAACAGCTTCGAGCCGTCGGCGGTATCGAAGAGGTCGTAGACCGGCCAGGGGCTGTCCTTCTGGGAATAGGGAATCGACGGCATACCCGTGACTGTCTCGAACATCATGGCCTGCGCCATGAGGAAGACATTGTTCTCGAAGAGCGCGCTCTGGATGTAGCGCCCCCGTCCGGTTCGTGCCCGCTCGGCGAGCGCGCCTTGGATGGCAATCGCGCCGAACATGCCGCCCATGACATCGTTGACGGAGGCACCGGCCCGCATCGGACGATCAGGTAGCCCGGTCATGTAGGCGAGGCCGCCCATCATCTGCACGACCTCGTCGAGGGCGAGGCGGTTCTCGTAGGGACCCGGCAGATAGCCTTTCAGCGAGCAGTAGACGATGTGTGGCGCGATTTTGCTCACGCTGTCGTAGTCCAGCCCGCTGCGCTTCAGCAGGCCGGGACGAAAATTCT
>DAORNH010000047.1:3395-18850 GCA_035440865.1 Hyphomicrobiaceae bacterium | reverse complement strand
AAGGCCGGCGCCTCATCCTCGCACTCGCAGAGAAGGCCGACGTCCTCATTCAGAACCTGAAGCCCGGTGCGCTAGCGAAGCTCGGCCTAGCGGTCGGCGAGCTCAGGAGGCGCAACCCACGCCTCATCACCTGCTCGATCTCGGGCTACGGCGAGCGCGGTCCCTATGCTGACCGCAAGGCCTACGACCTCCTGGTGCAGGCGGAAGCGGGCCTCGCCGCCGTGACCGGTGGCCCCGAGGCGCCCTCGCGCGTCGGCATCTCGATCGTCGACATCGCGACGGGCCTGCACGCCTACGAGGCGATCCTCGAGGCGCTGCTCCGGCGCGGACGGACCGGGGACGGCGCTGAGATTGAGCTCTCCATGTTCGACTGCGTCGCCGAGCTGATGGGCGTGCCGATCATGTACGGCGCGGCCGGCAAGCCGCCCGCCCGCATCGGCCTCGCGCATCCCTCGCTCGCGCCCTACGGCGTGTTCATGACGCGCGATGCCGTGCCGATCCTGATCTCGATCCAGAACGAGCGGGAATGGAAATCGCTCGCCGAGCGCGTGCTCGAGCGCCCGGACGCCGTCACGGATCCGCGCTTCTCTTCGAGCTCGGCTCGCGTCGCCAACCGCGCGGCGACCGACACGCTCGTCGCCGACTGGTTCGGCGCGCGCGACCACGAGCCCGTCATCGCAGCGCTGTCCAGGGCCGATATCGCGTTCGGCCGCGTCAACGACGTGCCGGCGCTGCTCGAGCACCCGCACTTGCGCATGATGGATGTGGTGACGCCGTCCGGCCCGACACGCGTGCCGGCGCTTCCGGCGCTCTGGGACGGGGTTACCGATCCGCCGTCCGCGACCCCGGCACTCGGCGCAGACACGGCCGCCGTCACCGCGGAGTTTCTCAAAGGCTGACCGGCGTCACGCTTCGCCCTTGCGGGCCGCCAGCGCCTTCAGCTCCGGATCGTATTTGTCGAAGGCGAAGCGGGGCCCGAACATTTTGAATAGCGCGTTCACGACGCCGATGCGGTGCCGTGCGAAGACCAACATGGGCTCGAGCGCGCTGCCAAAGCGCACTTTCGAGCTGTATGCCGTCTGCCCGGTCTGCAGTCGCCGGATGCCGCGCGCAAGGCAGAAGCGCACATTCGCCATCCAGCTCACGGCATAGAGATTGTGCTCACGCGCCTCGGGGTAGCGCATGCCGATGAACTTGTCGATGACGCGCTCGTCACCGACAAGCAGCAGATTGAAGGCTATCAGGCGGTCGCCGAGCCAGTAGAGCATCCACTGCGCGCGCTCGCCGAGATGGACGGAGACGGCGGGGAAGTAGCTAGGCGCCAATCCCTCGAACTCGCCGTAGTCGACGCCGCTCTGGCGCCGTGTCTCCTCGTAGAGGCTCGCAATCTCGGCTTCTAGTCCGGCGATCGAGGAGCGAGTCTCGATGCGGAGGTCGCCGCTCGACTTGAGCTTGCGGCGGATATCCTTGCGTGTTGCCGAAGAGAGGCTCGCGAGATAGGCGCCCTCGTCCGCAAACGGCAGCTCGAGTACCGCGACGGGGAGGCTCGCGATTCGCGTGAAGCCCTCGCGCTTGAAGGGGGCACCCAGCGTCTCGCCATCGCGCCCCGTGAGGTCCTTCACCGCGACCACCCTCGCGTGATGGCGCGCCGCCTCGGCATCGAGCCCCGTGAGCAGTGCCGCCATCACCGCATCGCGTTCGCCGGGAGTGAGCGCCGGATCGAGCCCCAGATGGCAACGGTCGGCCAGCGGCGAGCCGAGACAGAGAATCGGCAGATTGATGAGGCGCGGCAATCGCCGGTGCAGCCAATCGCCGAGCCCGCGCATGCGATCCTGCAGCGGCGTATCGAGGCGATAGATCAGTCGAAATGTCGGGGCAGCCGCTAGGAGACGCCCCCCTCGCCTCACCGTCACGGCACCCAGGGTGAAGGCCGGCGGCGGAGCCGCCTCACAGGCGGTGTAATAGGTGTGGCCTTCCGGATCGCCGGGAAACAGGCGATCCCACTCCATGCGGTCGATCTCGCCGACGCTCGCGTGGCAGCGGCAGACGAGTTCGCCCTCGCCGCTCATTCGGCGGCGCCGCGCGCAGCGGGAACGAGACGGGCCGCGCCGCCCTCCGGACCGAGCTTCGCGAGGCGGCTCGCAAGCGCGAGCGTGTGATCGATGACCACCTGGCGCTGACGGTCGAGCGTGATCATGTGATAGCTGTCGTTCAGCACGACCAGTTCGACGATGCCGCCGAGATTGCGCTGGAGGTAGTGCGAGTTCTCGATGCTCGCCATGTCGTCGTCGCGCGGGTGCAGGATCAGAGCACGCTGCCTGACGCTCGGAAGCTCGCGGCGGACGACGGCCGAAAACGCGTTGAACTGCGCCATCGAGTGCATCGGCGTCTCGAAGACGCCCGCGACGCCGGCGTCCCCGCTCTGCATGTGCTGCAGCACGATTGCGCGAATGCGCTCGTCCTTCAGGCCATACGGCGGCCGCTCCTTCACCATGAAGCCCGACTTGAAGCCGGGGATCGGCCGGACCCAGCGCAGGATGTACGACCAGAGCTTGGGCACCGACCAGCCATCGAGCACCAGCGTCGGCGCATAGATCGCGAGCCCCTGTACACCCGTGGGGCGCTGGTGCGCGAGGTGGATCGCCAGCAGCCCGCCCATGGAGAGGCCGCCGGCAACGATGGTCTTGCAGCTGGCGCTCAAACGATCGTGCGCTGCCTCGACGCTCGCATACCATTCCTGCCAGACCGACAGCCTCAGATCGTTCACGGTCGCGCAGTGCCCGGCAAGCTGGCAGCAGTGTACGGTGTGACCGGCCCGGTTCAAGGCCTGCGCGACGAGCCGCAGCTCTGCGGGTGTGCCGCCGAGGCCATGGATCAGGAGAAACCCGAGCGGCCCGCCCTCGAGTGTTATGCTGCGATCTGCCATTTCGATGGGCGCCCCCGATACTCGGCCGGCGCCAGTGCCCCGCCCGACGCTTGCCAATCGGATTTCCGTCACTTTGTACGTTGCCACAAGCCATCAAGATCAAATGCGATGGTCGGCCGCATTTCGTCCTACTCCTCTGGCCACGCACGCGCAAACCGCGCGCACGCGATTCTCGACCGGATCGTTAACGAGTATTTATGAAGTATTAATTCCGCGATCCTAGGATTAAACCTGTTATAATCAAGCGATCGACTAACAAACTGTTATCGGTTACGACTTGGTCATCAAATGACGCCGAAGCATCTACTGCCACACGGGTAGCACGATGCCGACAGCATCAGTCAAGGGGCCGAGACCGATGAACGCTGCTAAGCTGCTCGCGCTGCTCTGCTTCGCCGCCGCCTCGGCCTTCATGGGCCTCTCGCTGACGACGAGCACCGAAGCCTTGCCGCTTTCCGCCCCGGGCCAGTAGCCGCCAACCTTACCGACTGCCGACGCACCGACCGACTGCCCGCCTCACCCGACTGCCTCCCGGACCGCCTCAGACGACTGCAGCACCCACATCGAGCCCCTCCGGTCGCACCCACCGGAGGGGTTCGCTGTTTCTGGGGTGTTGCAATGATCAGGCCGCGTCGGCGAAATCGAGCTTGAAGCCGTGCGTGTCCGCGAGCTTCTTGACCGCTGCCGCCGTATCGGCCGCCGACATCGGCGTGAACGGCGGGCGAACCGCGCTCCAGCCGGGGTCCTGCCGGTAATGGCCGATGATCGCCTTGAGCAGCGGGATCATCGGGTAGGACTGAATGGTCTTGCGCAGCCCGAGGATCTCCTCGTGGAGACGTGCAGCGTCCGGACCCTGCCAGCCATCGAACAGCTGACGCAGTTTCTTGGCCGCGACATTGGCGCTCGCCGAGATGCAGCCCGCCCCGCCAATCTTCAGCCCGTCGAGCAGGAAGGCCTCCGAGCCCGGAAACACCTCGAGCATCGGGAACGCCTCGATGATCGCCTTTGTGTTCGACCAGTCGCCGGAGCTGTCCTTCAGGCCGGCGATCGTCTTCGGATAGGCCTTGATCAGGCGCTCGATCAGCGGCAGCGAGAAGCCGACCTGAGCGATCGGCGGGATGTGGTACAAATAGACCTTCAGGTCGTCGTCGCTGATCTCCTCGATCACATCCGCAAAAAACCGGAACAGCCCGTCCTCGCTCGGGTTCTTGTAGTAGAACGGCGGCAGCATGAGCACGCCCCCGCAGCCGAGATCGAGCGCGTGATCGGTGAGGTTGATGGTATCGGTGACCGAGCACGTGCCGGTGCCGGGCATCAGCTTTGCCGGATCGATGTCGCTCTCGACGAGGGCCTCGAGCAGCTCCATGCGCTCATCGAGTCCCAGGGAGTTGGCCTCGCTCGTCGTCCCGAACGGGGCGAGCGCCGTGCAGCCGTCCTCGAGCAGCCAGTGGCAGTGCTCGATGAAGCGGTCCTCGTCCGGCATGCCGTCCTCGCCGAAAGGCGTCGATGCAGGCGCTATCACGCCCGAGAAAATCCTGCTCGTCTTCATGTCAGTCCTCGCGTCAGTGATCTGAGAGCCTTCGTGCCGGGACTCCGGCGACAAGAATTACGGGACCGAACGATGCCTCGCCCGGTCGGTTGCAGCGACATTTACCATTTCTGGCCGCGGTTGTGGCGCACAATCGCGCGAGATCACCGGTGCCAACCCACCTGCGGCGGGACACGACCGACAGCCAATGCGCCGCCCAAGCGGCCCGCTCAGGCCGCCGGCATCGGAATGCCAGGCTGCTTCACCGGCACATCATAGCCGCGCTGCACGGCGGGCCGCGCCGCGATCGCCTTGTACCAGCGCATTACGTTCGGGAAGGCCTTCATGTCGATCGTCTGCCACTCGAAGCGCGAGATCCATGGCCAGATCGCGATGTCGGCATAGGAGTAGTCGCCGGCGACGTATGGCGCCTCGGCGAGCCGGCGATCGAGCACGCCGTAGAGGCGCTTTCCTTCCTTGAGGAAGCGCTCCTCGGCGTAGGGCGCCTTGCCGGCATTGTACTTCACAAAGTGATGCACCTGGCCGAGCATCGGGCCGACGCCGCCCATCTGCCACATGAGCCACTGCACGGCATGCCAGCGGCCCTTCTCGTCCTTGGGCACGAGCTTCCCTGTCTTCTCCGCGAGATACATGAGGATCGCGCCCGACTCGAAGAGCATGAGGCCATTGTCGCGGTCGACGATTGCCGGAATGCGGTTGTTCGGGCTGATCTTCAGGAACTCGGGCTTGAACTGCTCGTCCTTGTTGATGTCGACGGCGTGCGTCGTATAGGGGAGCCCGATCTCCTCGAGCATGATGGAGACCTTGCGGCCGTTCGGCGTGGACCAAGTGTAGAAATCGATCACCGTTCCTCCTCCGCCGCGCCGACGCGCGACGTATCCTCATGAGACCCGAATTGCCGCCGGACGGTAGACGAGCGCCGCCAACGCTTCAACCACTGGTCGAGCCAGGCTTGCATGTCGTCGCACCCATCGACAGCGACAACTCCTGCTGTAATGTGCGCCAAAGCCACTTTCGGGGATGATGCGATGACGACGAATGAGGCCAAGCGGGTCCGCCGCGAGGACGAGCGCATGGTGACGGGCCGCGGCCGCTATGTGGCCGACATAATGATGCCGGACATGGCCTACGGCGTCGTCGTCCGCTCGAGCCTGCCGCACGCCGAGCTCAGAGGCATCGATACTGCCGCCGCCAAGGCCGCGCCCGGCGTCCTCGCTGTGCTCACCGCCGCCGACCTCGCCGCCGATGGCATCACCGAAATCAGTCCTGTCGTGGAGCAGAAGCGGCCCGACGGCTCGAAGGCGCCCGAAGCCCGCCGCCCGGTACTCGCACGCGACCGCGTGCGCTTCGTCGGTGAGCCGATCGCTTTCGTGGTCGCAACCTCGCTCCGCGCCGCACAGGACGCCGCTGAGCTCGTCGTGCCAGACTACGGCGATCTCCCGGCCGTCGTGACGACGGCCCAGGCCCGCGCACCCGGGGCTCCGGCGATCTGGCCGGCCGCTCCTGACAACGTCGCGCTCTACTGGACGCGTGGCGATCTCGGCGCCGCCGACAAGGTCATTGCCGGCGCCAAGCATGTCGCGCGACTGAAGAGCCACGTCACGCGCGTCAACGCCAACTCGATCGAGCCGCGCGGCGCCCTCGGCTATGTCGACAGCGCGGGTCGCCTTGTTCTTCACGTCTCGAACCAGGGCCCGCATGGCCTCAAAGGGAGCCTCGCGCCGCTCCTCAAGGTCACGCCCGACAAGCTCCGCATCGTCGTCGGCGATGTCGGCGGCTCGTTCGGCATGAAGAGCGGTGTCTATAACGAGGACGTCCTGGTGCTCGCCGCCGCCCGCCGCCTCGGCCGGCCCGTGCGCTGGATTTCTGACCGGCTCGAAGGCTTCCTCTCGGACGAGCACGGTCGCGACGTCGGTATCGAGGCGACCCTCGCCCTCGACGGCGAGGGGCAGTTTCTGGCGCTCAAGATCAACTGCGAGATCAATCTCGGCTGCTTTCTAACCGGCCGCTCGATGGGGCTCCTCAACAATATCGGTGGCATCTCGGGTGTCTACCGCACGCCGATCGTTGCCGCCGAGATCACGGGCGTCCTCACCAACACGCAGGTGACCGCCCCCTATCGCGGCGCCGGACGCCCCGAGGCGACCTACGCGGTCGAGCGCGTCATCGACATCGCCGCGCGGCAGATGGGGATCGACCCCTTCGAGCTGCGCTGGCGCAACCTCGTGCAGCCGGAATCGATGCCCTACGCGACGGGCTTCATCTTCACTTACGATTGCGGAAACTTCCCGCGGAACATGACGGAGGCTGCCAGGCTCGCGGACCGATCCGGCTTCGAGGCCCGACGGGCCGATGCCAAGAGCCGCGGCAAGCTGCTCGGCCTCGGCATCGCCAACCCGGTCGAGGTTGCAGGCGGCCCGTTCCTGAAACCCGGCAAGGATGCAGCGATGCTTTCAATCGCCGGCGACGGCACGGTTACCGTCACGGCCGGCGCACTTTCGACCGGCCAGGGCATCGAGACGACCTTCGTCGAGCTTGCGGCGAGCAAGCTTGGCCTGCCGGCCTCACAGATCACCTATCGCCAGGGCGACACCGACGCCATTGGCCACGGTCGCGGCAGCGGCGGCTCGAGCGCGCTCTGCGTCGGCGGCACGGCGACGCTCCAGGCACTCGATGCCGTCATCGAGAAGGCAAAGGTCGTCGCCTCAGACATGCTCGAGACAGCGGCCGGCGACCTCCGCTTTGCCGACGGACGCTTCACCGTCGTCGGCACGGACCGTTCCGTCGCGCTCGGCGACGTCGCCCGCCGCGCCGCCGACAAGGGCGAGCCGCTCGCCGCCGGTGCCGAGTTCCAGCCGACCAAGGTGACCTTCCCGAACGGCTGCCACCTCTGCGAGGTCGAGGTCGACCCCGTGACGGGCGAGACCGAGATCAAGCGCTACACGGTGGTCGAGGATGTCGGGCGCGTCATGAACCCGACGCTGATGAAGGGGCAGATCCACGGCGGCGTCGCCCAGGGCGTCGGCCAGGCTCTATTCGAGCGCATGAGCTACGATCCCGAGAGCGGCCAGCTGATGACGGCGTCGTTCATGGACTACACCATGCCCCGCGCCGACGATCTCTCGGCGATCACGGTCGGCACGAACGAGGTCCCCACGGCGGTCAACCCGCTTGGGGCCAAGGGCGTCGGCGAGGCGGGCACGGTCGGCTCGATGGTGGCCGCCGTAAACGCGGTCTGCGATGCGCTGGCCCCGCTCGGTGTCAACCACATCGAGATGCCGCTGACCCCGGACCGAGTCTGGGTCGCGATCCAGGGTGCGACCTTGGCTTGAGCGGGGAGCGAGACTTACTCCGCAGCGACGAGCCGTCCCGCGTGGCGGTCGGTGACGCCATCATGATCGTCGCCGACCTCGCTTCGCCACGGCAGCATGATCTCGAGAGCAACGAGCACCACGATGAGCACAGCGGCCAGTATCACGGCCGTCAGCCAGAAGGGCATTCCAAGGAGCTTGTCGAAGCCGAGCTTCTGTCCGCTCTCGGCAAAGAGCTTCGTGATGGCCGCGTCGTTGTAGCCGTAGGCGATGGCACCGGCGATGCCGCCGAGGACGACGAAGAAGGCGTCCCGATAGCCCGCGCCGAGTTGTGCGAGCGACGTGCCCGGACAGGCACCCGAGATGGTGATGCCGACACCGAGGATGAGCCCGCCGATGATATCCGCACGCCAGAGCAGCGGCTTCAGCGAAAGCTTCACGCCATAGACGCCATTCATGACGGCGAGCACCAAGAGACCCGTCGCCACCGCGGCAAGGAACACCTTCAGCATGAGCGTCGAGCGCAGCTGCATTTGCCCGACAATGACGCCGGGCTCGAAGACGCGCGACTTCTCGAGCGCGAAGCCAAACACGACGCCGGTCGCGAGCCCGATCAGAATTCCAGAGAGTACGGTCATGAGAGTCTCTCCGTGATCAGCTGCGTCTCAGCAGCATGGCGGTGATGATGCCGCCTGCGAACATGGCAGCGACCGCGAGCGTGGAGCCGACCGCAAGCTGCGCCATGCCCGAGACGCCGTGGCCCGAGGTGCAGCCGCCCGCAATCCGCGCGCCGAACAGCATGATGAAGCCGCCGAGGAAGGCGATCGGCGCCCTCGCTGCGAGCGACGTCGTGCCGGTTGTGCGGTTCCAGACCGGCGAGATCGTCTGCCGGTTCGCGCCGGAAAGCCGCATCGAGATGAAGGCGCCGAGCGCGATGCCGATGACGACGGCAACCTGCCACCAGTTCTTCGCGCCCCACATGTGGCTCGCGAAATATTTCACCTGCGTGCTGCCGGCGTCTACGAACGAGAGGATGTGCGCTGCGGCGGTGACGAACGAGGACGAGGCGCCGAGTGCGGTATCCATCAGGATGAAGGTCGGGATCTGCAGGAGGCCGATCACCGCGCCTGCAAGGTACGGCGACCAGGCCTTCTGAGTGAGTAGGGTCATGGGCGTGGTCTCGATTGTTGGTGGCAAGGGCGAGAGCGGCCTCAGTGGCGACGCCGCTTCCGGTCGAACGCCTCAGCCGCGCTTGCTGCGATCCAGCGGACAGGTGCTTACACCGAGCAACGTGTACGCGGGGCAGTAGCCGATGAGCGACGTCAGGAGCGGCACGACGCCGATCCAGCCCCAGTTGGTTTGCGGGCCGAAGAAGACAAGACTGATCAGGCCCGCGCCGACGATGACGCGGAGGATGCGATCGATGCTGCCGACATTGGTCATGACGCCGTCTCCTGCTCCAGTTGGTGACAGGATGAGGCTATCGGGCGCGCACCGTCGCATCTGTAACTAAGTCACGCGGGGCGAAGGCTCGATTGATCGAGATCAACTGCCGCCGGCAAGCCGCTCGAGCGCGCTCCGGTCGGCGATGCGGATGTTGCCCCGGTTCGAGACGACCGTGCCGCGCCGCTGCAGCTCGTGCACGTGGCGGCTCACGACCTCGCGGGCCGTGCCGAGCTCGGCCGCGATCTGCTGATGCGTCATCGCGACCTCATCACCTGCTCCGGCAAGCTCGATCAGCTTGTGGGCGAGGCGCACGTCGATGCGCTGGAAGGCGATCTCCTCGACGAGCTTGAAGAGGTCCGTCACCCGCTGGCTGAAGGCTGAGATGACGAAGCGGCGGAACTCGGCCGAGCGCGCGATCAGATCATCAAAAAGCGTGCGCGGGATCGCCACGGCCTCGACGTCGGTGTCGGCCGTCGCCTCGGCCGTATAATCGCCGCCGCCGAGCAGGCAGCCCGTCGTCAGCGCGCAGCTTTCGCCCGCAAGTACGCGATAGAGCACGATCTCGCGACCACTCTCGCCGACCTGGCTCACGCGGATGTCCCCCTCGAGGAGCAGGAGATAGTTCTGCGGCGCCTGACCGGGTCCGAAGATGCGGCTTCCCTTGGGAAGACGCAGCACGCGGCCCGCTGCCGCGATCGCTTGACGGAGATCCGGGGCAAGCCCCGACAGGCCGGGTATCTTGTCGATCCAGTGCTCGTTGAGACTCACTGTCGCCGCCTTCCTGGCCCGCTCTCGGCTGACCGGCCAAATGCAGTTTTCTGCAACGTTTCAGGAACGGTTGCAGTAGGGTCCGAGCGCAGTTGCCAATCCCGAGGCCCATCCATGACTGACGTCTCCCGCCGCGAAGCCCTGACACTCGCCGCCGCTGCCAGCCTCGGCGCCGGCCTGCCCCTCGGCGTCGGGGCAGAACCCGCAGCGGCCCAGTCATTCGGTGCGGCAGCGGCAGGTCCGCGCCCGACCCTCACCCTCCTTCTTGTCAACGACATTTACAAGATGAGCGGCGTCGATGGGCGCGGCGGCTTCGCGCGCCTTGCCGCGATCGCACGCGCCGAGCGGGCTAAGGGCGTGCCCCTCCTCTACGCCCATGCCGGCGACATGTTCTCTCCATCGCTCATGTCGGGCTTCGACCAGGGCGCACACACGGTCGAGCTTTTGAACGTGGTGCCGCCGGACGTCTTCGTCCCTGGCAACCACGAATTCGATTTCGGCCCGGACGTCTACATGCGCCGGCGCGGAGAATCGCGCTTCCCCTATCTCGCCGCCAATCTGCGCGGCGCCGATGGCAAGCCGCTCCAGGGCCACGACGACAACCGTCTCCTCGAGGCGGGCCCGATCAAGGTCGGCGTCTTCGGCGTGGCGCTTGCGACGACGCCGTTCATGTCGCAAAGCGGCCCCCTCAAGTTCCTCGACGAGATGGAGACGGTGCGTACCCAGGCGAAGCTGCTCCGCGCAGCGGGAGCCGACCTCGTCGTCGCCGTCACCCATACGGACTTCGAGCGCGACCTCGAGATCATGCGCTCGAAGCTCGTCGATGTCCTGTTGACCGGACACGATCACGATCTCCGCCTCGCCTATGACAATCGCGTGGTCATGGTGGAGAGCGGCGAGGAGGGCGAGTACGTGACCGCGATCGACATCTTCGCGGCTGTCTCGCAACAGGACGGGCGGCGCAAGGTCACCTGGCGGCCCCGCTTCCGCGTGATCGACAGCGCGCTCGTCGCGCCGGACCCGGCCGCGCAGAAGATCGTCGACCGGCTCGAGGCCGAACTCGGCCGCGAGCTCGACGTGGCGATCGGCAAGGCTGGCGTCGAGCTCGACACGCGCTCGGCGACAGTGCGATCGCAAGAAGCCGTGTTCGCCAATATCGTCGCCGACGCGATCCGCCTCTCGACCGGCGCCGATATCGGCCTCACCAACGGCGGCGCGCTCAGGGGCAATCGCCTCTACCCTGCGGGACACGTCATCACGCGCCGCGACGTGCTCTCCGAGATGCCCTTCGGAAACCGCACCGTGATGGTCGAGATCACCGGTCGTGATCTGAAGGACGCTCTCGAAAATGGCGTCTCAGACCTCGACAATCGTGGCGGTCGTTTCCCACACGTATCGGGCCTCACGATCGTCGTCAACGAGAAGGCCAAGAGCGGCGAGCGCGTCGTCGCAATCGAGCGCGACGGCAAGCCGATCGACCCAGCAGGGAAGTACAAGGTCGCATCCAATGATTTCATGCTCGCCGGTGGTGACGGCTACAGCGCGCTCGCCCGCGGCCGCACCCTCATAGGCAAGACGGACGGCAAGCTCATGGCGAGCGTGGTGATGAGCCATATCCGCTCCCTCGGCACGATCGGCGCCCGGATCGAGGGGCGGATCGTGCTCCGTTGACGCGCGGCACCGCGGCGCACATCCGAAACGAGATTGTGATCACACAAGGCCTTGAAGCCACACTCCGCCAACTCATCTGCGAAGGGCAATTCATCAACCCAGCGCGAGGACGCCATGAAACCGCGCCAGCCAGTTCTTGATCGTCGCAAGTTTCTCGGATCGTCCGCCCTGGCGAGCGGCGCCCTGCTGTTCGGGCCCGGACGGGCCGAAGCCCAAGGGGCTCCACCGGTCCTCAGAATAGAGACCCGCACCATCGAGGTGAACAAGAAGGCCGCAAAGGTCTTCCATGTGGCCGGCCCAGGCGGTCGGAACGGCATCCTCGCCACCGAGGGTGACCGGTTCAATGGAACAGTCGTGAATGCCTCGCACGAGCCGCTGCAGCTGCATTGGCATGGCCAGGTGAAGGCGCCGTTTGACCAGGATCGGGCGCGGCCGGGCGGTGGCAGCCTCCCCATAGGCGGCAGCGACACCTTTGATTTCGAGCTGACGCCCGGCACCCACTGGATGCACTCGCATACCCTCTCCGAGCAGCTGCTGCTCGCGGCCCCAATGATTGCGCGCGAGAAGAACGCGGGCGACGTCCAGGACGTCGTCGTGATGCTGCACGACTTCTCGTTCCGTTCGCCTGAGGAAATTCTCGCGGGTCTCGGTGGTGCAGGCGTGCACTCCAGCCATGACGCCGCTCCGTCGAAAGGCGCGCCCGTCGCATCCGAGGGCTCCCGCAGCGGATCAGGGGCGGGGTCGCGCACCGGCAGCCGGTCCGCGGCCACAGGCGCGCCGAAGGGCTCGGCAGCACATGGCCACCGGCCCGGCATGGTCCACGCCAACGACGTCACTTACGACGCCTATCTCGCCAACGAGCGCACCTTCGACGACCCGGAGGTCGTGCGCGTCGCCAAGGGGGCGCGCGTCCGACTGCGCATCATCAACGGCGCTACGGCGACGGCCTTCTTCATCACGACACCCGGCATGAAATCGGCCTGCATTGCGGTCGATGGCAATGCCTGCGCGCCGATCTCAGCAGCGAGCTATCCGCTCGCCCAGGGCCAGCGCGTCGATCTCGTCGTCACGATCCCGAACTCGGGAGGCGCCTTCCCTGTCATCGCAGGTGTCGAGGGCGTCCGCTTCCAGACGGGCATCATCCTTGCGACCGTGGGCGCCAGCATAACACGGCGATCGACGAGCGCTCTCGCAGCGCGGCCCTTGATCGACACGGCGTTCGAGGCCCTCGTGCGCGCCTCGGCCCCACTCACCGCGCGTGCCGCCGACAAGGCATTCAACCTTACGCTCGGTGAGGGCGACAACTACCGCTGGACCATCAACAACCGCATCCACGGCGAGCACGAGCCATTGAAGGTCGGCCGAGGCGAGCGCGTCGAGATCTCTTTCGCGAACCCAACCGGCATGATGCATCCCATGCACTTGCACGGCCATCACTTCCAGGTGGTCGCGATCGGCGGGCGGCGCTTCGCCGGCGCAATGCGTGACACGGTAATCGTTCCCCCGAACCTGCCGGTGACAATCGCCCTCGATGCCGAGCACAAGGGCCAGTGGTTCCTCCACTGCCACCACCTCTATCACATGGCGACCGGCATGATGACCGAGCTGCACGTCGCCTGAATTTTGGGCGCGGCATGCCGCTTCCCCGTGTTGGTCCGGGTCTACGTTCCGGTCTACCCTGCTCAACACGTGCCGGAACTGGAGCCGCCGATGATCCAAGCGACCTACGCCGTAGAGGCCTACAACCTCTCGCAGGCCTCCGAGAACAAGATCCACGACGACAGCGTGGCGCGGCGCTTCGGGTTCGAAGGCGGGCTCGTGCCGGGCGTCGAGGTCTATGCCTATGCGACGCACCTCGCCGTTGCGCGCTGGGGCCGGTCCTGGCTCGAGGGCGGCTCGATGTCGATCCGGTTCCTGAAGCCCGTCTATGATGGCCTGACAGCGATCGTCACCGCGCTCGACGTCCCTGGCGAGGAGGCCGTCGCGCTCCACGTCGCCTGCAACGGCACGCTCTCGGCGACGGCCCGCGCCGACATCAGGGCACCCGCGACAGATGCTCGCGGCCATCTCGACGGGGCCGCGATCGCCTCGCCGCTGGTGGACCGTCCCCCGGCCGACGAGACGAGCCTCGCCGAGGGCCGGCTGCTGCGATCACCGCCCCAAGCGATCGGCGCGGCCGAACTCGCCGACTACCTGGCTGCCGTGCGCGAGCAGCACGACCTCTACGAGCGTGACGGCATCGTTCACCCCGGCCAGATCCTGCGCGTCTGCAATCTGGTTCTCAAGGAGAACGTTCTGCTGCCGCCGTGGGTGCACACGGGCAGCCAGGTGCAGAACCTCTCGCTCGCCCGCGTCGGCGAGACGCTCGAGGGCCGCGCGAGGATCGAGCGCAACTACAAGAAGAAGGGCCACCACCTCGTCGATCTCGATGTCCTCGTGACCGCCGACACCCGCCCCGTCGCTCGCGTGCTCCACACGGCGATCTACCGCCTGCGCGGCGGTTGACGTGCCAATCGGCACGAAGAAGAATGACTGAAATGGTGCTGCCAGTGAGGATTGAACTCACGACCTCTCCCTTACCAAGGGAGTGCTCTACCACTGAGCTACGGCAGCTGGCCTTCAACGATCTGCGGTCGTTAACCCGGCACGCCGCGTGATTAGCTCAAACGCGCCTGCCCCACAAGTCTCGATCCACAAGCGCGGTGCGCAGGAGAATGGGGCCGCGCCAAGCGCTCGGCACTCAGGCCGGCGCCGAGATTGCCGCCATGAGACCGCGCGCCTCGAGCTCATCGGCAAGCGTCACACGTGCGGTCTCGCCGGAAGCAAGACGGATGGAGACCTCATAGGTCCTGGCGGTCGTCGCCTGCCATGCGTCTTGCAGACCACTCAACCCGATCATGCCGCATAGACCCGCCGCAAGCAGATAGCGTTGGCTGAACCCGAACTCGAACACGCCGATCAGAATGGCGGCCGTCGCCAGCATATAGGCAATGGCCAGCAGCTTCGCCCCTCCTGTATCCCGCGCCTCGAGCAACTCGACGTCAATCGCGACAATGTCGGCGCGCGGTATTGACCGACCCGCGGCCGTGACCGTCGTCGGCGATACGTGCCATTGCCTGTGCGCGCGGAACATTGGCAGCCTCACAATCCTCGCGGATATCGTATCAACACAGGCTGAGCGCCTCGTTAATGAGAATGCCCGAGCCGTCCTGACGAGCACGCGGCGTGAGCCCGGCGCCGCCGCCGCGCGCCTCCACGGCACAGTGCCCGTTCTATACACGCTGAGATTGCCGCTGGTGGAAACCCGTCGGCTCGACATCCCGCTGCCAGCGAGGCGCCTCGACCGGACTGAGGCCGCGCGGGATGTAGCTGCGCTGCGCTCCGAGGCGCGATTCTTGCTGGCCGAACGACGCCCGGACTGATCTGGTGGGGGCACTGTACATTTCTACCACAGCGGGTATAGTCCATCGTGAGCCTTGATTCATGCGGGAGCTGCAGTTGGGAACCCTGTTGTTCGATACATCAGGTCAGCCCTGGGACAGCGAGTCGCCCATCCTCCGGCAGCGCTGGGGCGGAATTCATGCCGGCGGGGATTTCACCGACTTCATCTTGAGGAACATCGGCTTTGCCGAGGTCCGCGGCATCGGTGACGACGGCGTCGAGCTCCGCTTTCGCCCCACCCGGGCGAGCGAGCTCGCGCTGGTCGCCGCCGGCAGCTGGATCAGCGATCGGCCTTTCCGCCGCTTCGCCATGACGACGTACAACGGGACGTGGCACCCGCGCG
>DAORNH010000047.1:0-3381 GCA_035440865.1 Hyphomicrobiaceae bacterium | reverse complement strand
CATCTCGACCTGATTGCGGCCTCGTTCCAGCAGATCAGGACCGCACAAGACCGGCTGGCGCGACACCGGCTGCGCCGCCGCATCACACCGGCCGACCTAGGACCTTCTCATCCGTTGCGCAGCCTCATCGAGCGATGGCGCGAAGTCGGCGCCGTCTGGGATCGGGAACGCCTCGACGGGATCATCAGATCCGCCCTAGACGATCGCTACGTGCTCGCCTCTCCATCGACGACGGGCAATCAGGTGACAATCTGCGACGTCGGCAGTGGCTACGGCCTCTTCAACGGCTCGTGGCTGTCGCGCTGCCGCGGCCTCTCGATGAGCGACATGCCCGACTATCGCTATGGTCGCTGGGTGGCGGACGCCCATATCGAGGCCGCAAAGGACGAAGAGCCGCTCCTCGAGCACGTCGACGTTGCCATCTGCTGGCCCCGGCAGGAGCCGCGTCGGCATGTCTACCAACGCGTCATCCTGCCAGTCGGCACGGGCAAGGACCGCCGCCTGCTAAGCGCGTCGATTCTCGACAGCGCGCTTGCCTTCGACGTCGAAGCCGGCGACGAACGTTGAGAAGTCGTCGATCAGCTCCGGCTTGGTGATCCAGTTGATCGCAAACCTGATGTCGCCGATGGGCGCGAAGTGCAGCAGCAGTTCCCACTCCGAGTGTGGAAACCCGGCGCGACCCGCCATGCCGCCCTTGAAGACAGCCTCGGAGTTGATGGCGACGGAGTAGTCGATGTCCCACTGCGCGAGCGAGCATGCGCGCCCGATCCGCGGCAGGATGTTGGCAAGCTGCTTGCCCCGATAGTCCGGGCGGTACCAGACACCCCCCGACATCGCGACACGGCCCTTGATCGATCCGGCCGACGGCGCCGTCACCGTGCAGCTTTCTCCCGGTCTCGACTGCGCTTCGGGATCACGGTAGAAGAGCCGCATCGTCTTGGCCTCGTCCGCAAAGGATGTCTCGGTGAGTTCGAACAGGCGGACAGCCTGCGTCGCCACGGCGACACCGTCCGCGTTCAGCCCCACAATCCCCATCGCCTCGCCATCGTCCGGCCCCCACAGGCGTGGATTATACATCGGCGCGAGCGGCCCCCAGCTGTCCTGGTTGGCCTCGTTTATGGCAAGGATGTCGGCAAGTGTGGTCAGATAGAGTTTCAGCCCGCGCGCCGCAGCGGCATCGGTCGCCGTCAGAAGCAATTGACCGATCTGTTCGCGTGGGCCGTGGTCGATATCAATTCCGCGAAGCAGCGGCACCCGCTCGAAGCTTACCGAGCGATCCATGTGAAAACTCCACTTAAGGTTGCCAAAACACCGTATCGCAACGCGCGGATAGACAATCCGCACGCCGACTGTTACCCACAGGCTGTCCCCGCAATTCACTGAGTTGCAGCGACCGCAAGTTGGTTTGTTTACGTTTCACTGCGCGAACTAAAGGAGCAGCATGTGAGGTCAGCCGGCGTCGCTTCAGCTCATTGAATGTTGCGAATTCGCCACAATGCGCACGCGGACCGTTCGCATCGGCATAGGATTTGAATAAACTCGCCCAGGCCTGGACCTTCCGGCGGTTGACGCCTCTCTTCTGAAAGGGACTCGATGCCCGCCGCCGATAGCCCAAGCCGCCGAGGCCTGGACGGACGCTCCCAAGCTAATGCGCTCGACATTTATGTCGGCCACCGTCTCGCCTTCCGGCGCGCCATCATCGAAATGGATCGTGCCGAACTTGCGAATCGCATCGGACTTTCGATCGCAACCATAGAGAGTATGGAAGCCGGCGCCCAACGGATCGGCGTTTCCGATCTTTATCGTCTTGCCGAAATTCTCGAGGTTCCGGTCGCCTGGTTCTATGAGGGCCTGCCGCAAGGCCCTTCACCCGCAGCATCGACATTCGTGCGCGATACCGAGACGTCGCTCACAGGGGCGAGCGAGGACGAGCTTTCCCTCATCCAGTCCTATCGCAAGCTCCTACCCGAGGAGCGGTCCCGGCTGCTGCGCTACTCGCGGCGCCTGAGACGGCGCTCAGGCGGCACCTGAGCACGCCTTGGATTCGCGACCGATCAGCAGAGACAGCGCGCCGAGGGCCATGACCGCGGCCAACGCGCAGTAGGAGGTCAGGTAGCCGCCGGCGACCTCCGCGATCAGTCCGACCGCCAGCGGTGCCCCCGCAAGTCCGATCTGATTGATCGAAGTGACCAGGGCCACCACGCGGGGCACATCACGCGCCTCGAACTCGCTCTGGGCTACGACCGCACCGAGCGAGGAGACCGGTCCGGCGGCAAGGCCGAGCACGAGCGCCCCGGCTGCCAGCACCGGAGTGCTCGACCCGAAGGCGAGCGCCAGCGCACCAGGGATCTGCAGGAGAAATCCGGCGACGCCGACGAGCCGGCGGTCAGAGCGTTGGAAAGCCTCGGCGAACAGCGACCGCCCGACTACCACGCCGATCGAAGCCATTGACACCGCCAGGCTCGCCCCCGTCGCCCCGAGCGGCTGGACGAGGCGCGCGAAGAGGTGCGTCAGGATGCCGATCTGGGCGAAGACACCGAGGCAGGTGGCAATCGCCAGGCTCACGAAGCGCCGCTCCGACATGAGTTCGCCGATGGTGAGGCGTGGCGGCATCGACGGGGGTGAGTGCGTAGGATCGCGCGAAGAAAGGTCGGAGCCGAGCATCACCACCAGGCCGAGCAGCACGATGGAGGCGGTGAGCGCGACGATGGCATACCCGCGAATCTGGCCGAGCGCCGAGTTCGCGGCAACAAGCAGCGGGGTGAAGATGACGCCTGCCAGCGTCGCCCCGTTGAAGGCAAGGGCCAGGGCCTTGGGGCGGTCGCGATCAAAGGAGGGCGCGACAAGCGCGTTGACCGTTGCGGCACCGAGTAGCGCCCAACCGACCCCTGTCAGGACAGCGGCCGGCAGCATGGCATAGACAGACCACGCAGCGCTCCATGCGATGAGCCCAATCGTGGCGGCGACAATGCCGATTCGGATCGACGATACGAGGCCAATCCTTGCATGCACCTCGGGCAGCCACATCACCAGAAGGGCGCCGACGAGATAGTGCAGCGAGATGGCGGCGGAGATGCCGGCGAGGCTCCAGCCGGCCGTGTCCTTGAGCATTCCGAGGAGGACGGCAGGTCCGTAGACAGAGAAGCCCCACCCGACAACCGCCGTGGCGAAGGCGAGTGCCAGGACTTTCCGCTGGCTCCGGCTCCAATGCGAAGTCCCACTCTGCGGCTCACGGCTCGTCAAACGCCCACCCTCACGAATCGACGCACAACTGCGACAACAGACTGAGGAAAAAGTGCACAACCGAAATAGCGAGCTATCACTTATCCACGCACACACATCGTTGGCAAGGATCGTCTTTGCAAGGCCTACTTCTGCGCA
>DAORNH010000046.1:17213-19113 GCA_035440865.1 Hyphomicrobiaceae bacterium | reverse complement strand
CCAGGTCGCCTCCTATGCATCTCGGGCCGCCGCAGACCAGCTGATCGCCAAACTGAAGCGCGAGCACCCGGCGCTCATCGGCAGCCGCGAACTGATCGTCAACGAGGCGGTCGTCGGCGCCTTCGGCAAGCAGTACCGCGTGTGGATCGGCCCCTACTCGGCGGCCGACGCGAAGCCCACATGCGTGAAGCTCCGTGCGGCCGGGCTCGACTGCCTGCCACTCGGGCAGTGAGGGCCCCACGCGGCGGGACACCGCGAGAAGATTTTGCGCTGCCGACTTCGCGTGACCGCTTCCCTCTCAGCTGTGAAGCAGGCCAGTACCGCCCAACTTGCAAGGGGGGTTTTGGCATTCGCGTTATTTAAACATCGCGACCACTGGGCCGTCAAAGACGCTCCCGCTTCGAGAATAGGCGGCCGATTCAACACCGGTATAGGGCCCCGGACGTGACCCTGAGCCGCAGTGCGGCACCGAGCTGCCTTTGAAGGCAGAATTGCGCCGGCGATTGTGGCGGTTGGGGTTACACTCAGCACTGCCGGATCCAATAGTGTATCCGCGCGTTGCGAGGGCAACGCGAGGTCAAAGTTGGGTAGACAGTGTAGCGGGGGTGGTGATGCGTAGTGGTCCGGTTTCTTTAGCCGTTTCGGCAATGTTCGCGACGGCGGTGGGAGCAGCATCGCTGTTAGCGGCGGGCGAGCCTCCCTCATCCCACGAGGATCAAGCGGCATTCTGCGTCTCGCCGCAAACGCCGAGGGACATCACGAAGGCCCACGGTCTCAATTTCCTGATGTTCGAGAGCGCGCCTGCTTCCAGTGAGCTCAATCTATGCAATTTGCATTTCCATGCGAACGCGGAGCATCGCGGGCCAGGGTTCCTGAAGCGTGCGTCCGCCGGGGATAAGCGGGGTGGGTTTATATGCAACATGACGGGCTCTCTCTCGGCGAGCGAACTTGCAATGCCGGCTGGTTCAGTTTGTGCGGATCATAAGACCGGCAAGGGTCTTAAGACGGGAGACACCATCGAAGTGCACTGGGTGCATACGTCGTGTCCCGTCAAGACAGAGCCGGGCAAGGGCTTGAAGCTGTGTGTGTCATGCGCGAACCCGTTTTTGCGAGTCGAGAGCCAGGTATTTCTGCTCGTCAATGACCCCTCGGCGACCGATTTCCGCAAATTCGATCTCGCGTCCGGAACAAGGGATGGATACTTGCATGCGAAGGCCTTGCCGCGAGGAACAGGCGAGCCCGTGACGTTTCGCGGCTCCACGACCGGTCCTAAGCAGACCAACAAATGCGATCCAACCAATGTCACCTGGAACGTTCGTCCGCGCTGCGCCAAGCTCGACATCAATTCGCTCGGCGAATGGTGCAAGCACAACAAATACCACGAGAACCACGCTCACGGTATTCGGCCCTTGGTGACCGACCTGTTCTCGCTGTCCCGGATCTATTCATCGCCGCACAGATACTGACCTCGACGGCATCACTCTGAAGAGCCGCATCTCGCTCGATTCGCAACCGTCCCGCCTCGATGGTCCGCGGGCCATCGAGGCTGGCATTTGCATTGGCCTGGTCAGTGAGGCCTGCTCACTGTGGCGACCGACGCCGTGTCCCCGAGTGAATCTTGGCTAAGATCTATACATCAGGTGCCAGAGCTAGGCTGGACACATCGAGTAGTCGGTTTTCCTTACGGCACCGAGATGTGCTTGCTACCGGTCCCGGGCTGGAACAAGATGTCGGAGCCGGAATTCGAGCGGCGTCCAGATCGACGAAAGTTGCTAGACGACTTCGCTTGGGGTTGCGGGATTGTTGTGGCACAAGCGTCGATCGTGCAGGGCGGGTGGCACGCGCAGCGCGGTTCCGGACCTCGACGGCGACCGCGCCCGCATCCTCGCCTGGCTCGACG
>DAORNH010000046.1:13671-17166 GCA_035440865.1 Hyphomicrobiaceae bacterium | reverse complement strand
AACCGAGCCCCGGCGCGACGGATCACACGGAGATCGCGACCGAGCTTGCCCGCCTGGCTGCCGATGACGACATCCACACACCCGGCGTCGGCGCCCGCATCCGCAACTATTTTTTGACCGGCCTCGTGGTCGTCGGCCCCGTCACCATCACGATCTACATCGCCTGGTACTTCATCAATGTCGTCGACGCCTGGGTGAAGCCCTACATCCCGAAAATCTACAATCCCGAGAGCTACGTGCCCTTCGCCATTCCGGGCCTCGGGCTGCTGTTTGCGATCATCGGTCTCACCTTGATCGGCGCACTCGCGGCGAACCTCATCGGCCGCTCGCTGATCACTGCTGGTGAGGTGATGCTCGGCCGCATGCCGATCGTGCGCAACCTCTACCGCGCCGTGAAGCAGATCTTCGAGAGCGTCGTCAATGCGACCGGCCCCGAGCAGTCGTTCCAGAAGGTCGCGGTGATGGAATTCCCGTCCAAGGGGATCTGGTCGCTCGTCATCATCACAGGCAAGGCCGCGCCGCAGATCGCCGGCGTGCGGCCGGACGACGAACTCATCAGCGTCTTCATGCCGACGCACTTCGTGCCGCCGTCGGGGTTCCTCGTGTTCGTGCCGCGCAGCACTGTGACGCCGATCGACATGACCTTCGAGGAGGCGGCCAAGATCATCCTGTCCGCGGGCCTCGTCAGCCAGCAGACGCAGTCGCGGCTCAAGGACCTCGCTGCCCGCAAGACCGGCAAGTGAGCTACGGCCTGCAGCCGCTCGGCCGGGCGATCGCCGCACCAGAGTGGCGAGGGAGGCGGCGGCGAGGGAGGGGGTTGCACAGCATCGACGTTAACTGTCATGATGCTGTCGTAGGACCGGTGCAGTTCGTCAAGCCTCCGCAGTCCGTGTCCATCAAGGGGAGAGTACTCGTGCTCAAGCGAATTCTGGCGCTCGCCATGTCGGCGGCGGCGATTGTTGCCATGCCGATGGCTCCGGCGAGTGCACAAAAGACCAAGCTCACCACCTACACCGCCCTCGAGAACGATCAGCTGGCGACCTTCAAGGCCGAGATCGAAAAGGCCGTTCCCGAGGTCGAGATCGAATGGGTCCGCGACTCGACCGGCGTCATCACGGCGCGCATCCTCGCCGAGAAGGCAGCGCCCAAGGCCGACATCGTGCTCGGCCTCGCCGCCTCGAGCCTGCTCGTCTTCAAGAAACATGGCCTCATCGAGAGCTTCGCACCGAAGAGCGCCGACGCCCTGAAGCCGATGTTCAAGTCGGCTGATGGCTCGTGGACGGGCATGGACGCCTTCCTCGGCGTGATCTGCTACAATACCGTCGAGGGCCAGAAGGCGGGCCTCACCGCTCCGAAGACATGGAAGGACCTGCTCGATCCGAAGTACAGCGGCAAGATCGTGATGCCGCATCCAGCGTCGTCCGGCACCGGCTACCTGATGGTTGCCGCCTGGCTACAGATGATGGGCGAGAAGGCCGGCTGGGAGTATATGGACGCACTCCACAAGAACGTCGGCGTCTACACGCACTCGGGTTCGGCGCCCTGCGTGCAGGCCGCCAAGGGTGAGCGGATCGTCGGCATCGGCTTCGACATGCGCGGCGCCAAGGAAAAGACCAGCGGTGCCCCGATCGACATCGTCGTGCCAGCCGAAGGCACAGGCTGGGACATGGAAGCCTCGGCGATCATGAAGGGCACCAAGAAGCTGGACGCTGCCAAGAAGGTCATGGACTGGGTGGCGAGCAAGGCGGCGAACGAGCTCTACTCGAAGTACTACGCCATCGTCGCGCACCCCGCGATCTCCAACCTGCCGCCAAACTATCCGAAGGACGGCGAGCCGCGCATGTTCAAGATGGACCTGCAGATCATGGCCGACAATCGCGACGCGATCCTTGCGGAGTGGTCGAAGCGGTACGAAAGCAAGGCCGCACCGAAGAAGTGAAATTTTCTCTATGCCGCGGGGCGCGCTGTTGCGCCCCGCCGTTCGTCGGCGCACAAGCCGTCACGCGCGCGAGGCGGAATGCACCAGACGCTGGATCGGATCGGCGGGCCTCAGGCCGGGCAGCTGTTGCAGCCCAGCGAGCCGCACCTGAAAATCCGCAATCTCACCAAGACATTCGGGTCGTTCACCGCCCTCGAAGACATCTCGCTTGATCTCCAAGTCGGCGAGTTCGTGTGTTTCCTCGGCCCGTCGGGCTGCGGAAAGACGACGCTGCTGCGTGTGATCGCAGGCCTCGACCAGCAGGACGCGGGCACTATTGAGATCGCGGGTCGCGATGTGTCGCGAGCGCCGCCCAAGGCCCGCGACTTCGGCATCGTCTTCCAGTCTTATGCGCTCTTCCCGAACCTGACTGTCCGCCGCAATATCGCCTACGGCCTCGTCAGCCGGCGCCTCGGCCGTGCCGAGATACACAAGCGCGTCACCGATCTTCTCGCCCTCGTCGGGCTCCCCGAGCAGGCCGACAAGTATCCCGTCCAGCTCTCCGGCGGCCAGCAGCAGCGCGTGGCGCTCGCCCGGGCGCTCGCGACCGAGCCCTCCCTCCTGCTCCTCGATGAGCCGCTCTCGGCGCTCGATGCCCGCGTGCGCGCCAATCTGCGCTCCGAGATCAAGCAGCTGCACCGTCGCCTCGGCGTGACCACCATCATGGTGACGCACGACCAGGAGGAGGCGCTCGCCATGGCCGACCGGATCGTCGTCATGGATCGGGGCCGGGTCGTGCAGTCCGGGTCGCCCGCCGAGATCTACGGCCGGCCGGCAACACTTTTCGTTGCCGACTTTGTCGGAGCGACCAATCTCTTCGACGCAACGGTGGTGTCGCCGGGTCGGGTGGCCGTCGGCGCGCTCGAGCTGCATCTCGCGCCCGGCGACGGGGCCGCCAAGATCAGCACCGGCATGCGCCTCAAGATCGGGCTCCGACCCGAGGACGTGCGCGTGCGCCATCTTGCGCCGGATATGGCCAACCGCGTGGGCGTGCGCATCGAGATGCTCGAGTTCCTCGGTCCCTTTGCGCGAGCCCGGCTGACGCCTCTTGCCGATCCGAGCCTCATCATCATCGCCGACTTCTCGGCCAATGCCCTGCGCGACCTCGCGCTCGTCGAGGGCCAGGTGATCGATATCGCGCTCCCGCCCGAGGCACTGCGGACCTTCAACGCTACAGGCTCCGGTACCACATGAGAGCCATGGCCCGCGACACCGACACCTCGCGAGCCGCCCCCGCGGTCGATTGGGAGAATGTCGTCCGTGTCGCCGCCCTGCTGGCGGCAATCGCATTCCTTCTCGTCGCGATCGCACTGCCGTTAGCGACGCTGCTTGGACGCAGCGTGCTCGACGGCGACGGCAACTTCGTCGGCTTGAAGAACTACATCACCTACGTCTCGACGCCGACGCTCGTGAACTCGCTTTGGAACAGCCTCTGGATCGCGCTTGCCGCGACCGCAATCGTCGTCCCCATCGCCTTCGGCTATGCCTATGCACTGCGCCGCACCTGCATGCCGCTG
>DAORNH010000046.1:8092-13577 GCA_035440865.1 Hyphomicrobiaceae bacterium | reverse complement strand
CTGAAATCCTGGCTCTTCGGCGCCGAGGTCTACGGGCCGATCGGTATCCTGCTCTCTCAGATATTCTACTGCCTGCCGCATGCGATGCTGATCCTGACGACCGCGCTCGCGCTCGCGGACGCCCGCCTCTACGAGGCCGCCGAGACGCTCGGCGCCTCCAAGTGGCGCATGTTCCGGACGGTGACAGTGCCCGGCATCAAGTACGGGCTCGTCTCGGCGGTGTTTGTGGTCTTTACGCTGGTGATCACGGACTTCGGCATCGCCAAGGTGATCGGCGGCAACTTCAACGTGCTCGCGACGGACGCCTACAAGCAGGTTATCGGGCAGCAGAACTTCGAGATGGGTGCCGTCGTCGGCCTCGTGCTGCTCGTGCCGGCGGTGATCGCCTTCGCCGCCGACCGATTCATCCAGCGCCGACAGGTCGCTCTGCTCACAGCGCGCGCCGTGCCCCTCGAGCCGAAGCCGCGGCCGCTTGCGGACTGGCTCGCGCTCCTGTTCTGCCTCATTGTCGGCGGGCTGGTCGTGTTCGTGCTTGTCGTTGCGATTGCGGCCTCGTTCATCACCTACTGGCCCTACAACCTGACGCCGACGCTGAAGTGGTACAATTTCAGCGAGTACGAGCCGATGGGCTTCATGACCTATCGGAACTCGCTCGTCATGGGCGCGACCGCGGCGACGCTCGGCACCGCAATCGTGTTTGCGACGGCGTACCTCGTCGAAAAGGGGAAGGGCGCCCGGCCGCTGCGCACGCTTGCCCAACTCATTGCCATGCTGCCGATGGCGGTGCCGGGGCTCGTACTCGGCCTCAGCTACGTGTTCTTCTTCAACAATACCTGGAACCCGTTCGCCGTGCTCTACGGCAGCCTGTTCCTGCTCGCCATCAATTCGATCGCGCACTTCTACACGACGGCGCACATCACTGCGACGACGGCCCTGAAGCAGATCGACGGCGAGTTCGAGGCGGTATCCGCCTCCCTCAAGGTGCCGTTCTGGCGCACGTTCGCGCGCGTCACGGTGCCGATATCGCTGCCGGCGATCCTGGACATCTGGATTTACATGTTCGTCAACGCACTGACGACGGTGTCGGCCGTGATCTTCATCTACGGCTCGTCAGCGAAGCTCGCGTCCATCACCATGGTGCACATGGAGGATGGCGGTGCCACGGCGGCGGCCGCCGCGCTCGCCACGCTCATCGTTGCGACGGCGCTTGCGGCCAAGGGCATGCACGTGCTGCTCGACACGTTCGTGCTCGCCCGCCTGCAACGCTGGCGGAAGCGCTGATCATTCAGCTCCGGACCAGGGCCGAGGCCCTGGCCGGGTTGTGTGAAGGGCAGGCAGCCCTTCACATTTCGCCCGAAGGGCGAACCCCACTCACGCTCCCGAGTACCCCTTCCATCCGCCAATCACGGCGCCGGCGAGCATGCCGAGCGGCGTGAAGACCATCGGCAAGCGGAAAGCTTGTCGATCTGTCGGGCGGCAAAGGCCGGCGAAGTATTCTTCGCCCCCTTTGCGATCTGCCGGGCCTTCACTACGCCATCTTACCTTCCGGTGTCGCCAGCGGCAGCCCGAGCATCACGCGGCGCTTCAGCCAGGGCGACGGCTTGTAGCGTGGCTCCTTGTAGAAGGCCTCGAGCCGCTCGAGGATGAAGAGCACGCGGCCCGGACCGATGCTCTGGCCCCATTCGATCGGGCCGAACGGGTAGCCGAGGCCGAGCTTGGCGCCCTTGTCGATGTCAGCCGGCGTGCCGATGCCGCGCTGGGCGATGCCGCAGCAGACGTTGATCATGCCAGCGACGGCGCGCTGCGAGACGAAGCCTGGGCTGTCGTTGATGACTATGACCGGCTGCCCGTCGGAGCCGACGAGGCCGTGTGCCGCCTCGCGATAGGCGGGGTCGATCGCCGGCGTCACCATTAGCTCGCGCGGGCCTTTCAAGCCAAACAGCACGTTGACGGCGACGGTGCGGCGCGGGTCGTATTTCAGATCGCAGCATGCGGTGGTCACGTCGTAGCCGATCGGGCAGATCACGGTCAGTGCCGTGTCGCTCGGTTTCTCGCCGCTCTCGATGGTCGCGCCCGACGCCCTGAAGATGGCGATCAACGGGTCGATCAGATCCTGGTGCGACTTCGAGGGATGCACCCAGACCGATTTCGGCCGCGCGGCGGGCGTCGCCAACATTGGTGGCTCGACTTTTTTCCCGTCCTTGCCGTAGGCGTACCACCCCTGGCCGGTCTTCTGTCCGAGGAGGTTCCCCGCGGCGCGGACCGCCGTCAGCGGCGATGGCGCGAAGGCTGGTTCGCCGTAGAACTGGGCGAAGGCCGATTCCTGTGAGGCAATGCCGATGTCGATGCCGACAAGGTCGGCGAGCGTGAAGGGCCCCATGCGGAAACCGGGTGCGCCCGTCATGATGCGATCGATATCGGCGGCCGTCCCGATGTTCTCGAGCAGGATGCGCTGGCACTCCGGCCCCATGCCGCGGCCGACGTGATTGACGAGGAAGCTCGGGCTGTCCTTGCACAGGATCGGCTCGCGCGTCATGCGGCGGCCGATCGTCATCATGGCGTCCGTGACCCAGTCGGCGGTCTTGAGGCCCGGGATCACCTCGACGAGCTTCATCAGCGGCACGGGGTTGAAGAAGTGCATGCCGCCGACGCGCTCGGGGTGCTTGCAGCGGTTGGCGATCGCGGAGACAAGGAGCGAGGACGTGTTGGTCGCGAGGATCGTATCCGGCCCGCAGAGTGCGTCTAGCCTGGCGAACATCTCCTGCTTGGCATCGAGCCGCTCGATGATGGCCTCGACGACGCAGTTCGCCTTGGCGAGATCATCGAGGCTCGAGGCGACCGTGATGCGCCCGAGCGCGGCCTTGGCGTCGGCCTCGGGAAGGCGGCCCTTCTCGACCTGGCTCATCAGCAGCTTGGCGATGAAATCCCGGGCGGCCTCGGCCGCGCCCGGCTTTTCGTCGTAAGCGATCACATTCATGCCGCCTTGCGCCGACACCTGGACGATGCCGCGCCCCATGGTGCCGGTGCCAACGACACCGATGACGAGATCTTTGGCCTTAGGATCGAAGGGCATGGGGGGCTCGCGGATGATGGCTGCTGTCTGGCGAGACCTTAGGTCGGCTCACGAGGGCACGCAATGAGCGGCGGTGATGGCGCGCGCGTACCGCCCGTCGCTCCTGCGACGGAGAGGTACACCGTCGTCATTCAGCGAGCTTCTTGTACAGGCGATCGTAGCGAGCGAGGCTCGACTGATAGGTGGCCATTACATTTTCGCGCGGTTTACCAAGCCGCCGCTTTTCGATGAGATCGGCGAGCGCTTCTTCGACGAGGTCATGGACGTGACGCCTCTCCACTCTCGCGAGGGCCCTGACGGCCTCGAGGAGTTCAGCGTCAATCTGCGTTGCGAACTTCTGACGTCGCTTTGCGCTCATGGCCCCAAGCGTCATGGCAAATCTTGAAATGTCAGTTGCGCAGCATGGCAGAGGCTGGTTGTGGGTCTCGAGCCATTGTCAGTCATTCGCTCAAGTATCGAGCTCTGCTCACCCCCACCGCCGGTTTGACCACATCCACTGCTCGGGAACCTCGCGGATCCATGCCTCGAACTCGGCCTGCATTGCGGCCGTGATGGTGCGCACGTCGTCGCCGATGTTCGCCGTGCGCGGCACCTTCAGCTCCTTGATCTCGATCCTGAAGCGCGACTGGTCGCCGACGCGCACGCAGCGCGCGAGCCAGATGCGGGCGCCGATCCGTCGCGCGATCATGCCGGCGATTGTGACACTTTTCGCGGGCTTCCCGAAGAACGGCACCTCGATGCCGAACTTGTCGTAGAGGTCGCAGACGAGGCCCAACCTGCCGCCGTGGCGGACGTGGTCCATGATCTGGCGGGCGGTACGCTGGCCCTCCTCGACGCTGCCGTCGACCTTGCCTTTGCCGAGGAGGCCGCCCGGATAGAGATCGCGGCGAATATGGCGGAGATAGCGGTCGACATAGGGGTTCTTGACGGTTCGGTAGACGGCGGCGGGCTTGGCGCCGGCAGCGGTCAGCGGCCAGACGGCCAGTTCCCAGTTGCCCATGTGCAGGCTGACGCCGATTACTGCGCCGAGCTTCTCCTTGTAGCGTTGCCAGACGGGGCTCACGACCTCGATGCGGCTCGGTTCGGCGATCAGGCGATCGATCTGCATGGTCTCGGCCATGACGCGGCCGAGGTTTTCCCAGTGCGCGAGCACGAGGCGTTTGCGCTCGGCCTCGCTCATGTCCGGGAAGGCGATGGCGACGTTCTCGAGGGCGCGCTGATGGCGCTTCGGCGACAGCAACGGCGCGAGCCGCCGCCAAGAGCGCGCCGAGACGCGGACGGCGGTATCGAGCGGCATCAGCCGCACGAAGCCGACGAGCAGGCGCAGGAGCCGCTGGCGGATATCGAGGAGGACGGCGAGGACAGCGGCCATCGGCGGGGGCCGCCTCACGCCGTCGACGAGTTGGGCTGCCGTCCAGTCTCGCCGCGCTTCTCGCGGATGGCGGCGTGCGCGGCCGCGAGGCGTGCGACCGGCACGCGGAACGGCGAGCAGGAGACGTAGTCGAGCCCCGCCTCGTGGCAGAAGGCGACCGATCGCGGCTCGCCGCCATGCTCGCCGCAGATGCCGATCTTCAGGTCGGAGCGCACCTTGCGGCCGCGCGTCGTGCCGATCTCGACCAGCTCGCCGACGCCCGAGACGTCGATTGCGACGAACGGGTCGGTCTCGAAGATGCCGCGGTTAGCATAGTCGGCGAGGATGGGCGCTGCGTCGTCACGCGAGAGGCCGAGGCAGGTTTGCGTGAGATCGTTGGTGCCGAAGGAGAAGAACTCGGCCCCCTTGTCGCCCGCCGCTATCTCATCGGCGCGGAGCGCTGCCCGCGGCAGCTCGATCATGGTGCCGACCTGGTAGGCGAGCTTCGCTCCCGTCTCCTTCATGACGGCGGCGGCGGTCCGGTCGATCACCTCGCGCAGGAGATCGAACTCGCGCCGCCAGGCGACGAGTGGGATCATGACCTCGGGCACGACCGCGGTTCCGGACTTGCGGCCGGCGTTGATCGCGGCCTCGAAGATGGCGCGGGCCTGCATCTCGGTGATCTCGGGATAGCGAATCGCGAGCCTGCAGCCGCGGAAGCCGAGCATCGGATTGATCTCGTGCAGCTCGGCAATGCGCGCGCGCAGCGTCTCGATGGCGATCCCGAGCGACTTGGCGACGGCCGTCTGCTCCTTCTCCTCGTGCGGCAGGAATTCATGCAGCGGGGGATCGAGGAGGCGTATCGTGACGGGGAGCCCCGCCATGATCTCGAACAGCGCCTCGAAGTCGGCGCGCTGCATGGGGAGGATCTTGGCGAGCGCAGCTCGGCGGCCCTTCTCGTCGGCGGCGCAGATCATCTCGCGGACGGCGAGGATGCGATCTTCGTCGAAGAACATGTGCTCGGTCCGGCAGAGGCCGATGCCCTGGGCCCCCAGGCTGCG
>DAORNH010000046.1:4791-8011 GCA_035440865.1 Hyphomicrobiaceae bacterium | reverse complement strand
GGTGCCGAAGTCGCCGGTGAGCTCTGGTTGGCGCATGCGCACGCGACCGGCGAGCACCTCACCCGTCGAGCCGTCGATGGTGATGAGGTCGCCAGCCTTGAGGACGACGGTGCCGGCAGTCATCGTGCCGGCCTTCGCGTCGATGCGGAGCGCGCCGGCGCCGCACACGCACGGACGCCCCATGCCGCGCGCGACGACGGCCGCATGGCTCGTCTGGCCGCCGCGTGAGGTGAGGATGCCGACCGCGGCGTGCATGCCGTGGATGTCCTCGGGGCTCGTCTCGGTGCGCACGAGCACCACCTGGCGGCCCGCGGCCTTGGCGGCCTCCGCCTCGTCCGCCGTGAAGACGATCTCGCCGAAGGCGGCGCCGGGCGAGGCGGGAAGCCCGTTGCCGAGGATGGTCTTGTGGGCGTCCGGCGCGATCGTCGGGTGGAGGAGCTGGTCGAGGCCGCCCGGATCGATGCGCAGTACGGCCTCGTCGCGGCCGATCAGGCCCTCGTTGGCGAGCTCGACGGCGATCTTCAGCGCGGCCTGCGTGGTGCGCTTTCCCGAGCGGGTCTGGAGGATGTAGAGGCGGCCTTCCTGGATCGTGAACTCGATGTCCTGCATGTCGCGGTAGTGGCGCTCGAGGCGGTCGAACACGCCGAGCAGCTCCTTGAAGACGACGGGCATCGCGGTCTCGAGCGAGGGCTTCTTGTCGCCAGCTTCCTTGCGGGCGGCCTCGGTGAGGCTCTGTGGCGTGCGGATGCCCGCGACCACGTCCTCGCCCTGGGCATTGATCAGGAACTCGCCATAGATCGCTTTGGCGCCGGTCGAAGGGTTGCGCGTGAAGGCGACGCCCGTCGCGGAGGTGTCGCCGCGGTTGCCGAACACCATCGCCTGCACGTTGACGGCCGTGCCCCAATCGTCCGGGATGTCGTGGAGGCGGCGATAGGTGATGGCGCGCGCGTTCTGCCAGCTGCCGAACACGGCCGAAATGGCGCCCCAGAGCTGTTCGCCCGTGTCTTCCGGAAAGGGCTTCCCCGTTTCCGACTTGATAGTGGCCTGGTAGGCCTCGATCACCTCTTTCCAGTCGTCCGCCTTGAGGTCGGTGTCGGCGGAGAGGCCATTCAGGTTCTTGTGGCTCTCGAGGATGTCCTCGAACTCGCCGTGGTCGAGGCCGAGCACCACGCCCGAGTACATCTGGATGAAGCGGCGGTAGCTGTCGTAGGCGAAGCGGGCATCTCCCGTCCGCCGCGCGAGCCCTTCGACCGTCTTCCCGTTGAGGCCGAGGTTCAGGATCGTATCCATCATGCCCGGCATCGAGGCGCGGGCGCCCGAGCGTACCGAGACGAGCAGCGGATTCTCGGGATCGCCGAAACGGGCGCCGACCTTCTGCCCGATCTCGGCGAGCGCCTTGTCGACGGCCGCAGGCAGGTCGGGCGGAAGCTTGCGGCCATTGTCGTAGTAGGCCGTGCACACCTCGGTCGTGATCGTGAAGCCCGGCGGGACGGGGAGGCCGAGGCTCGCCATCTCGGCGAGGTTCGCGCCCTTGCCGCCGAGCAGGTTCTTCATGTCGGCGCGGCCTTCGGAGACCCCGCCTCCGAAAGCGTACACCCATTTCCGCGCGGAGTGCGCGCGCTGGCCCGAGGCGGCTTCTGCGGGGGACGGCTTGGCGCTCATGGGCCCTCCTGAGGGGCTCTGTCACGAATGGCTTCAGCGTGCAGTCGTAGCCCGGCCGGTCGCGCCGTTGCAAAGCGTACTTTCGCCCCAGCATCTTCTGGTGGAAAGAGCCTCAGGCACTCGTCGGATCGCTTGCCGGCGCGGCCGAGCCGATCAGGCGATTGATTCGCTGGGCGAACGAGCCAGGCTCGGCGGGCAGCTGGCCGTCGAGAATCATGGCCTGATCGAAGAGGAGGCAGGCGAGATCATGGAGGCGCTGCGACTGGCGCGCCTCCTGTGCGGCGATCGCCAGTTTAGCGAGCGCATGGCCTGGATTGATCTCGAGGATCGGCTTCACGCCGACGCCGCGGTTGGCGCGCCCGAGAATGCGCTCGAGCTCGAGATCGGGACCACCGGCAGGTGCGACGAGGCAGGCCGCGCTGTCGACGAGGCGCTTCGAGGCCTTCACGTCGCTCACCCGATCGCCGAGCGAGGTCTTACAGGCCGCAATCAAGGCCGCGATCTTCTGCTCGTCGCCGCTCGCCGCGGTTTTCTCCGGCTCGACGAGCGGGATCGCCGAGAGATCGATCTCGCCACGCGAGAGCGAAACGAGGGGCTTCCCGTCGAAGCCGATCGGGAGCGCCGTCCAGAAGCTGTCGACGGGGTCGGCCATCAGCAGCACCTCGACGCCGCGCGCCCGCGCCGCCTCGAGTTGGGGGCTCGCCTTCAAGCGGTCGAGCGTGTCGCCGGTGAGATAGTAGATCGCCGTCTGATTGGGCTTCAGGGCAGCCACGTAGTCGGCAAGGCTCCGCCAGCCGGGGCCGGCGGTCGAGCGCACGCGGAGGAGCTTCAGCAGCGGGTCGCGCCGCTCGCCGTCCTCGTAGATGCCTTCCTTGATGACGCCGCCGAAGGTCTCCCAGATGCGCAGGTAGCGCTCGCCGTCCTTCTCGGCGAGGCTTTCGAGCTCGGAGACGATGCGGCTCGTCAGCGCGCGGCGGATCTGGGCGAGCTGCGGATTGTTCTGCAGCATCTCGCGGCTGATGTTGAGCGGGATGTCCTCGCTGTCGACGACGCCGCGCACGAAGCGCAGCCAGCTCGGCAGCAGGCCGGCCTCCTCAGTGATGAAGACTCGGCGGACATAGAGTTTGACGCGGCCCTTGCGCTCCGGATCGAAGAGGTCGAAAGGACGGTGCTCGGGGACGAACAACATCACCGCGTACGACTGGCGCCCCTCGGCGCGCCAGTGAACGGTGAGCGCTGGCGCGCCGCCTTCGCCCGTGATGGCGCGGAACGCCTCCGTATACTGCTCGGCCGTCACTTCGGTGCGGGAGCGCTGCCAGAGCGCGCTTGCAGCGTTGATCTGGCGAGGGGGGGCATCCGCGCCGACGAGTTCGACGGGGAAGAGGATGTGGTCGGAGTAGGTGCGGACGATCCGCTCGATCTCGCCTGCCTCCAAGAATGATTTGGCCTCTTCCTTGAGGATGAGTGTCACCTCCGTGCCGCGACCGCCCTTCGGCCGGCGTCCTGCCGGGGCGGGCCCGACCTTGAAGCCCGAGCCTCGCGAAACCCAGAGATTGGC
>DAORNH010000046.1:274-4760 GCA_035440865.1 Hyphomicrobiaceae bacterium | reverse complement strand
CTCGTCAGCGACCATGAAAGCCGAATAGAAGCCGACGCCGAACTGGCCAATGAGGCCGCTGCCGGCGCGCGGTTCACCCTCCTTCCTGGGCGACGAGATGCTCTCGAGATAGGCGCGCGTACCGGAGCGGGCGATGGTGCCGAGGTTGTCGACGAGTTCCTGGCGCGACATGCCGATGCCGTTGTCGGCGATCGAGAGCCGCCCGGCCGCAGGATCGAGGCGGATCTCGATCGCGAGTCGCGGCTCGGCGGCGGTGAGCTCGGGCCGGGCGATCGCTTCGTAGCGGAGCTTGTCGCAGGCATCGGACGCGTTCGAGATCAGCTCACGCATGAAGATCTCTCGCTCGGTGTAGACCGAGTGGATCATCAGATCGAGGAGGCGCGAGACCTCGGCCTGGAACTCGTGGGGCTTGAGGTCGTCCGGCGGGGCGGGTGTCTCATCGGTCATGGGCGTACTCGGCGGAAGCGATCAGCCGCGATAGTGCGAGAACTGACCTTTCGGGCGGAACTGCTCGAGGTAGAGCGGCACGACAGTCGACATGGCCGTCGGCATGGCGACGCCGAGGCCCTGAAGCGTACGGCGATCGGCGGTGGCGGCATCGCTCACGATCGTGTCTGATTGGAGGAGGCGCACCTGGTCGACGGTCAGGGGGCGCATCGCGTTCGGCAGCGGGGCTGTCAGCGCGGCGCCGAGCTTGGCGAGCCAGAAGGGCAGCCGCAGATACGGCCGGTTGCGGCCGGACCACTCCTGCGTGCGATCCAGGAGCTCGCGCATGGTCAGCACTTCGGGTCCGCCGAGCTCGTAGACCGCGCCCGGCGCGGCCTTCCCTTCGACGGTGTTGGCGATCGCCTCGGCGACATCGCCGACGAACACGGGCTGGAAGCGGGCTTTCGGGCCGATCAGCGGCAGCATCGGCGCCATGCGGGCCATGGCGGCGAAGCGGGGGAAAAAGTCGTCCTCGGGTCCGAAGATCAGCGAGGGTCGCAGGATCACCGCGCCCGGATACTCCTCGAGCACGGCTTGCTCGCCGGCCCCCTTCGAGCGCGCATAGTTGCTCGCCGCGTTCCGTGCGGCGCCGATCGCCGAGACATGGACGAGGGACTTGCAGCGGGCCTCGCGCACGGCCTTTGCAACAGTGCGGGCGCCGGCCGTGTTGACGGCGTCGAAGGTCTGCTTCCCCGACTTGGAGAGGATCGCGACGAGATTCACCACCGCATCGGCGCCTTCGACTGCGCGCGCAAGCGATTCGGGATAGCGCAGGTTCGCTTGCACGGCGTGGATCTGGCCGACGCCGCCCATCGGCTGGAGGTGGCCTGCGAGATCCGGGCGGCGGACTGCGGCCCTGACGCGCCAGCCGCGCCGCGCGAGCGCGCGCACCGCATAGCGCCCGACGAACCCCGAGCCGCCGAAGATCGTGACGAGCTTTCCGTTGCCGCTCTCAGCCATGGTCGTATGAGCCCCTTCACGTCAGCTTCGCGGGCATCTCCGCGAGACGACCGAGACATAATGGCTCGGAGCGCGCCTGTGAAGCGCGGCGAAGTGCCAGCTCACGGGGCTCTGTCAGATCAGTCGGGCGACCCTGTCCGCGAGGTCCGTCCGCTCGGCCGGGGCCACGTGGAGGCCCGCCTTGGTGCGGCGCCAGAGAATGTCGTCAGGCGTTGCCGCCCACTCCTCGGCGACGAGGAAGCGGACCTCGCGTTCGCTGAGGGCAGGGCCGAGGCGTTCCCCGAGGTCGGCGGGCGTACTGGCATCACCGAGGAGGTCGTGTGCGCGGCTGCCGTAGCGGCGCGCGAGGAGGGCGAGATAGCGGGCATCGATCGCGGGGTATGACCCAGCGAGCCTTTGCGCGTAGCTGGCTGGGCCACCGGACGGGATGTCGCCGCCGGGGAGTGTCGCCGTGGCGGTCCAGGCAGGGCGCATCGGCGGCAGATGGGGAGCGAGCCGCTCGAGGGCAGCCTCTGCGAGGCGGCGGAACGTCGTCACCTTGCCGCCAATCACGGAGAGGAGGGGCCCGCCGGCGCCAGGGGGTGACAGTTCGAGGCGCCAGTCCCGCGAGGCGGCGGACGGATTGGCACTCTCGTCATCGACGAGGGGCCGCACGCCGGCAAAGCGCCAGACGATGTCGGCGGGAGTGGGCGGCGACCTGAAGAATCGGCCGACGAGAGTGAGGAGGTAATGCACCTCTGCGTCGCTCGGGGTGGCGGCTCCCGGATCGCCATCGATGGGGACGTCAGTCGTGCCGATCAGGCTGAAGTGGTCCTCGAAGGGGAGTACGAAAACGACGCGTCCATCCGAGCTTTGCAAGAGGAATGCGCTATCGGTGCCGGTGAAGCGCGGGACGACGACGTGGCTGCCCTTGACAAGTCGGACATGCGGCGCGTCGTTGCGGATTGCGCCCGCAACCCCTCGCGCCACGGCAATGCGACGGCCGACACTCTCGACCCACGGTCCGGTGGCGTTGACAATTGCGGCGGCCTCGATGGTGCGCGATCCTGAAGGGGCGGCGAGGGTGGCTATCCAGCGTCCGCCGTCGGGGCGTGCAGTCATGAGCTCGGTCCGCGTCGCGATCTCGGCGCCGGCGGCCTTGGCGGCAATGGCGTTGAGGATGACGAGGCGGGCATCGTCAACCCAGCAGTCCCAGTAGGCGAAGCCCCGCTCGAGGCCCGGTTTCAGGCCGCCAGCCGCGGGGTCCACCGCGAGGTCCAGGCCGGTCGAGCCTGGAATGGCCTTTCTGCGCGCGAGGTTGTCGTAGAGCGCGAGACCGAGCCGGATCATCCATTTGGGCCGGAGGCCCGTGACATGCGGCAGCACGAAGCGCAGCGGCCAGATGATGTGCGGAGCCCGCCGCATCAGCACCTCGCGCTCGGCAAGGGCTGCCCGGACGAGGCGGAATTCATAGTGCTCGAGGTAGCGCAAGCCGCCATGGATCAGCTTTGAGCTCGACGAAGAGGTTGCGCCGCCGAGATCACCCTTCTCGACGAGCAGGACGCGAAGACCCCGTCCTGCGGCGTCCGCGGCAATGCCAACACCGTTGATGCCACCGCCGATGACGAGAAGGTCAAAGCGCTGCATGGGCTGATCCCGCCTCGAGCTCAATCTCGATCAGACAGCGCGAATTCGCGCTCCGATCGCACAATTGCGACTGTCGGTAAACGATTGGTTGCCGCAAAGGTCAAGTGGCGGGTGGTCCTGATGTGGCCCGCGGAAACCCGCATATTTGCTGCCTGGTGGTGGCTCGATTCTTGCTGTCCCAGTAGTATAAAATCGAATTCTGGAAGTATTGTATCATAATATTCGATTGAGAAACAATATTCAATTTTATTAAAATTGCTTATATATTGTGTATAGCCGTCCGGTTGCTGGCTATTTTAAAGAGTTTGTAATTGGCCTCGTCTTTTATAGTGCGGATGGCACACATACAGGAGGTGTACCGTGTCCGCTATTCTTGAAGACCAGGCCCCGCAGCCTGCAGGCTCCGGCGAAGGAGGCGATCTCCGCTCGCTGATCACCAACTTCGGCCGCGACAAGCGCGGCAACATCGCGATGCTGTTCGCGATGATGATCACCGTTGCGGTCTCGCTCGTCGGCGGTGCCGTCGACTACGGCCGCGCGATCGCGGCCCGCGATAAGATGCAGAACGCGCTCGACAGCGCCGTGCTCGCCGCCGCGCGCGTCTGGCAGACCGAAGGCGACATCAATCTCGCCGAGGCGAAGGCGCGCGAGTTCTACAAGCGCATGAAGCCGACCTCGATCGAGAGCGACATCGTCGCCTTCAACCCCGACGTGGTCAACAACAAGATCAAGATCGAGGTCGAGGGCATGGTGCACACCCCGTTCCTGAGCCTCGTGCGCAGCGCCGGCTACACCATCTCGAGCAGCGCAGAGGCGCTCCTGGCGGTTGGCGGCAACAGCGAGATCAATCTCGAGATCTCGATGATGCTCGACGTCACGGGCTCGATGAGCGGCCAGAAGATCGAGGATCTGAAGGCGGCCGCCAAGGACCTCGTCGACATCGTCGTATGGGACGACCAGAGCGAGTACACCTCGAAGGTGGCAATCGCCCCGTTCGCGCCGCGCGTCAACGTCGGCAGCTTCGCGTCGGCCTTCACCGGCCTGCCGGCAACCAAAACTTTCAGCGGCAAGTCGCGGAAGCTCATCACCTGCGTGACGGATCGCGTCGGTACGCATGAGTACACCGACGTCGCTCCTGGAGCCGGGGCCTATGTCTCGGCCTACAAGGGTGACACCGGATCGAGCGCCTCGAGCAACTCGAGCAACTACAGCTCTTCCGGCAGCTGTTCCGATCCGGGCGAGCAGATCATGCCGCTGACGAGCAACAAGACCGACCTCAAGGCACGCATCGACAGCTTCTCGGCAAGCGGTGCGACGGCAGGTGCGCTCGGCACGGCATGGGCCTGGTACATGATCTCGCCGAACTGGGCCCACTTCTGGCCCGAGGCGAACCGGCCCGTCGCTTACGGCACCG
>DAORNH010000046.1:0-261 GCA_035440865.1 Hyphomicrobiaceae bacterium | reverse complement strand
CGCTATCCTCATGACTGACGGCGAGTACAACACCCGCCTCGGATCTTCGGCCAGCTCCTCGACGGTGTCCAACAAGGCCAAGACGCTGTGCACCAACATGAAGGCGCAGGGCATCACGGTCTACACCATCGGCTTCGAGCTCGACGGCAATGCGACGGCCATCAACGTGCTCCAGAACTGCGCGTCGACCCCGGACAAGTTCTACAATGCTTCCAGCGGCGTCGAGCTTCGCCAGGCCTTCCGTGACATCGCACTGCGCCT
>DAORNH010000045.1:0-19149 GCA_035440865.1 Hyphomicrobiaceae bacterium | reverse complement strand
CCGATCCTGCAGGACCCCGCGCTCGCCTTCCATCCGCCGTTCCTCTACATGGGCTACGTCGGCTTCTCGATGGCCTTCTCGTTCGCCGTCGCCGCCCTGATCGAGGGGCGCACGGATGCCGCCTGGGCCCGCTGGGTCCGGCCTTGGACGCTCGCCGCCTGGATGTTCCTCACGATCGGCATCGGCACCGGCTCTTGGTGGGCCTATTACGAGCTCGGCTGGGGCGGCTGGTGGTTTTGGGACCCTGTCGAGAACGCCTCTTTCATGCCCTGGCTTGCCGGCACGGCGCTTCTCCATTCGGCCGTCGTGATGGAGAAGCGCGAGGCGCTGAAGGTGTGGACGATCCTGCTTGCCATCCTCACCTTCTCGCTCTCGCTGATGGGCGCCTTTATCGTCCGCTCCGGCATCCTGACCTCAGTGCATTCCTTCGCGCTCGACCCCCAGCGCGGCATGGTCATCCTCGCCATCATGGCCGTGTTCATCGGCGGCGCGCTGACCCTGTTCGCCATGAGGGCGGGCGCACTCCGCCAGGGCGGAGCGTTCGCACCGGTCAGCCGCGAAGGCAGCCTCGTCCTCAACAACATCCTGCTCACCGTCGCGACGGCGACGGTGCTGCTCGGCACGCTCTATCCTCTGATGCTCGAAGCGATCGCCAACCAGCGCATCTCCGTCGGCCCGCCGTTCTTCAACATGACGTTCGTGCCGCTGATGGTGCCGCTGCTGATCGCCCTGCCCTTCGGGCCCGTGCTCGCCTGGAAGCGCGGCGATCTCGCAGCGGCAGGCCAAACGCTGATAGCCGCGCTCATCATCGCGGCTGCGGCAGCTGCGACCGCTTTCGCCGTCAATACACGCGGTCCCTGGCTCGCCCCGCTCGCCTTCGGGCTCGGCATGTGGGTGATCGTCGGAGCGGCCGTGGAGATCGCGACGCGCATCCGGCTCGGCCGGGCGCCCCTGGACGAAGCGCTGCGCCGCGCCGCAGGTTTGCCGAGATCCGCCTGGGGCACGGCATTCGCGCATGCCGGCGTCGGCATCATGGTGCTCGGCATCGTCGGCACGAGCGCCTGGCAGCAGGAGGTGGTCGCCTCCATGAAGCCCGGCGACCGGCTGAGCCTCAGCGGGACGACCATCGTGTTCGAGGGTGTCAGCAAACAGCGCGGCCCCAACTACCAGGAGCTGATCGGGCGCTTCGTGCTGATCGGCCGGGCGAGTGCGACGGTCCGCGTAGAGCCCTCGAAGCGCACGTTCGATGCGCCCCGCCAGACGACCACGGAAGCGGGTATCGACGCCCGACTCGGCAGCGACCTCTACATCGTGCTCGGCGACGAGGGCAAGGACGGCGCTTTTGCCGTTCGCGCCTACAAGAACCCGCTCGTGCGCCTCATCTGGATCGGCGCAATCGTAATGTTCCTCGGCGGCCTGCTGTCAATGTCGGATCGCCGCCTTCGGGTCGGCGCGCCGAAGCCGTCACGGCGGCGGAGCGTCGCTGCACCCGCCGAATAGTGCCGCGCTATGAGGGCGGTCGGACGTTCGGCCAACGCTCGCAAAGGCGTTGGTCGATCGACGGCCCCGATGGTATGACGTGTGGGCCACATGGGCTGCTTACAGTTGTGTCGAGGAGGACTGATGCCCCGCTTGCTGCTTACGAGTTCGGCTGCTGCCATTGCCGCACTCGCGCTCACCACTGCGGCCGCCGTCGCGCAGATCGCGGTCTCCGCTCAGGATGCCAAGGTCCGCCTGGTCGACGGCAAGGTCACGACCGTCAAGGATGGCGCCGACAACGCGGTCCTCATCGATCTCAGCTCAAATCCGCCGAAGGTGATTGCCGAGCTCAAGCTTCCCGCAAGTGTCGTCGGTCCGCCGTCGAGCGTCGCCGTGAGCCCCAGCGAGGAGATCGCACTTATCACCTCAGCCGAGAAGATCGACCCGGCCGATGCGACGAAGCGCGTCCCGAACGACCAGGTGACCGTGATCGAGCTCAACACGAAGGCGCCGGGGGTCATCGCCAAGGTTACGGCGCGCATCAAGGGCGCGACGATCGAGCCGCCGAAGCCCAAGGTGCTCTCCACCTTGACTGCCGGCAAGGGTGCCGCAGGCGTTTCGATCAACCGGGCCGGTACGCTCGCTATCGTCGCCAACCGCGGTGAAGGCACGCTCTCGGTCTTTTCTATCAAGGGCAAGGCCGTCACGGCGCTGCCTGACAAGGTCAAGATCGGCGACGAGAAATCCGGTCCGAGCGCGATCGTGTTTTCGGCCGACGGCAAGCGGGCGCTCGTCACCCGCGATGGCGACAACCGCATCTCGATGCTCGACATCGACGGCACCAAAGTGACCGTCAACCCACGCGTCATCACGGCCGGCCTCAGGCCTTACGGCGCCGATATCTCTGGGAAGGGCGACGTTGCCGTGGTCGCCAACATCGGCACGGGCTCAGGCGATGCCGATACCATCAGCCTCATCGATCTCGTCGCCAATCCGCCGCGCGTCGTGATCACGGTCACCGCCGGCCCGACGCCCGAGGGCATCAAGATGTCGCCGGACGGCCAGTATGTCGCCGTCACGGTGATGAACGGCACCAACAAGCCGGCGACAGATCCCTTCTTCAAGGAGAAGGGCAAGCTCGTCGTCTTCCGTCGCGCTGGTCTTTTGCTCACCGATGTCGGCAAGTGGTGCCAGGGCATTGCCTGGTCGAAGAACGGCCGCACCGTCGTTGCCCAGTGCATGGTCGAGGAGATGCTGTTCGTGTTCGGCTTCGACGGCCGCCAGCTCCGCCCGATGGACCCGATCCGGGTCAAAGGCGGCCCCGCTGGCATTCGCACCGCTGAAAAGTGATCGAGCCCCGCGGGAGCGGTTCCTCGCTCCCACATTCGACCGCGCGGGGTAGCGTTGGGCGGGCTCGGGGTTGATGGTGGCAGAAATCTACGTGCGCCCAGTGGGGCGCGTCAGCCCGGCGCCGAAGCGGGCGATCGGGCATCCCGAGCGCGTCGTGCGCATCGCCGGTCGCCAGGACCTCGCGTTCAGCGCTTTCGAGGCGATCGAGCGGCATGGCGACGGCTGGGTTGATCGGCGCCAAATCTCGCTCGACGATACGACGGCGCTCCTGCAGTCGAGCCGGTCCTCGACCGATCGCCTCAAGACGCTGCTCGAGCGGATCTCGGCTCCACGAGGCGACGTTGCCGGCCTGCCGCTCGACCGGCCGCGCATCATGGGGATCGTCAACGTCACGCCGGACAGTTTCTCGGACGGCGGCCGGCACTTTTCGCCGAAGGCCGCCATCGAGCACGCCCTTAAGCTCGAGGCCGAAGGCGCTGACATCCTCGACATCGGCGGGGAATCGACACGACCGGGCTCGGATGCTGTGCCGATCGATGTCGAGCTGAAACGCGTCGTTCCCGTGCTCCAGGGACTTGCCGGCAAGGTGCGCGCGCGCCTGTCGGTCGACACCCGCAAGGCCGAAGTGATGCGCGAGGCGGCCCGCGCAGGCGCTCACATTCTCAATGATGTCTCCGCTTTGAGCCACGACCCTGTGAGCCTGCGCGCTGCCGCGGACACGGGCCTCAGCGTCGTCCTCATGCATGCCCAGGGCGGCCCTAAGTCCATGCAGGCGAACCCGCGGTACGCGGACGTCGTGCTAGATGTCTTCGCGGCGCTCGAGGAGCGCGTCGAGGCGTGCGTCCGGGCGGGGATTCCTCGCCAGAAGCTGATCGCCGATCCCGGCATCGGCTTCGGCAAGACGCTCGAACACAACCTCCAGCTACTCGCCAGCCTGACCCTCTTCCACGCGCTCGGCACGGGCCTGCTCGTCGGCGCCTCGCGCAAGAGTTTCATCGGCGCGCTGACCGGCGCCGTCGATCCGGACGAGCGGCTCCCGGGATCCTTGGCCGCAGCCTGCATGGCCGCCGGCGCCGGTGCCCAGATCATCCGCGTCCATGATGTCGCCGCGACGCGCCAGGCGCTCACGACCTGGGAAGCGATGTCGGCCGGCCAGGCGCCCTGAGCCGGCGGCGCGACACGCCGGATTCGTGCCGTCTGAACATCTGTCAATCGAAATACCCCTCGAGGTCCACGATCGTGCCCTAGAGTTGCCCGATTGTAACGGTTTATCAAGACCATCAGCGGACGGGCCCTGACGCCCAGCTGGCCGAGTACGAGTAGACGGCCAAGCGGGCGCAAGGGGACGAGTACCTGAGGCAATGGCCGCGTAGGTGATTGCCTCGAGCCTTAAGTCAGTCGGCTCGCGTAAGGCTCGACACCCGATGGGCGACCGTACCGCTGTGTTGGCGCCCCTGTGTATCGGCGGCGCCAGTGACCTGAGTTGGCGCGTGAGTTTGCCCGGGTCGCGTCCTCAAAAGTTGTGCTGTGCATCCAATTTGTACTGCGTCCCTCGAGCAGCGTTTCCGCTCGAACGCGTGCTGCGTCGTCGTGAATGCGTCGCGGGCCCGAGGTAATGCGTCTCGTAGGTGCACGGGTCCTGCAAGTATCTGTTGTGTTTGTGTCTGCTGGTTCTGCGTCGCGTTGGTGAGTGTTGCGTCGTGTAGCGTATGGCGTTCGGTGTTGCGTTGGTGCCGTAGCGTTCCCTGCTTAACGTTCCATTTGTTGCGTCCGCGTCGCGTCAAACATGGTTCCGTGGAGAGTTCCAGTGTCCGCATGCATCCGAGTAGAGTCAGTCTATCGTCCAGTTCAGTCCGTTGAGTGGCGTCCCCTCGGTGACCTCGTCTCCGCACTCCTGGCATCCGTGCAGGCCGAGAGCACACCGCAACCCAAGAACAAAGACAGACAGGCGAGGTTCGAACCGCGCTGACGAATTCGAGGGCCCCCGCCCTCATCGGTCTGGCAGGCACGCACAGCTGCGGCTCAGCACAGCCAAGCGGCATCACAGTTCAAGGTTTTGCGTCGTGATGCTAGTTCTGTGCGTGCCTGCCACCTCGTCCCGGCAAGAACCAACGCGGCATTAAGGCCGCGCATGACAGAGAGGCAGTCCCCCATGGCTCAGATCGTCAATTTTGCTCCGTCGAAGCCCGGTCACGTCAACCCCGTGCTCTGGCAGCAGTCAGTCGGCATGGCGCGTCAGGTTTGCGCGCGCATCTTCCGCGACGGCGGCTCGCCGAAGACGGCCGTTGAGGCGTTCGGCCTGAAGTCCGAGCCCGGCACTGATTGGAGCCGCGCCGTCGGGGCGATCGCCGAATCGCTTTCGGCGCGGCCCATGCGGCGTGCGGCCTAATGCTGCTCAGGCCGGCGGCGGCACGATGATGTCGTCATAGCGGTGCCGCCGCGTCACGAGCTTTGCGTTCTCGAAGACATCGAGCGCCACCTCGAATGCGGGCCGTGTGATCTCGACGTGAGGCGTCCAGCAGCCGAGCTTCTGGTAGGCGTCGATCGTCGCCGTCAGTACCTCACGTGCCACACCCGGAAAGAATGGAGCCTCGCGCGCCGCGATCTCGGCGGCGGGCGTCGTGCGGACCCAGGCGCGCGCCTTGCGGTAGGCCCGCATGAATCGCGGTGCCTGCTCTGACTTGAGCCATTCCCGCCGCGCCGCGAGGCTCGAGAACGCGACCGGCCCGAACGTCGCGCCGACCGAGGCGACGACATGGCCGACGCCGTCATGCTGGAGTTGCTGCGGGCCCGGCCCCTGCAGGTGGATGTAGTCCCCTTCGCCCGCTCTGAAGCGCGCCTCCATCGTATTGATGCCCGCATCGACGATTGTCATACGCGACAGATCGAGACCCGCACACTTGCAGGCATACCTGAACATGGCGAGCGGCTGGCCGCCGTGATCCGCAAGCACACGGCCGCCGTGGAGCTTCGCCCACGTGAAATGCGGGTCTGGGTTGCGCGCGGCAATGAAGAAGCCGTCGCGCTCGTTGATCTGCGCGAAATGGACGACCGGCGGCGTCTCGCCCTTCTCGAGCGACATGAACCCTTGCGATATCGCCGATTGGGCGACGTGCACGCTGCCGTCGACCAGACCGGCGATCGCCGATTTGCCGACAGGCGCCACCGAATGCTCGGGCGCGAAGCCTTCCTCCGCCAGGAAACCGCCCGCGATCGTGGCGATGAGAGGGCTGTAGAACGCGGAGAACCGCGAAAACTGTATCGAGATGCGTTCGGCCATCGCCCGACCCTTTGCTCTTTGACATATCACCGCGCGGCGTCCTAGCTTCGACTGGGAACAACCGGTCAGCAAGACCGAAATCAAGGGAAACGCCGCTCCATGTCGTCATCCTATCAATTGACGCGCCGCAGCCTGCTCGCCTCGACGGCCGCGGCCACGGGCGCGCTCATCGCGCCCAATGCCTTCGGTCAGGGCAAGCCGATCAAGATCGGCGTGCCAATGCCGCTTTCAGGCCCGGCCGCGCTCTTCGGTGTGCCCGCGGTCAAGGGCATGGAGATGTTCGTCGCCGAGACCAACGCCGCCGGCGGTCTATTGGGCCGGCCGCTGCAGCTACTGGTACGAGACAGCAAGGCGACGCCGGATGAAGCCGTGCGCGTCGCCCGCGAGATGATCCTCAAGGAGGACGTGAACTTCCTCGTCGGCACGCTGACCTCGGCCGAAGGTCCCGCCGTCTCGACGATCGCGAAAGAGAACAAGATTGTCCTCATCGCCCCGATCCCGAAGACGGATCAGCTGACCGCGCCGAAGAACCTGCACCCCTACATCTTCCGCACCGCTGCCAACACCACTATGGAAGGCCGCTCGTCAGCCGAGATCATGGCCAAGTGGACCGACGTGAAGACGGTCGCCACCATCGCCCACGACTATGCCTACGGCCAGGACGTCGCCCGCGAATTCGCGACCCACATCAAGAAGTTGCGCCCCGACATCAACGTCGTCGATCAGCAGTGGCCGAAGCTCGGCGAGAGCGACTACACGCCCTTCATCAATGCGCAGATGGCGAAGAAGCCGGACGCAGTGTTCTCGGCGATGTGGGGCGGCCACTTCGTCACCTGGACGAAGCAGGCCAAGCCCCTCGGCTTCTTCGATCTCGTCAAGTATCGCGTCGTGAACGGCGGCGAGGGCGGCTCGGTCGAGGCGACGCGCGGCCTTGCCGGCGACTACCCGTTCGGCATCTGGTCGAATACCTATGACCTCGCCAGCTACGAGGGCATGTCGGCGGCACATAAGGCCTATGTCGAGCGGATCAAGGCCTTCACCAAGGAGGACCCGCCCTCTACGTGGCCGATCACGACCTACGTGGCGCTGCAGTTCCTTGCCGCAGCTGTCAACAAGGTGAAAGACGTCGACAACGACAAGGTCGCCAAGGCGCTCCTCGACATTTCGGTCGATGCTCCGTTCGGCAAACAGACCATCCGCGCCAAGGACCATCAGGCCGACCGCGGCCAGTTCTACGGCAAGATGGTCAAGGGTCCGACGGGCACGGCCATCATGACCGAGGTCCGCTACGTCGACCCGAAGCCGTTCATGGACTGAAGAACGACCGGAGCCCGCTGGGGTAGCGGGCTCCTTTTCGACGTGCGTGGGGCGCGGATCGATCCGCGGGCGAAGCCCGGCATGACCGTGGCGAGCCTGCATCGGGGGACATCAGCATGACGAGACGACCAGCCATGGCTGATCGCCAAGGGCGCTCGCACGCTAGGAGCGCTTCAGCATGAGCGATATCCTCGGTCTGCTCGCCGGTGAGTGGCAGCGCATCACGACGACGCTGTCGGACCCGGTGTTCCTCATCAGCCAGTTCCGCACCGGCCTCACCTCGGCGATGTTCCTGTTTCTCATCGCGTCCGGTCTGTCGTTGATTTTCGGTGTTCTGAAGATCATCAACTTCGCCCACGGCTCCATGTACATGATCGGCGCCTACATGGCGTGGTACATGACGCTGATTCTCTCGAAGACCACGCTCGGCTTTGCAGGCGCCGTGCTCGTCGCCGCCTCGACGGTCGCCCTGATCGGCCTCGTCGTCGAGCGCTTCCTGCTTCAGTTCATGTACCGGCGCGAGGAACTCTATCAGCTGCTCTTCACATATGCGCTGGTGCTCATCTTCGGCGATGCTTGCAAGTATCTCTGGGGCACCGAGCCGCAGTCGGTCTCGCGCCCGGCGGCGCTCGCTGGCAGTTGGGAGATGTTCGGCGTGCGCTTGCCCCACTACGACCTTATGATCCTGATCATCGGCCCCGCGATCGCCTTCGGCTTCTGGCTGCTGCTGAATCGGACAGGATATGGCCGCATCATCCGCGCGGCCGCCCTCGATCGCGAGATGCTCGGCGCGCTCGGCACAAACGTCTCGCGGCTCTACTCGGGCATGTTCGTGCTCGCGGCCTTCCTCGCGGGCCTCGCCGGCGCGCTCGTCACGCCCGTGAAGAGTATCGTCCCCGGAATGGATGTCGAGATCATCATCGAGGCCTTCATCGTCGTCGTCATCGGCGGCCTCGGCTCGCTGTGGGGCACCCTCCTCGGCTCGCTCGTCTACGGCCTCGTCCTCGCCTTCGGGATCGTCATTTTCCCGCGCTTCTCCATCTTCGCGGCCTTCATCATCATGGCCGCGGTCTTGATCGTCCGGCCCTGGGGCCTGCTCGGGAGGCCCGTGAAATGAACGACCTCGTAAATCGCCTCCCCTGGACGCTGATCCTCACGCTGATCGCGCTGACGATCCCGTTCTACACAACCCGCTACTACACCGACCTTGCCACCTACATCGTGATTTTCGCGGTGTTCGCGACGAGCCTCAACATCCTGATCGGCTCGACCGGGCTCGTCTCGTTCGGACATGCCGCCTACTTCGGCATCGGCGCCTACGTGTGCGGCATCCTGATGGGCGACTACAACGTGCCGTTCCTCATCGCCTGGGTGCTCGGCGGGCTCGCCGGCGCGCTCTTCGCCGCCTTCTTCGGCTTCTTCTGCGTGCGCCTGACCGCCACCTATTTCTCGATGCTGACACTCGCCTTCTCGCAGATCGTGTGGGCCATCTGCTTCAAGTGGAATTCGGTCACCGGCGGCGAGCAGGGCTATCCGCGCGTGCCCTACCCGGGCATGGACTGGATGGAGGCGATCCCGCTCATCGGTTCCATGCGCGTCACCGAGAAGTTCTTCTTCATCGCGCTCATCATGTCGGCCATCTGCATCGCCGCCATGCGCCGCATCGTCGACAGCCCGTTCGGGCGCATCCTCAACGCCATCCGCGACAATCCCGAGCGCACGCAGTTCATCGGCATCGATGTACGCCGCTACCGCTGGATCGCCTTCGTGCTGGCGGGCGCATTCGCCGGGCTCGCCGGCGCCATGTTCGGCATCTACAAGCGCGGCGTCTTCCCCGACTACGCCTACTGGGCAAAGGGCGCCGAAGTGCTGATCATGACGATCCTCGGCGGCATCCACAATTTCTGGGGCCCGACGGTCGGCGCCACGGCGCTGATCCTGCTCAACGGCGTGATCGTCTCCTACACCGAGTACTGGCCGTTCGTGCTCGGTGTCATCCTGCTGATTCTGCTGTTCGCGTTCCCCGGCGGCATCCTCGGCACGCTCGACACGCTCGTGCGGAAACCTGAGGAGCGGCGCGCCATGCTGCGCAGTATTGGACGAACGTTGCGCATCACTCGGGCAGGGAGCTGACCTCGCAATGCTCGCTGCCAAGAACCTCAGGAAGTCGTTCTCCGGCTTCGTCGCCACCAACGACGTGAGCCTCACCGTCGAGCGCGGCCAGATCTTCGCCGTGATCGGCCCAAACGGCGCCGGCAAGTCGACGCTGTTCAATCTGATCACCGGGCATCTGACACCCGACACCGGCACCGTCACTCTCGACGGCGCCGACATCACCGGCGTCGCGCCCCATCAAATTTGCCGGATGGGCATGGCGCGTTCATTCCAGCGCACCAACATCTTCCAGCGGCTCTCCGTCTACGAAAACATCCAGGCGGCCTTCATCGCCTTCGGCGGCCAAAGCCTCAACATGTGGGGCACCTCGCGGAGCCAGTTCCGTGACAAGACCGAGGCGATGATCGCCCAGCTCGGTCTCGGCGACGTCGCCTACTCGACCGCCGGCGTGCTTTCACACGGCGCGCAGAAGCAGGTGGAGCTGGCGATCGCGCTCGCCGGAGAACCGACCATTCTGCTCCTGGACGAGCCGACTGCCGGCATGAGCGCGCAGGAGACACACGAGGCGATCGCGCTGCTCGCCCGCATCGCCAAGGAGCGCGGCCTCACCTTGCTCTTCACCGAGCACGACATGGACGTGGTGTTCGGCATCGCGCAGCGCATCGCCGTGCTGCATCAGGGACGGATCATCGCCTCCGGCCTCCCCGACGAGGTGCGCGCCAACGCCGAGGTCCGCCGCGTCTACCTCGGAGCAAGCCATTGACCGCCCTCCTCGACGTCGACAACATCCACACGGCCTACGGCTCGAGCCGGGTCCTGTTCGGCATCTCGCTTTCGATCGCCAAGGGCGAGTGCGTGTGCCTGCTCGGCCGCAACGGCGTCGGCAAATCGACGACCATGCGCTCGATCATGGGACTGACGCCGCCCTCGAGCGGCGCCATCCGCTGGAAAGGCCAGGACGTAACGAGGCGCCAGCCCTACTGGATGGCCCGCAACGGGATCGGCTATGTGCCCGAGGACCGGCGCATCTTCGCCGAGCTCACCGTCTGGGAGAATCTCGACGTCGCGCAACGCTCGGCGCCGCGGCCCGGCCCCTGGACGATGGAGGCCGTCTACGGCCTCTTCCCGAAGCTCGCGGAGCTGCGCGATCGCCAGGGCGGCGTGCTTTCGGGTGGCGAGCAGCAGATGCTGACCATCGCCCGCACACTGATGGGCAACCCCGAGCTCCTGTTGCTCGACGAGCCCTCCGAGGGGCTTGCCCCCGTCATCGTCGAGAACATGCTGGTGCAGATTCAAGAGCTTAAGCGGCAGGGCCTCACCATCCTGCTTGCCGAGCAGGGCCTGGACTTCTCGCTGGCACTCGCCGATCGCGTCTATGTGCTCCAGAAGGGCCAGGTCGAGTTCTCGGGGCCGAGCCAGCGCCTCCGCGACGATGCCGAGCTGCGCCACAAGCTGCTGGCCGTTTGAGCGCCGTCGCCGGCGCTCAGTCGCGTACAATCACGCCGGCTCCCCGATATCCGCCATCGACCGCAATCACCTCGCCGGTCACGTAGGCGGACTGCGTGGGATCGAGCAGGAAATGGATCACCGAGGCGATCTCGCCCGGCTCCGCATAACGGCGCATCGGAATGAAGCGCTCGTAGAGCTTGCGGTCGGCCGCGGTGTGGAGCGCCTTGACCATGGGCGTCTCGACCGGACCAGGAGCCACTGCGTTGACACGGATGCCGTAGGGAGCAAGGTCGTTCGCCATGACCTGCGTCATGTTGATGACCGCGCCCTTCGACGCGCCATAGGCCGAGCGCCCTTTGGAGCCGCGCAGGCCCGAGATCGAGGCGATATTGACGACCGAGCCGCGGCCCTTGTCCTTCATGATGCGCGCAGCAGCCTTGCCGACCATGAACGAGCCGACCACGTTGACGTCGAGGATCTTGCGGAACATCTCGGGCGTCGTCTCGAAGACGTGCTTGTCAGCGGCGATGCCGGCCGAGTTGACGACACCGGAGAGCCCGCCAAATGCTTCAGCACTCTCCGCGACCGCGCGCTCCACCGCCCGCTCGTCGGTGACGTCGAGCCGGCCGGTGCGCAGCAGCACCTTTGACCTGTCGTGGGTTTCCGCGAGCTCGGCGAGTTGGCGCTCGTCAATGTCGAAGGCCGCGACCTTCCAGCCCTTGGCAATGAGCAGGTCCACCGTCGCCCTGCCGATGCCTGACGCGCCGCCGGTCACGAGCGCCGCCCCGACGGTGTGTCCATAGTCCCTGGATTTCGCTGCTTTCGCCATGTCGTCCCCGTAAGACCCGATGTTGCGTGTCAGTCGCTCTGGCGCAGATGATCGCGCTGCGTCGTCCCCTTGTAGGCCGTTCGATAGAGCCCGCGCCGCTGCATCTCGGGCACGATCAGGTCGACGACCCCCTCGATGGCACCCGGAGAATAGATCGGCGAGAGCATGAAACCGTCGCCGCCCGCCGTCGCCATGAACGCCTCCATCTGGTCGACGATCTCAGCCGGCGTGCCGACGAACTGGGGCAGGCCGACGCCTTCGCCGTGCCGGCGCGCAACTTCCGCCGCCGTCATCGACGAGCCGTCGGGCTTCACGAAGCGGGTGCGCATGCGGGCAAGCTCGGGTTCGGTGCGCTCGAGCATGAGGGCGTCCGGCGGCAGTCGCGCGAGATCGAAATCGAGGTGCGCCGATAGGATTGCCATGCCACCGTCGACGGGCACCAGTGCGTTGTGCTCGGCCTGTTTATCGAGCGCTTCGGCCCGCGTCTTGCCGATGATCGGCTGCATGCCGAACAGGATGCGGCAGTGCGCCGGATCACGGCCGAACACTGCCATCTGGTCCTTGATCGAGCAGTAGTAGCGCCTCGCATCCTCGGCGCGCGGTTGGATCGCGAAGATCGCGTCCGCATATCTCGCCGCGAAGTCCTGGCCTTTCGGCGATGTGCCCGCCTGCAGGATCGCCGGCCCCCTCTGCGGCGACGGCACCACATTGAGCGGCCCTCGCGACTTGAAGTGAGTGCCGACATGCTCGATGCGGCGGACCTTGCTGGCGTCGGCAAAGATCGCCTTCTCGCGATCCATGACGAGCGCATCGTCGTCCCAGCTCGACCAGAGCTTCTGGCAGACCTGCATGAACTCGTGCGCACGCTCGTAGCGCGCGTCCGTCGGCGGACGATCTACGCCGAAGTTCGCATCCTGGTTGTGGTTGATGGACGTCACGACGTTCCAGCCGGCGCGGCCAGCTGTCAGGTGATCGATCGTCGCCCACATCCGCGCGGCGTAGAAGGGATGATGCTGGCTTGTCGAGAAGGTGGCCGCGACCCCGATGCGGCTTGTCACCGCCGCCATCCAGGAGAGCAGCGGAATCGGATCATGCTCGGGCGCCTGAACGGCATAGCGCAGCGCCGGCTCCAGAGAACCGCGAAACGTGTCCGAAATGTAGTTGAGATCGGCGAAGAAGACCATGTCGAAGAGGCCGCGCTCGCACACTTTGGCGATGTGCTGGTAGAGTTCGGGCCGGCGCCAGTCGTAGCCCGCTGCCGCCGTGCGGGGATGCCGCCACATGGCGAGGCTGTGGTAGGTCGGACCGTGCACGAGGAACTGGGCGAGGTGGATCTTTTCGCTGAGCGGCATTGGTTGTCAGGCCACGCGATAATGGTAGCGATAGACCTCACGATAGCCGAGACGCTCATAGAGTGCGATGGCGGGCGAGTTGCTTGCGACGACCTGCAGGTATGAGCGCCGCGCACCGTTCCGCCGTCCCCAGTCGAGCAGGCCCGCCATGATCGCCGCGGCAAGACCCTGGCGCCGGTGTGACGGCGCGACGAGTATCTCGAACATGCCGATCATGCCGCGATCGACAACGCCTAGCCCGTAGGCGACGCGGTGGCCGTTGTCCACGACCTCGGCCGTCGCATGAGGCGGCGCGATCGAGGCCATCATCTGCTGCAGTGTCGCCGCGCGGTCGACACTGACACGATCTGCCGCCGCATAGGCCGCGGTCCAGTCCGGAGCGACGCCCGCCCGGACGGAAACGCGCGGATCGGGTCTCTCGGCGCTCGGCTTCAGGTCTGCAACCATCACGCGCGTATCGTCGATCAGCTCGTACCGGCGCTGGTCGAGCAGCGCCGTCAGCTCGGCAGGGGCCAGCGGCGACAGCCGGTAGACGATCGGCAGACCGTGCCAGGCGAGCAGCGCTTCGGCCCGTGCGCACTTCTCCGCGAGCGGCTCGGACGATGGCCCGAGAACATTGATCGAGTTGGCGCGCTTCGTATGCCCGCGCGACAGGCGGATCACCCAGCCGTCGTCGAGCACGGTCATGAGCGCGGGCCAGGCCGCGAAGCCGCGCTCCTCCAGGGCGACGATGCCCCGCCGCGCGACCTCATCGAGCGAGGCCGTCATGCGCTGCGCGCCGAATGGCCGCCGTCGACCGGCAGGCAGACGCCCGTGATGTATTGAGCCTCCTCGCTCGCGAGGAATACGGCCGCGTTGGCGACGTCCCAGCCGGTGCCCATGCGCCCCATGGGGCAGGCCTCGTTGCGCGCCTTCACCATCTCTTCCGGCGACCGATAGACGCCCGAGATCTGCTGGTAGATCAGCGGTGTGTCCATGAGGCCCGGCATGATCACGTTCGCCCGGATGCCGGCGCGCGCGTACTGCAGCGCCAACCCCACCGTGAACTGATTGACCGCGCCTTTCGAGGCATAGTAGCTCGCGTAGTCATAGCCGACGTAACGGATGGCGGCGACGGACGAGATGTTGGTGATCACGCCGCGCTTCTGTCCCTGCATGATCGGCAGCACCACCTTGGTGGTGCGGAACATGGCGGTGAGGTTCACGTCGATGACCCGCTGCCACTCCGCCTCGGAAAGCTCGACCGGACCGCCCATCTTGGCGATGCCGACGTTGTTGTGCAGGATGTCGATCGCCCCGAGCGTCGCGCGCGCCGCCGCCACAGCGCGCTCCACGTCGTCCAGGCGCGTGACGTCGGCAGCGATGGCGATCGCGACCCCGCCTTCGCGGGCGATGATCGCCGCGGTTTCCTCGGCCGCCGCCTTGTTGACGTCCAGGGCCGCGATTTTTGCACCTGCGCGCGCGTAGGCCACAGCCGACGCCTTGCCGTTGCCCCAGCCAGGTCCGACCGAGCCGGCGCCGATGACGAGCGCCGCGCGTCCGTCGAGCCGGCTCGACCGCTCCGGGCCCTGGTCCTGAGCGCCTCCTGTCTCGCCTGCTGTCGGGCTTGCCCCGCTGCTTGCAGCCATGTCACTGTCCACCTCATTGCGCGGCACTCGAACCGGCGTTCGCTGCCGCCGAACCCTTAAGCGAGACTACGTGGGATCAGCCTCCAGCGTCCAGCGGCTGAGCGTCCCGTGCGCGTCCCGCACCGCATTCGAGATCAACCCACGCCGGGATCAGGCGGAAGGCGCGATCGGCGCACGTAGGCCTCCTGGTCCCCGGTCTCGATGGTGCCGGGGCGCGCGGCTCGCACGCTCGTGATGGCCTCGTCGGGCGCAAGGCCGAAGTGATCGACAAGCAGGCGCGCCGCAACCGTTCCCGTGCGACCGAGGCCCGCCGCGCAATGGACGACGACACGACCACCCCGACGCAACGTTTCGACGATCGCCGTTTCCGTTGCCGGCCACTGCCGGGCCGCCTCGCTGCCCGGCACGTCGAGATCGCGGATCGGCACATGATGCCAGGCAAAGGCCGAGGCCCGTGCCCGCTCCGGGAGGTCCGGTACCCCGAGGCGCGCGAACTCTCGCGTCTGCACCAGGGAGACGAGGTGGGACGCGCCCCAATCCTCGATCGCCTTTAGGTCCTGAGCGATGTCCCGATCCCACGCTCGCGTGCCATCATTCCGGCCGGGGCAGTGGCAGAGGCCGATCACGCCGCCCATCGGCACCCGCACCTCGTCGATCCGCAGCGGCGCCGGCCTTCTCGACCCCAATCCGCCCCTGTCCGTCATGGCGCCCTCGCTGTTGCCGTTGCCGCGTCCCGGCAGACCCGAGTTTGCGACGATGTGCGCGGCTTGCGCAATCGCCAACGGCATCACACGAAACGGGTCGAGCCGTCGCCGCCGACTTGCTACTGAAAGGGCCAGCGAGACGGAACGCACGACCGGGAGGCCGACATGCAGCTCGATATGACGCCGCGCAAGGGCACTGCAACCGCAGGTATGAGACCCGACAGCCAGATCCGCGACTACGACCTCGTTCGCCAGGCCATTGCCTTCCTGACTGAGACCTGGGCGGAGCAACCCTCGCTCGAGGCGCTCGCAGGCCACCTGGCCCTGAGTCCCGCGCACTGCCAGAAGCTCTTCTCGCGCTGGTGCGGGCTCTCGCCGAAGGAGTTCGTTCAGGCAATCACCATCGACCATGCGCGCGGCCTACTCGCCGGCTCTGCGAGCGTCCTCGACACGGCGCACGAGGTCGGGCTTTCCGGTCCGAGCCGCCTTCATGATCTCTTCGTCACTCACGAGGCGATGACCCCCGGCGCCTACAAGCGCCGTGGCGAAGGTCTCGAGATCGCCTGGGGCGTGCATCCGTCCCCGTTCGGCCTGGCGCTCGCCATGGCAACGGGTCGCGGCATCTGCGGCCTCGCCTTTTTCGACAGCGAGAGCGAGTTCCCTCACGCGTTCAACGACATGTCGCAGCGCTGGCCCGCCGCGCACTTCCTCGAGGCGCCTGAGCGGACGGGCACGCTGCTGCGCAATGTCTTCTCCCCGCCCGAAGCGAGGGGCGGCGAGCCGATCAGGCTCGTGCTGATCGGATCGAATTTCGAGGTCGGCGTGTGGGAGGCGCTCCTGCGCATTCCGATGGGCCGCGCCGTGAGCTACTCCGATCTTGCCCGTCACGTCGGCCGGCCAAGCGCTGCCCGCGCCGTCGGCAGTGCCGTCGGGCGGAACCCGATCTCCTTTGTCGTGCCCTGCCATCGCGTCCTGCGCGGTGACGGCCAGCTCGGCGGCTATCATTGGGGATTGACTCGCAAGCGCGCCATCATCGGCTGGGAACGAGGTCGTCAGGCGCACCCATCGCCCCCTGCAGGCATAAAAGCAGGCGCGGAGACTAAAGCAAATGATGCATGAATGATTTTCCGACAATTTGCGATCAATCTCGAGGACACTCCGTTCAGCCTCGAATTGGGCGCTCTCGCGCAGCGCGAAATCGCGCTTTCTCGACTGAACTTGAAATAATAGAAGTAATTGATCGCAGATTGACCGGATCGGCCGAGACTTTCGAAACCACGGCAATTGATTGAACGCCCGATTCATTCTTTCCCGAAGCTTGCCGGCGATACTCCCCGTGGTTGGGCCATCAGTCGGTGGGTGCTATGTGGTCGCTTCGACGCTCGCTCGTATTGCTGTTTGTCGCGATCGTCGCCATGCCGCTGTCGCTGTTCTGGGCATGGCCGCACTCGGCTTCAGTGAAAAGCGAGCTCGATGAGGTCCGCGAGCGCCATTTGCTGCTCGCACGCAATCTCGGCGTCACGCTCTCAGCCTACCATCGAGACGTCCTGGCATCCTTTAATTTCCTCTCCGAGACGTTGCTCGAGGGTGGCGGTCTGCCTGAGCCCCGCACCATGCTTGCAGGCCTTCGGATCCGGCACATCTGTCTCGTCGATCCGACCGACGGGCGTGTCATCGTCGGCTATCTCGGCGCCGATCGTTGCCCGAAGGAGTTGTCGAAAAGCGACCTTGCTCGTGCCATTGACTTGGCAAAGCTCGGCGGAACTCAATTCGCGCCGGTTCATCAAGGGTCGGACGGAAGTCCGACCGTCAGCGTCGTCCGTCTCGGCAGCCGTGGGCTGGTGATCGCCGAACTCGACGCGCGCTATTTTGCCGAGCTCGGCAAAAGGATCTCGTTTGGCGAGAATGGACACGCCGTGATCGTCGACCAGACCGGCACAGTGCTCGCGCACCCGATGCAGAGCTGGGAGAAGGCGATGCGCAACATTGCCGCGGTTCCGGTGGTCCAGAAAATGATCATGGGCAAGACGGGCGTGGATACGTTCTTCTCGCCGGCCTACAAGGACACAATGGTCGCCGGCTACACGAGCGTGCCGGGCCCGGGCTGGGGCATCATGGTGCCGCAGCCCATGCGAGAGCTGAAAGCAGCAGCCGCGCGCAGCCGCAGCTCGGCCGTCTCGGTCTTCGCCTTCGGACTTCTCGCGGCGGCCCTGATCGCCTGCCGGGCCGCCATCCTCCTGATCGATCCTGTCCGCCGCGTCATCGTCGCGGCCGAGCGGATGTCGAACGGCGATGCGAATGTGCGCATCGATGTGTCCGGGCGTTTCATTCCGCGCGAGATGAACGCGCTGGTCCAGGGCTTCAACGCGATGGCCGAGCGCGTCTCGGCCTCCCGGCTCGCGGAGGCCGAGGCGCGCAGGACGGCCGAGCGTGCCAGCCAATCCAAATCCGAGTTCCTCAACACCGTCACGCACGAGCTGCGCTCCCCGCTCAACGCCATAATCGGCTTTGCCGACATTATGGCGTCGGGCCGCCACGGGCCGATCGGCGACGAGCGCTATCGGACGGCGGCCGAGGATGTGCGCTCGGCAAGCAGGCACCTGCTTGCCCTCACCAATGATCTCCTCGATCTCGCTCGCATCGAGGCCGGCCAGTTCACGCTCGCTGACGATGTGTTCGATCTCGACGAGGTGACCTCGCGCGCGGCTCGCTTCGTCGAGGTTGAGGCGCAGCGCCGCGGCACGCGCATCGAGGTGAGCCATCCCGACGGGCAGCTGACCGTCGCCGCCGACGAGCGGATCATGTTCCAGTCCACGCTCAATCTGGTCGTGAACGCCGTGCGCTACGGTGGCGACAACGGCCATGTCCGCATCTCGGCGGAGCGCACTGCTGACGGCGGCGTTGCGATCAGCGTTGCCGACGACGGTCCGGGCATTGGGCCCGAAGACCTCGAGCGCGTATTGCGCCCGTTCGCGAGGACGAAGAGCTCGGAGCGGTTGACATCTCCAGGCAGCGGCCTCGGTCTCCCGATCGTGGCCAAGCTCGCGGAGCTGCATGGCGGCCGTCTCGAGCTGGCAAGCGCCGTTGGCGTCGGCACGACGGCGACAGTTTATTTGCCGGCGAAACGCCTCGTTGCATCGAACCCCGGCCTGATCAAATCAGCAGCTTGAGCCACGAAAATGGGGCGCCCGGAGACAATCCGAACGCCCCGTGGCTGAACCATGCAGTACCCGATCAGAGGTCGATGTCGCTGCTGTCGTTGCTGCCCCAGCTGTCGCTACCCTGGTCCGAGTCGTCGCTGCCGGCGTCATAGTTGCCGGGATCGTTGCTATCGTCGGACTGGCCGGTCATACCGCTGTTCTCGGATCCTCCGCCCGTGCCGCCGGGTGTCCCGGCATTGGCCGACGAGCCGCCGAACATGCCACCGAGGCTGTTGGCGAGCAGAACGCCGCCCGCGACTCCGGCCGCAGCCGCCAGCGCGCCCTTGAAGAAGCCTCCTGACTTCGCCGCCGGCGCCGCGGCTGGCGGGGGCGTCATCATTGGCATCGGCTGCGGTGCCGGCTGAGGCCCTGCGCCGCGGCCCGAGAAACCGGTGCTGGCATTGCCCCATGGCTGCGGCGCCAAGGCAGGAGGCGGGGTCGGAGCC
>DAORNH010000044.1:14116-19182 GCA_035440865.1 Hyphomicrobiaceae bacterium | reverse complement strand
CCGCGGATGAGACCGCTGCAATGATGTCCCCGAGGATCGGCCGCCAGAGATAATTGGCGACGATCACGCCATCGAAGCGGTGCCCGGCAAGATGCGGGGCGAGGCCGGCGCCGCCTTCGAGATCGGCCTCGATGATCGTTGCGCGCGGCTCGGCGGCGAGGTCGGCGACGCCGGAAATGTCGCGATCGACCCCCGTCACCCGATGCCCACGGGCGAGTGCGAGCCGGAGGTGGCGCCCGCCGCCGCAGGCGACGTCGAGAACGGTGCCGCTGCCCCCCACGCCCTCGAGCCAGCGGGCGACGAAGGGAGATGGCTCGGCGAAGTGCTTCGGCGGGGTATCGTGCATTGCCATCACTCCTCCGCTAACGGTAGCGACGACATGAGTGCTGCTCCGGGGCCGGCAGGGCTTTCGCATCCAGACCGCTCCAAGAACCTACACTGCGCCACGTCAGCCGCGCGAGGCCAGCGCGTCCATCAAGCGAACCTCGAATATGCAGATGCAATTCGGTCGTGCGGCAATCGTTCATTGTCCAGTCACCGGCACTCGTGTTGAATGGTAAGCGCCGGCGCTCGCCTCGCTCTCGTCGGGTCGGCTGGAGGATGCTAGAGTTCGAGCCATGATCCGCTATACACTGCGCTGCGATAAGCGCCACGAGTTCGAAGGCTGGTTCAAGTCGTCCGATGCTTTCGATCGGCAGGCGAAGCGTCGCCTCGTCGAGTGCCCGAAATGCGGCTCGACCAAGGTCGAGCGGTCGATCATGGCGCCGAGCATCGTCAAGGGCCGGAAGTCGGGGCGCGGCAGACCGGCCGAACCGGCGCCAACCACGGAAACCGCGCCTCCGGAACTGGCCATAAGTCCGGCCCCGGCACCAGGCGAGCCGGACGCGCGGCAGACCCGCGAGCTGCTCCGCCAGATGCGGAAAGTGCGCGACGAGCTCCTCTCGAAGTCGGAGTATGTCGGCCCGAAATTCGCCGACGAGGCGCGCAAGATCCACCTCAAGGAGACACCCGCGCGCGGTATCCACGGCGAAGCGTCCAAGAGCGACGTCGAGGCGCTGCGCGAGGACGGCATCGAGGTCTATCCGGTGCCTGTGCTGCCTGACGACCAGAATTGACGCCACCGATGCCGCACGGACCGATTGACGTTGCGTACGCTGCTGCGGCGAGATCACGCGTCATGAGCAGGCGGAGCGAGACCCGATGAGCAAGGCAACGGCCCTTTCCCGCCTCATCGCAGCCGGACCGATCGTGGTCGCCCCTGGCGCACCCGATGCGCTGACCGCGCGCCTCGTCGAGCGCGCCGGCTTCCCAGCCGTTTACATGACCGGCTTCGGCGCGACGGCGAGCCGGCTCGGCATGCCTGACATCGGCCTGATGAGCCAGACCGAGATGACGGGGCACGCCCGCGACATGGTGCGGGCAACGTCGCTCCCCGTGATCGCGGATGCCGATACGGGTTACGGTGGGCCGTCGAACATCGAGCGGACAATTGAAGAGTATGTGGCGGCCGGCGTCGCCGCCGTGCATCTCGAGGACCAGGTGGCGCCGAAGCGCTGTGGCCAGATGGCCGGCATCCGGCTGATTGATGCGGCAGAGAATGCGCGGCGTCTCAGATGCGCGCTTGCCGCGCGCGGCACGGCCGAGCGCCTTCTCGTGATCGCGCGCACGGACGCGCTGCCGGCGACCGGGCTCGATGAAGCTGTCAGGCGCGCTGCCCTCTATCGCGATGCCGGCGCAGATCTCCTGTTCGTCGATGGTGTCAAGACGCGCGCCGAGGTCGAGGGCATTGCCCGCCGCGTCGCTGGCCCGAAGGTCGTGAGTCTGGTCGACGGCACGGACGCGGCGCTGCTCACGACGCGCGAGCTGCAGGATATGGGCTTCGCCGTCGTGCTCTATGCGGTCGCGGCGCTGTTCACAGCGGCTCGTGCGGTCGAAGCAGCGCTCGCGGCGATCAAGGTCTCAGGGTCGCTCGCGGGGATCGCGGGGAAGACCATGAGCTATGCCGAGTTCACGGAGGTGGTGCGGCTTTCCCACCATCAGGGTCTGGACGACCGTTACGGCAGCTGATGCGTTGCTTCAGAACGTGCCGCGCAGCGGGCGGAAGAATGCCTGGACGTCGCGCGCGAGCGCCTCAGGCTGCTCCATGGCCGCGAAATGTCCGCCCTTCGCCATCTCGGTCCATTGGCGGATGTCAGTGTAGCTCTTCTCGGCGAGCGAGCGCGGCGGGCGGCGGATCTCGCGCGGGAAGGCCGCATAGCCGAGCGGCACGTCGACAGTCTTTCCGTCGGGTATGGGCCAGGGGCCGTGCAGGCGCTCGTAATAGGGCCAGAACGAGGAGCCGATGGCGCCCGTGAACCAGTAGAGCGAGATGTTCGCGAGCAGGTGATCGCGCGATACGACCGTCTCGAAGTCGCCGGCGTGATCGGTCCACACGTGGAATTTCTCGGCGATCCAGGCGGCGAGCCCCGCGGGGCTGTCGGTCAGCGCAAAGGCCAGCGTCTGCGGCCGAGTTCCCTGGATCTGGATGTAACCGGTCTCCTCCTTGGCCCAGGCCCGGATTTCGTCCTGGTAGCGGCGCTCGGCGTCGGTCGGGTTCGCGGGTGGCGGCAGATATGGGCTCACCGAGAGCATGTTGAGATGAATTCCAGAAAGCTTCTCCGGATGGCGCACGCCCATGGCAGAGCAGGTGAATGCGCCCCAGTCGCCGCCCTGCGCCGCGAACTTCCGGTAGCCGAGCACGTCCGTCATGAGCCGCGCAAAGCAGTCGGCCATTGCCGGGATGCCGAAGCGCTTCTGACCGGCGACGAACGAGAGGCCATAGCCCGGCAGCGAGGGCGCGATCACCGTGAACGCGTCGGCCGCGTCGCCGCCAAAGCTGGCAGGATCAGTGAGGCGCGGGATGATGTCGACGAACTCGAACACCGAGCCCGGCCAGCCGTGGAGAAGGAGCAGCGGCTTCGGCGCGGGGCCCTTTCCCGGCACGTTCAGGTAATGGAGGTCGATACCGTCGAGTGCCACCTTGAATTGCGGGAACGCGTTGAGCCGGCCCTCCCAATGCCGCCAGTCGAAGCGCGTCCGCCAATGCTCGATGAGCCGGCCAAGATAGCCGACGTCGGTGCCGTACGCCCACGGCCCGTCCGGCGCCTGATCGGGGAGCCGCGTGCGCGCGAGCCGCGCAAAGAGGTCAGCGATGTCCGCCTCGGGAACGGCGAGAGTGAACGGTCGCGGCGACGCGGGCATGGGCACCTCTTCCGTTTTCAGACGAGCGCGAGCGCTGCCTCCAGGTCGGCGATCAGGTCGGACGGATCCTCGAGGCCCGCATGGAGCCTTAGGATCGGCCCGCGTCCGGACCAGTCGGTGGCCGTACGCGCGCCCGGGATGTTGCTCGGCATGACGAGACTTTCGAAGCCGCCCCACGACGCGCCGATGCCGAACAGCGTCAGTCCATCGACGAAACGGTCGGCGCCTGCCTGATCGGCCTTGAGCTCGATCGAGAAGAGGCCGCAGGCACCCGTGAAATCGCGCTTCCAGATCTCGTGGCCCGGATCGTCCGGCAGCGCCGGATAGAACACGCTCTTCACCTTCGGATGCTTCTTGAGCCAGCCTGCGAGCTCCAACGCCGAGCGCTGGTGCACGGGCAGCCGCGTTGCCATGGTGCGCACACCACGCAGCGCGAGAAAGGCGTCGTCCGAGCTGATGCAGAGGCCGAGCGCGCTCGCCATGTCGTTGACGGGCTTCCAGCATGACTCGGTTGTCGTCACAGTGCCGATGAGCACGTCGGCGTGGCCGGCGATGTGCTTCGTGCCTGCAAGGATCGAGATGTCCGCGCCGAGCTTCAGCGGCTGGCAGAGGATGCCGGAGGCCCAAGTATTGTCGACGCCGACAAGAATGCCGCGCTGCTTGGCCATCCGGCAGATCGCCGGCAGGTCCTGCATCTCGAAGAGGTGGGAGCCCGGGATCTCCGTCCAGATCATTTTCGTATTGCGCCGGATCATGCCCTCGAGGCCCCTGGCGTCGGCCGGGAAATAGTCGTGTGCGATGCCCATGGGCGTGAGCCAGGTGCGCACGAAGTTCCGCACGGGCTCGTACGTGCTATCGGTAATCAGCACGTGATCGCCCGGGCGGAGCACGGCCTGGAAGGCGAGTGTGATGGCGAGGAGGCCCGACGAGACGAGGCGCGTTGCATGGCCGCCCTCGAGCTCAGTCACCACATCCTCGAGCGCGAACGTGGTCGGTGTACCGGATGTACCGTAGCTGAAGGCGCGCTCGCCCTCGGTGCGCTGCTTCCGCGTCTCGCGGAGCGCCGCCATGTTCTCGTAGAGGACTGTGCTCGCCCGGTAGATCGGCGTGTTGACCGTGCGCGAGCGGCCGTACTGGTTCTCCTTGGGCCGGCCGCCCTGGACGAGCTTCGTGCGCAGCGTCTGCGGCCGCTTCTTGGACTTTCCCATCAGTGCTTCCCCCAGAGCTTGAAGACGGCGCGCTCCTGCGCGTCGAGACGATCGACAAGGCCGACTTCCCAGGCGAGGTAGGCCTCGGCGTCGGCGCGTGATCCGGCATTGCGGTTGAGCGTGTGAAACATGAAGTCTATGCGCTCGCTGTCGGCCGGTGCTCCCGGCGAGCGGGCGAGGTCCAGGCCTTCGGCGCGCCATTCCTCAATGCCGCCGCGCAGGATGGCGACGTCGGAGTGACCTGCCTCGGCGAGATCAATCGCCGCGGCGCGAGCGAGCCGGCCCTCATCGGCGATGAGCACGATGCGCTTGCCTTTCGCGGCTGACGCGTCGGCAGCAATGCGCGGGCGGATCGACCAGCAGCTGCCCGGAATGTGCGCGTCGCGGTAGGCGGCGCTCGCGCGCAGATCGAATGCGGCAACCGTGCCAGCTTCGAGGCCGGCGGCGAGCGCCCGCGCCTCGATCCGGTGAGGCGGCGGCAGGACGGTTTCGGCCTTTGCCGGGGCGCGCGCGATTTTCAGGCCCGAGGTATGCCCGCCGGCGAGAACGCAGGCATCATGCCCGAGCTGGCGGAGCCAGGCAGCGACCATCGGCGCGCGGACACCTTCCCCGTCGACG
>DAORNH010000044.1:12536-14073 GCA_035440865.1 Hyphomicrobiaceae bacterium | reverse complement strand
CTGGATGAGCTGCCCGCCCTCCGCCCACACGGAGCCGGCGATGCCGTCGGCCTTGAACTCTTCGGGGGTGCGGACATCGAACACGTACGTCGTGCGGTCGGCCTCGCCGATCCAGCGCTCGACGGTCCGTGCGTCCACCGTCGGCACGCCGCGCTCCTCCAGGAGTGCCGCGGCGCGAGCCTTGGCACGCTCGAGGGCCGCTCCCGTCGGCAGTGCCGGCATCCGGCCCGTCGCACCTTCCTCGCGCTTTAGGCCGGCGAGGAACCAGCCTTGCGTGCCGTTCTCCAGCGCTACGACGTCGTTCGGCACGCCCCAGTCGATCAGCGTCTGCGCGCCGATGATCGAGCGCGTGCGGCCAGCGCAATTGACGACGATCTTCGTTTTCGGGCTCGGCACGATATCGGCGATGCGCAGCGCGAGCTCGCCGTTCGGGCAAGGGACGCCGCCCGGAATCGAGAAGCGCTGGTATTCCGCGATGGTCCGGCCATCGACGATCTGTATATCGTCGCCGCGCGTCTGCATGGCGGCGAGCTCGGCGGCCGTAATGCGCGGCGTATGCCGTTCGATCTCGACGATCTCGCCGAAGGTCTTGGACGGCAGGTTCACGCCGTCGAACAGCTCGTAGCCGGCAGCCTTCCAGCCCTCGGCGCCGCCGGCGAGCACATGGACGGCCGTGTATCCGAGCGCCTCGGCGCGCTTTGCCGCCGTCTCGGCGAGGCCCTCGCCCTTCAGGTCGAACACGACGAGGCGTGCCGAACGACGCGGCACCAGCCGCTCGATCTCGACCTCCAGGCGACTGTAGGGGAGCGGCACGGCCAGGAACGGGTGTCCTTGCGAGTACGGCCCCATCTCGCGGATATCGAGGAGGGCGATCTCGCCCGGCTCCCCGAGCCACTGCTTGAGCGTCCTCGCGTCGACGCGCTGTGCCATGTCATTGATCCCTTGCCGCTGCGGGCCAACCATCGCACTCTGCGAAAACGAGCGTCAACAGCGGAGGCAAGAGGGAGCAGTCGCCACTCTAGCATGGCTCGCAGGCACGCTTCCGCTATCTGGTGCGGCGTGGCAAACTCGTGGGAAACGAAACGCGAGGCCTCGATGAGCGATGCTGCCGACCGCGATGCCAGCCAGCGGGATGCCGAGACGGGCATCATCCGCTGTGATGCCTGCCCGGTGCTCTGCCGCATCCGGCCGGGCAAGCTCGGCGCCTGTGACCGCTACGGGAACGTGGAAGGCCGGCTCGTGCGCACCGACCCGCTCGTCATGCTCGAGCGCAACCGGGCGGCGGGGCGCGGCGAGGTCGCCTTCCTCGGCGCGGCGGCGGACTGGGACGGCACGCTGGTGCGCACGCCCGGCACGTTCGTCACGGGCATCGGCGCGACGACCACCTATCCCGACTACAAACCGGCGCCGTTCATCGTCTCGGCGGAGGTCGAGGGCGTCGATACGGTGACAGTCGTCACGGAAGGCATCTTCTCCTACTGCGGCGTGAAGGTGAAAATCGATACCGACCGCTACATCGGGCCTGAGCAGGCGGCGG
>DAORNH010000044.1:8214-12480 GCA_035440865.1 Hyphomicrobiaceae bacterium | reverse complement strand
GCTCTCACTCGGCGGCGTCCGGCACCTGACCGGCGGCTCGAAGGCGGAGGGTAACGTCACCTGCGACGCGCTCATGCGGCTTTGCAATAAGGAGGCGGTGGAGCTTGCGATCGACGGCGGCGCGAGTGTCGTCGTCGCCGCCGGCAAGCCGCCGATCATCGGCGGCAAGACCGAGACCGTGATGCGCGTCGGCTGCGGCTCGGCGGTGCAGGGGATCTTCGCCAAGCAGTGGCATGGCCTCGCCGACGAGGTGATCGTGGTCGATGAGCACATCACCGGCGTCTTCACCGAGCATCAGGCCGGCCGCATGCTGGATGTCCCGCACTCCGGCATTCGCGTGCGCGGGCGCCGCTCGACGCCCGGCCGCTATTTCCAGGTGGCGCACCCGGGCTCCGGCTGGGGCGGCACCGACGTGAAGGACCCGCTCGAGATCATCAAGTCAATCGACCCGAAGACCGCGTGGCCCGGGCTCCGCCTGCTGATGGTCTCGACGACGGGCGAGCACTGGGGTTGGTACGTGCTCGACGAAGCCTTGAAGCCCAAGCCGGCCGAGCCGCCGGCGGGAATTGCCAAGCTCATCGAGCGCATTGCCGAGAATTGCGAGCCGGCGCTGTCGAGCGTGCTCTTCATGGGAGGCGCGGGCGGATCGCTGCGCGCAGGCGTCACCGAGAACCCGGTGCGGCTCACGAACTCGGTGAAACAGCGCGCGACGCGCGTCACCTGCGGCGGCGCGCCGAGCTATGTCTGGCCGGGCGGCGGCATCACGGTGATGGTGGACGTGTCGCTGCTTCCGGACAGGTCGACGGGCTATGTGCCGACGCCGGCAATCGTTTTTCCAATCGAGTTCACGATGGCACGCCGCGACTACGAGGCAATGGGCGGCTACACGGGCGACATCATAACGCTCGCCGAGGCGCGGGCGCGCGCGAAGGCACTCGTCATGCCGGGCTCGTGAGCCGTCGCTCGCGCGAGCGTGATTGGCGAAGAGCGCCAACCGCCCCAGGATCAAGCTGTCCGTTAAAGTTCGGAGAACCGCAATGCGCACGCTACACGCCTTGTGCTTTACCCTCACGCTCGCCATCGCAAGCGCTCAAGGCGCTCGAGCTGAAGACATCAAGGTGCTGACCGCCGGCGCCATGAAGTCTGTGGTGCTCGAGATGGTGCCAGGCTTCGAGAAGGCCACGGGCCACAAGGTCTCGGTGAAGAACGACACAGCGGGCGGCCTTGCCAAGCGGATCGAGGGCGGCGAGGCCTTTGATCTTGCCGTGATCACGCCGGCCGTCATCGATGCGCTTATCAAGTCCGGGAAGGTGCAGGCCGGCACGCGCATTAATCTCGCCAAGGTCGGGATGGGAGTCGCCGTCAAGACGGGCGCGCCGGTTCCCGACATCGCCTCGGTCGATGCCTTCAAGCGTGCGCTGACCTCGGCCCGCGCGGTCACCTACATCGATCCGAAAGCGGGCGGGTCCAGCGGCATCTATTTCGACAGGCTGCTTGAGCGGCTCGGCATCGCAGATCCGGTCCGGGCCAAGGCCAAGCTCAAGGCCGGAGGCTATGTCGCCGAAGCACTGGTGACAGGCGAGGCCGATCTCGCCGTCCACCAGATCAGTGAGATCCTGCCTGTGAAGGGCGTGACGCTCGTCGGCCCGCTGCCGGCCGAGGTGCAGAACTACACGATCTATTCGGGCGGACTTGCGAGCGCGGCGACGGCCGCGGCTGGCGCTCGCGCGCTGCTCCAGCTCCTCGCCGGCCCCGAGACGCTGCCGGTGCTCAAGTCGAAGGGCATGGAACGGGGGTAGCAGTCGGCCTTGTGGTGGAAGGCTGTTCTCCGAAATCCAACGGGTGTCGCGCGAGCGTACTCCCATGTGATGCCACTACCCGGGAGACGATCATGCGCGCTCGCCTGCTGATTGCCGCAGTCACTGCCGCGCTGCTCGCGCCACCGCTTGCCGCCAACGAGAACTACGAGCGCTGGCCGCTGCTCAAGAGCACGTTTCCTTCGACCGGCGGTGGCGGCTTCGTGATCAAGGGCTATGATCCGGTCATCACGGGGGCCAAGTGCATCACGACCTTCATGGCCGTCGAGCCCGGCGCCCAACCGAAGGTCCACGCCAACGTCGCCGAGTTCGACGCGGTCGAGGTGGCGGGCGGCGTCCTCTGCCGGAACGGGCGCTGGCGCGCCTTCGAGGGTGGCGCCACAGGTACGACGCCGTTCCGGATCTTTTTCAAGAATGGCGTGTTCCGCGGCTCGCCGCAGTGAACCCGACTGAGTTCGGCAATTGCCGGAGACGCGCCGCGCTCGCTATGCTTCCGCCATGCAAGCGGGAGCCGGACGAGACATGCAGATCGATGCACAGGCCTTGAAGACCTCAGTTCTGGCCGAGCGGGACGAGGCCACGCGGCTCTTCGACGAGTTGCGTGCGGGAAGTCTCGATCCGGTCGGCCCGGGCGTCACGCGCGACACGTTCGGGGCTGGCGAAGAGTTCGCCTACCACGTGATCGAGGCCAAGGCGCGCGATCTCGGCCTCGAGACGCGCCGCGACCACGGCGCCAATATGATGATGACGCTCCCCGGCTCCGATCGGCGCTTGCCCCGTGTAATGACAGGGTCGCACCTCGATTCTGTGCCGAATGGCGGCAATTTCGACGGTGCCGCCGGCGTGATCGCGGGGCTGGTCGCGGTCGCCGCGATGAAGCGGCTCGGTCTCACGCCACGCCGCGACGTCACCGTGATGGCGATTCGTGCCGAGGAGAGTGTCTGGTTCCAGGTCTCCTACATCGGCTCGCGGTCCGCTTTCGGCACGCTCCCTGATGGCGCGCTCGAAGCACGCCGCATCGACACGGGACGCACGCTCGCCGAGCACATGGCCGGGTGCGGTGCCGATGTCGATGCCGTTCGAGCGCGGAAAGCCTCGCTCGAGCCACAGGGCATCCGCGCCTGGGTCGAGGTGCACATTGAGCAGGCGCCGCAGCTGATCGAGGCGGGTCGCGCAGTAGCGGTCGGTACCGGCGTGCCGGGCAATTTCCGCTATCCCGCGATCCGCATCCTCGGCGAGCACGCGCACGTCGGCCTGCCGCGACGGTTCCGGCGCGACGCGGTGATGGCGGCGAGCGACTTCGCCTTGGGCCTCGATACGATCTGGCAGCGTGAGGAGGCAGCCGGCCGGCCGATGGCGTTCACGATCGGTCGCTTCCACACAAATCCGCGCGAGCACCAGCTGACAAAGGTCGCTGGCGAGATGGCGATGAGCCTCGACGTGCGTGCCTATGACAAGGAGCACCTCGCGAACCTCGAGCGCGAGACGCTTGCCCTAGTCGAAGCGATCGAGGCACGGCGTGGCGTCACCTTCGAGATGGGTCCCCGCGCGACTGCGGATGTCGCACCCTCGGATCGGGATATTCTCGCAGGCCTCACGGGCGCGGCACGAGCGCAGGGCATCGCGACGATGCCGCTCGCAAGTCCGGCTTCCCACGACACCGCGACCTTTGCCACGGCCGGCGTGCCGGCGGCGATGCTGTTCGTGCGCAACGCCAACGGCAGTCACAACCCCCACGAGGCCATGGAGATCGATGACTTCCTCGAGGCCGCAACGGTGCTGACACGCTGGCTCATCACCGAAGCCTTGGAATAAGGCAAGCGCAGTCCGGCACTCGCGCCCGTCTTGGCGGCGACCTGCCTAGTGACATGCCATCTCAGGTCGTGCCAACCCTCAGGAATTGCACGCATCGCGTGCGGCGTGACTTTTTTGCGGACGTGCTTCGGCGACAATTTGGAATATCGACAGGAATCGGCTGCACCTACATATCGCGACAAGACCGTGCCGAGACAATCGTGGTAGTGAAGCGCCGCGCGCCGTCGATAAGCCGTTGTCGCGTATATGTGCGATGCTGCAGCGGAGGAGATGCCGTGTCGACCGTCTCGATCCTGATACCGAACTACAATCACGCCAAGCACCTGCATCAGTCGCTCGGCGGCGCGTGCGGCCAGACGCGGCCGGCCGACGAGATCCTCGTCTGCGATGACGGCTCGAAAGACAACAGCGTCGAGGTCATCTCGGAGTTCGCGGCGAAGTACCCGCAGTTGCGCCTGCTGCGCAACGACCCCAATCGCGGGATGCAGTATACGATCAACCGGCTGCTGCACGAATCGACGGGCGACTACATCGTCTGCGCCGCGGCGGACGACGAGCTTTATCCGAAGTTCCTCGAGCGCCACATGGAGCGGCTCGCCAAGTACCCAGACGTCGGTATGAGCGTCTCCGAGTT
>DAORNH010000044.1:3308-8186 GCA_035440865.1 Hyphomicrobiaceae bacterium | reverse complement strand
AGTCGCGCGCCATGCCCAACTCGTTCGGCCTCGAGTGGCTTCCAGAATACCTGAGCCCGGAGGAACTGCGCAAGATCTTCGCCAAGCGCTACGTCTGGATGACGAGCAATGCCATCGTCGCCCGCCGCGACGCGATCGAAAGGGTCGGGGGCTTCATCAAAGAGCAGGAGTGGCATTCGGATTGGTTTACCTACTATGCGGTCGGGCTCCGCCACGGCGTTTGCCCCATCCCTGAGGGACTTGGAATGATCCGCGAAAACCCGGGCGGCTACTCGGATACGGGAATGCGCGACTTCAAGAGGCAGAAGCCCGTTCTCGAGGCGATCATCGCGGCGGCGTGCCGCGAGCCGAATGCGGACCTGCGCAAGATCTTCCGCCAGTGCCCGGCGATCCTGAGCGTCTTCGGTCAGCAGCTCGGGCGGGTGCTACTCTCCAAGCCGCAGTATTGGGACATCGCCGTCCCGTACTGGAAGTTCATGGCCAACCGCTACAAGACCAACTCGGGTCGCAGTTGGCCGAACCTCATCAACTATTCGATAAAGAAGGCGCTGCGCTAGTGGCCAAAGCCGCGATCAGGACTGCGAGCGAGCCGCCGGACGACGCGCGCATGACGGCGGATAGCAGCGCGGGGGCCCGCAATGACGTCGTGGCCGCAACCGCCGGGCGAGCAGAGCCTATGGTGCGGCTTCGCGGCGTTTCAAAAACCTACCGCGTCTATGCCAACCGGTCGGATCGGGTGCGCGAGGCGCTCGACCCGAGGCGACGCTCGCGCCATCGCCAGTTCCATGCCCTTCACGACATCAATCTGACATTTCCTCGCGGGGCAACGGTCGGCATCCTGGGCGTCAACGGCTCGGGCAAGTCGACGCTACTGCAGGTCATTGCAGGCATCATTCCGGCCTCCACCGGTACTGTCGAGGTGAACGGCAAGCTGGCGGCCATGATCGAGCTAGGCGCCGGCCTCAATCCGGACCTCAGTGCCCGTGAGAATGTCGGCGTCAACGGCGTGATCATGGGGTTGACGCGCGCGCAGATCGAATCTCGCCTGCCGAGTATCGAGGCATTCGCTGACATCGGGGACTTTTTTGATCAGCCGCTGAAGACCTATTCCTCCGGCATGGCGGCGCGGGTCGGATTTGCCCTCACCATCCATTTGAACCCGGACATCCTGATCATCGACGAGGCGCTCGCGGTCGGAGATGCGCGCTTCCAGCAGAAATGCTTCCAGCGCTTCCGCGATCTCCAGGCGGCCGGCAAGACGATCCTCTACGTCTCCCACGATCGCTTTTCCCTGCCGCGCCTCTGCACCCACGGTGTCGTGCTGCATGCGGGACGCGTGGTTTTCGATGGCGATCCGAAGGGGGCCGCGGACTGCTACAACGAAATCCTGATCAACGGGCGGCCCGGCGGGTCTTTGTCCGGTCGGTCGATGGCAGGCGGTAAGGGCACCATCCTCGATTCGTCAGTCGACGCGACCGACACCGGGTCGAAAGCGCGCTCGGAAGCCATCCGAGCCGCCGATGCAGCCGAGGCGGCAATCCTGGCCTTCATGAAGATCCGAGCGAAAGGCGATCGTGCCCCGAGTAACCCGACTTATAACAAGAACGAGAAGCGCATCGGCATCGGCGGGGCGCAGGTGATCGACTACATGCTGACCGCAAATGGGAAGATCAACCCGGGCCAGATCAAATCGGGGGATAGAGTGGCGATCGCGATGCGGATCCATTTCGAAGAGGATGTCGAGGCTCCGATTCTCGGGATTCGGGTGCGGGCAAAAGACGGAGTTCTGGCGTACGCGACCAATTCAATGTGGATGGGCATCGATGTCGCTCCGCGAAAAAGCGGTGATGTCGCGAGCTACCGGTTCGATCTGGATTGCCACCTCGGCGGCAACGACTGGTTCCTCGACTTAACGGTTGCTCGATCTGCGACCGAATTGATGGATGATCGTTCGGGACTGCTGCACTTGCGCTGCGATCCGGAAAAGCCATCGAATGGCCTCGCCAACCTGCCGATACGTTTCGCTCAGTAGGCCCTCCGTTTGTGAGACGGTGAGGACAACCCTTGCCACATGCAGTGGTACGATCAATGATTGCAGACGCTGCAGCCGGCGACATTGCGGCATTCGTCGAACTGCTAGACAAGCCGATGTCGAGCGATGGCCTTACGCAGGCCGTGCTCACGGCTGCCGCACACGGCAAGATCGAGATCCTCGAGGCGGTCAGAGAAAGAGTCGGCCCTCGGTTCCTTCAGGTGCGAGAGCATCTTGCACTGCGCATGGCATCGCGACGAGGAGACATCGCGATGCTGAAATTTCTCCTGGCCTCAGGTAGCCCGATTGGCGCGCGCGGCGGTCAGGTCATGCGGCTGGCAGCAATCCATCGACACGACGCGATTGTCGACCTCTGCGCACAATACGGATGCGCATTGTTCGGTGACGCGGAAATCGGTGCGCCTCTCGAAAAGATCGCGTTGCACCAGCCCGGACCAGTCGTGTTCCTGCATCTCGCGAAAACGGCTGGAACGTCGCTCGGCGCACTCTTGCTGCGCATGTTTCCAGCGAGCGAACGTCTTCACTATCGACACGTCCCTGGGCTCGGTACCGACGCGATTACGGCGACATTTTCTTGGCGGCTCGAGAATGTCGTGAGCGCATTCGGCGCGTTGCCGCCTGAACGACAGCGCCGGCCGATACTGATCGGCGGGCACTTCTCCGCGCGCCTCATACCGCACCTGTCGCCTTCCCGATTCGTGATATCGATGCTGCGCGACCCGATCGAGCGTGCGTTGTCGGTCTATCACTACTACTTCGTGCCGCATCAACCGGAGATGTGCCGCGGTGGCATCGATGAGTTCTTCCGTCGTGAAGACGTTCACACGCGTTTCGGCTATCTGTTCCACGATCATCAGGTGCGAGTTCTCTCCGGAAAGTCGGAGCTTGACCCGGATCTGGCTCATCCAGCGGCGCTGCCATCGCCAGTCCAACCGGCCGATGTCGAAGCCGTCATGGAGATGGCGCGATCGCGCTTCGTCCTCCTGGGGCTCACGGAGCAGTTCGACCATTCGGTCGTCCATTTGGCTCGTCAGATGGGTTGGCCCCTGACGGCGATGATCGACCGACGACACAACGTCACCGAGCGCGAGGCGGGCGAGGTTGTTGCGAGTGACGAGACCCGCGCCCTGATTGCAGGCGTCAACAGAAATGATCTGGCCTTGTGGCAGCAGGCCCGGTCTCTTCTCCAGAGGCACAAGGCAATCGACGAGCCCGGCTTCGAGCGCGATCTGGACATCTACGCCCGGCTCATGGCGCGTCATGAGCAAGGCGCCGGTTACCCGGCATTGCTTGCTTATGAGCACGCCGAGAGAGGTATACCGGACCCGCGGTTGCAATACTTCGTGGAGTGAAGTGTGCCACCGATCAGCCCGCTCGCATATGCCTGTCAAGCGGTTCGTTCGGTAGACTGATCATAGTTTGGTCCGGTGCAAGTGGCACGAGCGTGACGGTGCGGCGGGAGAGGCTAGGTGGGACATGGATGAGAATCCGGCCGAGACAACGAAGCGGCTCGAAGCGGAGATTGCGCGCCTGACGGCGGAGAGCGCGTCGCGTCTTGCCGCCCTCAAGAGATTGGAGGTCGAGCACCACAAGTTCGGTCCGCCCGACTACAATGAGGACTACCTCAGGGTCTATAACAAGCAGCTCGATTTTATGACGGACCCGGCCTTCTGCCGGGCCTATGAGCGCGGCATCACCTCCGGCCACAATATCGGCGGCGGTGGTGATATCGGCATCCGCTATCGCATCCACACGTGCACGTGGGCCGCGCGCCACGCCTCGAAGCTGCCCGGCGCGTTCGTCGAGTGCGGCGTAAACACGGGAATTTTCTCACTCGCCGTCATGGACTACATCGGCTTCGACCACCTCGATAAGAAATTCTACCTGTTCGATACATATTCGGGCATTCCCGAGGAGCAGTTCAACGATCAAGAGCGGGCGGCGGGCAAACAGCGCATCAATCAGCAGTACTTTGACGTCTACGAGATCGCGAAACGCAATTTCGCGCCGTACAAGAACGCGGTCCTGGTCCGCGGGCGCATCCCCGATACGCTCGCCGAGGTGGACATCACCGAAGTCGCCTATCTGTCGATCGACATGAACATCCAGCTGCCCGAGATGGCGGCGCTTCGCCACTTCTGGCCGAAGCTGACGCACGGCGGAGTCGTGGTGCTCGACGACTATGCCTGGCGACAGCATGCCTATCGCAAGGGCGTGTTCGACGACTTCGCGCGCGAGTGCGGCGTCGAGATCATGACCTTGCCGAGCGGCCAGGGCCTGATCCTCAAGGCATGAGGACATGGCTGCGACGAGTGTTTGATCGGAACGAGGGGTCCCGATGCTGCGTCGGCTGATGTTCATCCTCGCTTGTATCACTGCCGGAGCGGTCTCGTTCGCGGCGACGTCGATCTATCTCAACCGGCAGGGTCGCGTTGTCACCGTCAACTCATGGAGCGGATTTCTCGCGGATCGCAAGCCCGCCTGGGCATTGGCGATGTCCGCGGGCCGTTTGTCGCCCACGACCAACGTCAAGACGAAGGCACTCGCCGACGGCATAGAGATTACCACAGAGTTCGACAGGGCCAACCCCAAGGACGGCACCGACGGCGCCGCCTATCATTTCACTCCCGGAACCGAGCCCGTGCTGAAGGGAAAGGTCGCGACGGTCGCCTTCGAGATCACCACCAAGGTGTTCGACAGCGGCACACATGAGTTCGAGGTCATGGTGGTCCAGAACGGGCTCAAGGCGGTCGGCTGGCAGAGGCTCGCCGCCAGGGCCGGCCGCAACATCTACAGCATCAAGTTCGAGCCCGAGCGCGAGGCGC
>DAORNH010000044.1:0-3290 GCA_035440865.1 Hyphomicrobiaceae bacterium | reverse complement strand
CCGGTCAGCAGGTCGACAGCATTTGGGTGAGGAGCGATGCCTCCGGTCGCGGTCGCTCACTCGTCCTCCACGAAATCCGTGTCTACAGGGACTAGGCCGAAATGAAGGCTCTGGTGATCGGTGCGACGGGCAGTCTCGGACCCGCACTCCGCGACGGCCTGCGGGCATGTGGGTCGGAGGTGATCGCCACCAGCAGGGGCGGCGGCAGCGCGCTGACCGCCTTCGATCTCGCAGCCACCCCGGACTCATGGCAGCTGCCCGCCGCCGACGTCGCATACCTCCTCGCCGGCATCACCTCGATCGACCGCTGCGAGGGCGATCCCGTTGGCACCCATCTCGTCAATGTCGAGAGGACGCTTGCGCTTGCCGAGCGGCTGGCGCGGTCGGGCACACACATCGTCTGCGTCTCGACCAACCTCGTCCTTGCCGGTGACCGGCCGGACGCGCTGGTAACGGACCGGATCGCACCGCAGTGTGCCTACGCCGCGCAGAAGGCCGAGGTGGAGCGGGCACTACTCGCGTTCGGGCCCGCAGCCGCGATCCTGAGGATCACGAAGGTGGCCGAGGGTCTCGATCGGCTCCTTGCCGGCTGGGCGGAGCGTCTCTCGGTCCGGCAGCCGATCGAGCCGTTTGCCGATCTCATCTGCGCACCGATGCCGCGTGCGGACGTGACTTCCGCGCTCGTCACGCTCGGGATACGCAGGCTGAGTGGCCTCCATCAGATCGGCGCCGACGCGGACGTGAGCTATGCCGAGATCGCCCGGCGCCTCGCCGCGGCGATGGGCGCAGATGCCGCGCTCGTCCGCCCCACGACCTCGGCGCAGGCTGGCGTCAAGCTCCAAGCGAAACCTCGCCACACGACCCTGGACGCGCGCGCGTCGCTCGTCGCGCTAGGGTTGTCGACCATCTCGACCGACCGCACAATCGAAGCGCTGATCGCTCGCGTGCTCGCCGGCCTCAGTCGGTGACGTAGAGGTCGAGCGTGTTGACGAGCTCGCGGATCGCCGGGCCGTCTATGTCGAGGATCGACGAAAGCGAGTTGTCGAGGAAGCTGCCGTAGAAGCGGTAGTCCCTGACCTGCGAGCGTGTGACGACCGGCCAGAAGCCGACGCTTCCCGTGGCTGAATCGATCACACCGGCCGGAAAATAGTCCGCGACGCGGCGAGTCAGCACGAAGGCGTCCTTCTCCGGCGGCTTGAACTCGCTGTTGTGCTCTTCGACGAGCGCCTGCTGCAGCGGCTGGTCGGACCAGTAGTCGTCGATGCCGCGACCGGCGAGCTCTTCCTTGATCACGTAGTCCTGCACGCGCGGCGGCATGTGCTTGAATAGATAGCCGGCATGGATCGCGTCGATGAGCCGGCCGTGCTGCTCGGCCGGGCGCGCAGGCTTGCTGTCGGCGAGCGCGTTGATCAGCAGGCGGCGATACTCGGCGTACTCGGCCATGAGGCCCGGCGCATCGCGCATGAACCACTCGAGCGGATGCCAGCGCTTGCGGCCGGAGTCGTCGCCGGTCGCGTGCGCGCGGGCCATGTAGAGCTCGGGGACGCGCAGCGATTTTCCGCGCAGCACCGGGATCGCCCCTGAGATCAGCTCGCGCAGCATCAGGCTCTGCAGGTTGCCCATGCTGCGGTAGAGTTCCTGGATGACGGGCGTGCGGAACACGCCGTAGGTCAGCGCCTGATAGGAGCGCATGAGCGTGCGCAACCGCAAATGCGGCTCGTCGTCGTCGATGCTCGGCGAGGCATAGAGCATCGTCGTGATGTCGATGTTCGTCGTATCCTGAAGGTGCCCGAAGAGGAAGTAGTAGCCGTGAGCGACAGCGGCGGCCGGCTCACGCGCGAGAGCGGCAAGCGACGCTCGGAGGCCGCCCATCAGGAGGAGATCGTCGTCGGCACAGAGGCTCGCGTAGGGCGTGCGGACGCGATTGATGCCGTCGGCGAACTTGTCGAAGGGGTGGGTTGCCGGATCGTAAGTCAGATGCTCGATGTCGAGGCCGACCGAATTGATCGTGCGCTTGTTGCGTTCCTTGATGTCGGGACGACTCGAATCGAGCACCAACACGCGCGCCGTGAGGCCCTGCGCATCCTGGAACAACAGGTTGCGCCGCAGGTCCTCGACTCGGTTGTAGGTCGGCATCACCAGCGTGTACCCATCTTTGACGATGGCGCTGATGCGCTGCGAACTCATGGGGCCGATGTCGTTCATGGAGCTCATGCAATCCGCTTCAGGTAGCAGTCCGGCCAGCCGGTGATGACCTTGTCGAGCGCGCTCTCATTGAAGCGCCACTTCGGTTGCTCGAGCACGAACTCGGGATGGCGGGCGAGGAACTCCTCGTTGGCAGCACACGGATTGTCCGACTTCCAGCCGGGCGTCCCCCGCGGCGTGTCGTAGACATCGCGCATGATGCCATCGGTCGAGACGATGTAGGAGCCCTTCGTGACGATGCCGCTGTAAGCCTCGAGCTCGGCGGCGACGTGCGCCTTGCTGTGGTTGGAATCGAGGATCAGCAGCACCGTCTCGCCCGGCTTGATGAGCCGCTTCACCGAGGCGACGATCTCGGGCGCGATCGATGAGCCCTCGATCATGGTGATGAGCGGCTTCAGCTCGTGCGCCTCCATGGCGGTGCGGTTATGCGGACGGATCTCGATGTCGACACCGATTACGCGGCCGCGGCCCATGGCCTTCAGGATCGAGGCGTAATAGACAAGCGAGCCGCCGTGGGCGATACCCGTCTCGACGATCACGTCAGGCTTCACGGTGTAGATGACCTCGGCGAGGCGGACCATGTCCTCGGGATGCTGCACGATCGGCCGGCCAAACCAAGTGAAGGTGTAGGGATACTTCTGGTTCCAGCTCGTTTTGAGCCAGACGTCCGAGAGAACCTCGAAGGCCTCCTTCGAATAGTAGTCGAGCTCACGCTTGGCGCCCCCGTCAAGGACGGTGAGCGTGCGCGCATCCGTGTCGATGGAAATTTTCATAGGACCTCTCTCGTTCCGTGGTCTGGCGGGTGCCGGGCCGCTCTCGCCCATGAACCGCCTGCTAGGTCAGCCGGCCGCGAGCGTTGGTGGCATCACGACTCTGATCCTGTGCTGCGATAGGCGCTTGGCGACAACCGCGGCGATGACGGGGGCGAGCCCGACGAAGACGGTGGATCCGTCGGGTGCCGCCGCGGGGGCGAGCACCGGCTTGCCGAAGAAGTTCTGGCCCTGCCGACTGGTATCCTCGTCGAGATAGAACTGGATGCGGTCGCCGAGCGCCTGGTAGCCGGCCAGCGTCACATTGGCGACGGT
>DAORNH010000043.1:19053-19272 GCA_035440865.1 Hyphomicrobiaceae bacterium | reverse complement strand
CGTCCGATAGGCTGCGGCGGGCCGCCACTCGGATGCGCTTGTCGTTGAGGAAGGCGCCCTTGCCCTTCTCGGCTGTATAAAGCTCGTCCATGATCGGATTGTAGATCACGCCGGCGACGAGCTGGCCGTCGCGCTCGAGGGCGACTGAGATCGCAAAAATCGGGATGGCGTGCAGGAAGTTGGTCGTGCCGTCGAGCGGATCAACGATCCAGCGATGCG
>DAORNH010000043.1:14971-19017 GCA_035440865.1 Hyphomicrobiaceae bacterium | reverse complement strand
TCAGGAACCCGTAGTCCTGGCGGACCTTCGAAAGCTCCTTGAAAAGGATGTCCTCCGCCTTCATGTCGGCGCTGGAGACGAAGTTCCCGGGCCCCTTCACCGAGACCTGCAGCTGCGCGACCTCGCCGAAATCGCGGGCGAGGCTACGGCCGGCCTTGCGGACCGCCGCGACCATGACGTTCATGAGGGCTGAGGCTGGCATGGGACCCTGTCGCTCGGCTTTGGAAGAGTGGCGCCCGGGGTAGCGGCTCCGTTGCGCCCTGGCAAGCACCACAGCGAGCGCTACGGAGCGTGGATACCCGCGCAGCTACAACGCGACAATGGTCCGTGCGGAGGGCTTGGCGGCGTAGAGCTCATCGACCAGTGCAGCGTGACGGGCGAGCACGGCCCTCTGGTTGATCGAGCCCTTGTCGGTGAGCTCGCCGTTGTCGATCGACAGCGGTGCGGCCAGCATCAGGGCGCGCTCGATGCGCTCGGAACTGCCGCCGGCGGTCGTGTTGAACGCGGCGAGCCGCCCGGCGAGAGCCTGATGGAGACGTTGGCTCGCGAAGACGCCCGCCTCACCGGCGTCGGTCGCGATGGCGCGGCAGGTATCAGGCTCCGGCACGAGGAGTGCCGCGAGCGCATGGCGATCGTGCCCCGCGATCACGACGTCGCGGATGAGCGGCGCCAGATGCGAAATGAGCCGCGCTCGCAGCGGCCCGACGCTGACGAACGTTCCTGTCGACAGCTTGAAGTCCTCGGCGATGCGGCCGTCGAACACGAGGCCTTTCGCGGGATCCGCCGGATCGGCGAAGCGAAGCGCATCGCCGAGGCGGTAGAACCCCTCTTCGTCGAAGGCCTCGGACGTGAGCTTCGGCTGGCGCCAGTAGCCTGGCGTGATGAACGGTCCCTTGAGGCGCGCTTCTAGCTTGCCGGCGCTGGGCACGAGCTTCAGCTCGGCGCCGACATTCGGGATGCCGATCACGCCGGGATCGCGCGCGATCTCGGTCGCGCAGGTGGCGCTCGGCGCCGTCTCGGTCGAGCCGAGCGAGGTGACGAACGGGATGCGCCGGCCGGTCGTCGCGTGCGCCATCGCCTCGTAGGCGCGCCAGACGTGCGGCGGCAACGAGGCCGCGGCATAGAAGATGAACTGCAGCCGGCTGAAGAAATTGCGGCGGAGCGCGTCATCGCTCTCGAAATAGGGGAGCAGCATCTCGTAGCCGCGCGGCACGTTGAAATAGGCGGTCGGCGCGATCTCGCGGAGATTGGCGACCGTCGCCTCGATCGCGCCGGGAAGGGGGCGGCCCTGGTCGATGTGCAGCGTGCCGCCGTGCATGAGCACGAGGCCGAGATTGTGATTGGCGCCGAAGGTGTGGCTCCAGGGCAGCCAGTCGACGATGACGGGTGGCGTCGCGGCGAGGCTCGGCAGCGCAGTCGCGATCATCACCTGGTTCGAGGTCAGCATCCGCTGCGTATTGATCACGCCCTTGGGCGTCCCGGTCGAGCCCGAGGTGAAGAGGAGCTTCACGATCGTGTCCGGTCCCACGGCCGCGTGCGCGGCCTCGATCAGCGGACCCGGCTGAGACTGCCAGAGGTCCGAGAGGAGCGTTGCCGGCCGATCATCGTGCGGACGGATCGCGACGACGAGCTCGGTGTCTCGCGGAATGGCTGCCGCGATCGCCTTTGCGAACATTGATCCGTCGATCGCGAAGACGAGGCCCGGCGTCACGAGATCGATGATGGCGCGCAGCTTGGCGTGATCGGTCGAGACGAGCGAGTAGGCCGGTGAGATCGGCACATGAGGGACGCCCGCGTACATCGAGGCGAGGGCGAGGACCGCGTGCTCGAGGCCATTCCCGGAGAGGATCGCGAGCGGGCGATCCTCCGAAAGGCCGCGCCCGATCAATGCTTCGCCGATCCCCATCGCCAGCGCGCGTGCGCCGGCATAGGTGATCGTTTGCCATCCGCCTGCCGCATCCCGCTCGGCGAGAAAGATGCGCTCAGGCGCGACGGCCGCCCAGTGGTCGAGCCGGTCGGTCATGGCGCGTGGATAGGCGCCGAGCGCCAGCGGCTGGCGCATCAGGATCGCGCCGTCCGCGCGGCGCACCGTTTCGACGGCGGACGGACCGAAGACTCTCGCCGCGTCACTGCGTGTCATGGAGCGAGATCCTCCAGCTGCAATCGCCGGTCAAGCGCGCGGGGCGAGCACCATGAGCGTGGACGTCCCGTGCCCGAGCAGCCGGCCGGCTGCGTCGGTCACGCGGACGTCCGTCGAGATGATCTGCCGGCCGCGGCCTACGACACGGCCCTCGGCGCGCACGAGGCCGCTATCGGGCCGGATGGGCCGCGAGAAATTGGCTTTCGTCTCGATCGTGCCGAAACCGACGCCGGGCGGGATCGTGCTGTGGGCCGCGCAGCCTCCGGCGCTGTCGACGAGCGTCAAGAGCCAGCCGCCGTGCACCGCGCCGAGCGGGTTGAGGAGCCGCGCCGACGGCTCCCCCTCGAACGCGGCCGTGCCTTCGCCGACCTCGACAAGCGCAAAGCCGAGCGTCTCGCAGATCGGCGGCTGCGGCAGACGCCCCGAGATGATCGCCTCGAGAAGTCCGCGGCCGGTGAGGCGCGCGATCTCCTCGGCCGGCGCGTTGCCGAACGTCCAGGACTTCGCGGTGCTCAAGCTGTCGCCTCCGTCATTGCATGTGCTGGCCGCCGTTGATGGCGATGTTGGCGCCCGTGACGAACGCCGCCTCCTCGGAGCAGAGATAGATGATGAGGCCGGCGATCTCGTCGGGCTTGCCGAGGCGGCCGACCGGGATTTGCGGGAGGATTTTGCCCTCGAGTACGTTCGCCGGGATCGCCGTCACCATCTTGGTGCCGATGTAGCCTGGCGAGATCGTGTTGACGGTGACGCCCTTCCGTGCCGATTCGAGCGACAGCGACTTCGTGAAGCCGTGCATGCCGGCCTTGGCGGCGGCGTAGTTGGTCTGCCCGAAGGCGCCCTTCGAGCCGTTGACCGAGGAGACGTTGATGATGCGGCCCCAGCCGCGGTCCATCATGCCGTCGTGCACCTGTTTCGCCATGTTGAAGGCGCTATCGAGGTTCGTGTGGATGACGGCGTCCCAGTCGGCCTTGGTCATCTTCTTGAAGGTCATGTCCTTCGTGATGCCGGCATTGTTGACGAGGATGTCGACCGGACCGAGATCCTTCACCACCGCCTTCACGCAGGCCTCGCACGATTCGTAGCTCGCAACGTCGCAAGGATAGGCGCGGAAGTCGAAGCCCTTACCCTTCATGTCGGCGAGCCACTGGCCGCTCGTCTTGTTCGACGGCGAGTATGTGACGGCGACGCGATAGCCGGCAGTTGCCATCTTGGTCGAGATCGTTTCGCCGAGGCCGCCCATGCCACCGGTGATCAGTGCGACGCGATTTGACATGCGCTATCTCCCTTGCTTGCTCGTGCTCTTCCACACTTCGTCTTCGTTATTGGTCGCGGGCGCGTTCAGCCATGCGCCTTTCGTTTGGGCGGGATCAGATCGGTGATCGTGCCCTCGAACATTTCAGCGGCAAAGCCGACAGTTTCCGAGAGTGTTGGATGGGGATGGATCGTCGCTCCGATGTCGTGGGCGTCGGCCCCCATCTCGATCGCGAGTGCTGCTTCCGCGATGAGATCGCCGGCATGCGGCCCGACGATCCCGCAGCCGATGATGCGCTCCGTCGCTTCGTCGAAGAGGACTTTCGTGACGCCTTCATCGCGCCCGAGCGACAGCGAGCGGCCGGAGGCGGCCCAGGGGAACACGCCCTTCCCGTACTTCATGCCCTTCGCCTTGGCCTCGGTCTCCGTGAGGCCGACCCAGGCGACTTCCGGATCGGTGTAGGCAACGGAGGGGATGACGCGCGCATCGAATGCGCTCTTCTTGCCGGCCGCAACCTCGGCCGCGACCTTGCCTTCGTGCACGGCCTTGTGGGCGAGCATGGGCTGGCCGACGACGTCACCGATCGCGAAAATGTTGGCGGCACTCGTACGCATCTGCTTGTTGACCGCGATGAATCCGCGCTCGTCGACGGCG
>DAORNH010000043.1:14659-14951 GCA_035440865.1 Hyphomicrobiaceae bacterium | reverse complement strand
GAGCCGGCCGTTCGGCCGCCGGCCAACAGCGACGAGCACCTTGTCGAAGGTGTCGGATTTGGGGGCGCCCTCGCCCTCGAAGTACACCGTGAGTCCGCCCTTCCCGGACTCGACCCTCGTCACTTTGGCTTTCAGATAGATCTTCTCGTAGCGCTTCTCGATGCGCTTCATGAGCGGCGTGACAATGTCACGATCGGCGCCCGGGATGATCTGATCCATCAGCTCAACCACGGTCACTTTGGAGCCGAGCGCGTGGTAGACGGTCGCCATCTCGAGACCGATAATGCCCCCG
>DAORNH010000043.1:14291-14622 GCA_035440865.1 Hyphomicrobiaceae bacterium | reverse complement strand
TCGAGCGCGCCGGTCGAATCGATGACGCGCGGATCGCCGTGCGGAATGAACGGCAGAGTGACGGGCTCGGAGCCCGCCGCAATGATCGCCTGGTCGAACGAGACGAGCTTGCGCCCGCCATCGCCCAGCACCTCGACCTCGCTTCCCGAGACGAAGCGGCCGACGCCGTGCACCACGGTCACCTTGCGCGCCTTGGCGAGGCCCGAAAGCCCTCCGACAAGCTTCTTGACGACGCCGTCCTTCCAGCCGCGGAGCTTGGCGATGTCGATCTTCGGCGCGGTGAAGGCGATCCCGTGCGCGCCCATCTGGCCCGCCTCGTCGATCACCTTCG
>DAORNH010000043.1:13076-14257 GCA_035440865.1 Hyphomicrobiaceae bacterium | reverse complement strand
CGACATTGAGGCAGACGCCGCCGAGCACGGGCGCATGCTCGACAAGCACAACCTTTTTGCCAAGATCGGCCGCGCGAAATGCAGCCGTGTAGCCACCGGGACCCGCACCGAGCACGAGTACTTCGGCGTGGAGGTCGGACTTGCCCGTGGCCGGCTTCGCCGCGGGGGCCGACGCCGGTTTCGCTGGCGCCGTGGGAGCAGGCGTCGCGGCTCCAGCGACCGCAGGAGCGCCAGCCGCCGCCAGGACCAGCAGCACGCTGCCCTCGGAAACCTTGTCGCCAATCTTGACCGCGATGCGCGTGACCTTGCCGGCTGTGGGCGAAGGCACCTCCATCGTCGCCTTGTCGCTCTCGAGCGTGACGAGCGGATCGTCGGCCTTCACGTCATCGCCCGGCTTCACGAGGAGCTCGATCACCGGCACATTCTTGAAGTCGCCGATATCGGGAACCCGGACCTCGATCTCACTCATGCGTCATGCTCCGATCAATGGACGGCCGGCTGGTCGATGGCAGCGCTCTCAGAGGACGAGCTGGCGCACGTCCTCGAGGATGCCGGCGAGGTGGCGCGTGAAGCGGGCGGCAAGCGCCCCGTCGATGATTCGGTGGTCGTAGGAGAGGCAGAGCGGCAGCATCAGCCGCGGCTGGAATGCCTTGCCATCCCACACGGGCTTCATGGAGGAGCGAACGACGCCGAGGATCGCGACCTCCGGCGCGTTGACGATCGGCGTGAAGTGGGTGCCGCCGATGCCGCCGAGCGACGAGATGGAGAACGTGCCGCCGGAGATGTCGGCCGGCGTGAACTTTCCGTCGCGCACCTTCTTCGAGACGAGGCCGAGCTCCTGCGACAACTCGAGGATGCCTTTGCGGTCGGCGTCTTTGATCACGGGGACGACGAGGCCGTCGGGCGTATCGACCGCGACGCCGATATTGAAGTACTTCTTGAGGATCAGGCTTTCCTTGTCCGGCGCGAGCGAGGCGTTGAACGTGGGGTGCGCCTTCAGTGCCGCGACGCTCGCCTTGATCAGGAAGGCCAGCATCGTCACCCGATAGCCCTTCTCCTTGCCGGATGTGTCGAGCTTCTTCCTGAAGTCCTCGAGCTCGGTGATGTCCGCCTCGTCGGAATGCGTGACGTGGGGCACGTTGAGCCAGGCGCGATGCAGATGCGGGCCGGAAAGCTTCTTG
>DAORNH010000043.1:10489-12867 GCA_035440865.1 Hyphomicrobiaceae bacterium | reverse complement strand
AGCCGGCGCACGCTCGGCGAGGCATGCACGCCACCGAACTCGGAGGGCGCGGGCGGCGGTGTCGCACTGCCTCTGGCTCGCGGCGGGGCAGCGTCCCCGGCTGCGGCGGCGACCGGCGTCAGGTTCGCGGTCTTCGGCGCGGAAGCTGCCGCTGGCTTCTGTGCGGACTTGCCGCTCGCGCTCGCGCCGGTGCCGCTCTCCAGCTGGACGATCAGGGTTCCTTCGGAGACCTTGTCGCCGACCTTGACATTGATCGCCGCAACCGTGCCCGCTGCCGGCGCCGGCACCTCCATCGTCGCCTTGTCGCTCTCGAGCGTGACGAGCGGATCGTCGGCCTTCACCTGATCGCCGACCTTCACGAGGATCTCGATGACGGGAATGTTCTTGAAGTCGCCGATGTCGGGGACCGTCACGTCAGTCATGGCCATGGCTGGTTTCCTCAGGCTTTCGCCGGGCTCGGCTTCTCTGGATTGATACCGTACTTGGCGATCGCCTCGGCGATCTTGGTCGACGGAATCTTGTTGTCGTCGGCGAGCGACTTCAGCGCTGCGAGCACAACGAAGTGGCGGTCGACCTCGAAATGCGTCCGGAGCTTCTTCCTGTAGTCGGAGCGGCCGAAGCCGTCCGTGCCGAGCACGCGGTAGCGGCTCGGCACAAATGCGCGCACCTGCTCGGCGAATAGCTTCATGTAGTCGCTCGAGGCGATGACGGGCGCGTCGCCGCGCGATGAGATGCACTCGGTGATGTAGGGAATGCGCGGCGTCTCGAGAGGGTGGAGGAGGTTCCAGCGTTCGGCTTCCTGCGCTTCGCGCGCCAGCTCGGTAAAGCTCGTCACGCTCCAGATGTCGGCATCGACGCCGAAGTCCTGCTCGAGCAGCTCAGCGCCCGCGATCACCTCACGCAGGATCGCGCCCGAACCCAGCAGCTGCACGCGCTGGCGCTTGCCTTTGCTCTTTCCACTCGCTGCGCGAAGGAGGTACATGCCCTTGACGATACCGGCCTCGGCGCCCTCGGGCATCGCGGGATGCTCGTAGTTCTCGTTGAGGACGGTCAGGTAGTAGAACACGTCCTCCTGTTTCTCGAGCATGCGGCGGAGTCCATCCTGGACGATTACGGCGACCTCGTAGGCAAATGTCGGGTCGTAGGAGACGCAGTTCGGGATGGTCGCCGAAAGGATGTGGCTGTGGCCGTCCTCATGCTGCAGACCCTCGCCGTTGAGGGTAGTGCGGCCCGACGTGCCGCCGACCAGGAAGCCGCGTCCGCGCATGTCGCCGGCGAGCCAGGCGAGGTCGCCGACACGCTGGAAGCCGAACATCGAGTAGTAGATGTAGAACGGCATCATCGGCACGTTCGACGTCGAGTAGGACGTCGCCGCCGAGATCCAGGACGCCATGGCGCCTGCCTCGTTGATGCCTTCCTGGAGCAGCTGGCCCTGCCGATCCTCCTTGTAGAACATCATCTGGTCGGCGTCCTGCGGCCGGTAGAGCTGGCCGACCTGCGAGAAGATGCCGTACTGGCGGAACATGCCCTCCATGCCGAAGGTGCGGCTCTCGTCCGGCACGATCGGCACGACGCGCTTGCCGATCACCTTGTCGCGGAGCAGCGTGTTGAGGATGCGCACGAAGGCCATCGTCGTCGAGATCTCGCGGCCTTCGCCACTACCCTTGAGCTGGGCGTCGAAAGTTGAGAGCGGCGGCGCCTTCAGCGTCTCGGATTTCGGTCTGCGCGAGGGGAGATAGCCGCCGAGCGCTTGTCTGCGGGCCCGGAGATACTTCATCTCGGGCGAACCCTCGGGGAGCCGCAGGAAGGGCAGTTTCAGCGCCTCCTCGTCCGAGAGCGGAATATTGAAGCGGGTGCGGAAGGCGAGGAGGGCGGCTTCACCCATCTTCTTCTGCTGGTGCGTAATCATCTGGCCTTCGCCGGCCTCGCCCATGCCGTAGCCTTTGACGGTCTTCGGTAGGATCAGCGTCGGCTGACCCTTGTGCTCGACGGCGGCCTTGTAGGCGGCATAGACCTTTGCCGGATCATGACCGCCGCGCGTCAGCGTCCAGATGCGGTCGGCGGACCAGTCGGCAACCATGGCGGCCGTCTCGGGATAGCGGCCGAAAAATTTCTCGCGCACGTAGGCGCCGTTCTTCGACTTGAAGTCCTGGTATTCGCCGTCGACGCACTCTTCCATCAGCTGGCGGAGCTTGCCCGAATGATCCTTGGCGAGGAGCTCGTCCCAGCCCGTGCCCCAGAGCACCTTGATGACATTCCAGCCGGCGCCGCGGAAGTCGCCCTCGAGCTCCTGGACAATCTTGCCGTTGCCGCGCACCGGACCATCGAGGCGCTGCAGGTTGCAGTTGATGACGAAGATCAGGTTGTCGAGCTTCTCG
>DAORNH010000043.1:4356-10439 GCA_035440865.1 Hyphomicrobiaceae bacterium | reverse complement strand
CAGAATACCCAGACCTTGCGCTTCTCGGTATCGGCGAGGCCGCGGTTGTGGAGATACTTGAGGAAGCGCGCCTGATAGATGCCGAGGAGCGGCCCGAGCCCCATCGACACCGTCGGGAACTGCCAGAATTCAGGCATCAACCAAGGGTGCGGGTATGACGAAAGCCCCTTGCCGTCGACCTCCTGGCGGAAGTTCTTGAGCTGGTCCTCGCTGAGGCGGCCCTCGACGAAGGCGCGCGCGTAGATGCCGGGCGAGGAGTGGCCTTGGATGAACAGGAGATCACCGCCATGGCCGGGATCGTCCGCGCCGTGCCAGAAGTGCATGAAACCCGTGTCATAGAGCGTCGCCGCCGACTGAAAGCTCGCGATGTGGCCGCCGAGCTCCGAGGAGACCTTATTGGCCTTCAGTACGATCGCCATCGCGTTCCAGCGGATGATCGAGCGGATGCGGTGCTCGAGCGCGCGATCGCCCGGATGCTCGGGCTGGGCGTCCGGCGGGATCGTGTTGACATAGGCGCTGTTGGCGGCGAACGGCACCTTGGCGCCCGACCGCCGCGCGACATTGACGGCCGCGGTCAGGAGATCATCGGCGCGCCCCGTCCCCTCGAAGGCGATCACCGAGGAGATGGCATCCTGCCACTCGCGTGTCTCGTGCGAAGCGTTGTCCTGGTCTTGTGACATCATCGTCCTCGATGACTGGCGTTGGCGGTTCGACCGATGTGCGGCTGTGGGCGGGGAAGCGTCGGAGATGGAAGGCGGCGTCCGACCAGAGTGGGATCCGGCTTAGGAGGCATTCATGGCGCTTGCGGCCGACCGCGTCCAACCTCAAATCACGGCGCCCGAGCCTTCGGCGAGGCCCGAGCCACCATAGAGCCATTGCAGGCTCTGATAGTAGTCCTCGGCCGTCATCGAGCGCATCATGGCATTGCGCAGCGCCGCATGCCCTCCGTCGGGATGGTAAATATGATCGCCGATCAGGCGCGACTGGATCTGGATGCGCGCGGTGCGGTGGACGCGCTTCTTCCGGTAAGCCTCGAAGGCCAAGGCCGCATCGCCGCGCGCGGCCGCCATCTCGTGGGTTAGGCAGACGGCATCTTCCATTGCCATGCAAGCACCCTGCGCCATGTACTGGAGCGTCGGGTGCGCGGCATCGCCGAGAATCGCCACGCGGCCATCGACCCAGTTCAGCACCGGATCGCGATCGCATAGCACCCAGAGCTTCCAGTCGCGGCCGTGCTCGATGATCTTGCGGGCACGCGCGGAAACATGCCCGAAGCCCTGCATCACCTCCTCACGCGGCACCGGCTTGCCGGCGACCGGCTCGGGCGCATTGTTGTGATAGGTTACGACGAGGTTGAAGAGCTTCCAGCCCGACAGCGGGTAATGGACGATGTGGCATTTCGGACCGGCCCAGAGCGTCGCTGCGTTCCAGCGCAGATCCTCCGGCATCTCGTCGGTGGCGATCACGGAGCGATAGGTCGTATGGCCGGTGACGCGGGGCTTGCCGTCGCCGACGAGCTGCTCGCGCACCTTCGAGTAGAGCCCGTCGGCGCCGACGAGAGCCGCGCCATCCTCCTTGGCGCCTCCTTTGAGGATGGCGCGTACGGTGCCGCCGCTCTGCTCGTAGCCCGTTACCTCCGATGAGGTCCTGAGGTCGACGAGCGGGCTTGCCTGGCAGGCCTTCAGGAAGACGCCATGGAGATCGCCACGATGGACGACGGCGTAAGGGTTGCCGAATCGTCGGCGGAAGGGCTCGTCCAGTGGCACTGTCGCGATATCCTCGCCCGTCATCGCGTCCATGAGGCGTAGCGCGTCGATGTAGACGGCCATCTTGCGGGCCGCGTCACCGACTCCGAGATAGTCGAAGGCGTGGAAGGCGTTGGGCCCGAGCTGGATGCCGGCGCCGATCTCGCCGAGCGCCGCGGCGCGCTCGAGCACGATCGAGCGAAAGCCCTTGCTCGCGAGTCCTACTGCCGTTGCGAGACCGCCGATGCCGCCGCCTGCGATGATGATTGGCTTGTCAGTCGTCATATCCGCTCCCCGTCGCGCTTGCCGCTGCCTTTACTTTGAGCTGTCAGGGCTCGAAGTCGGGCTGTTTCGACGGGTGCGCGGCGGCGAAAGCAGGGTGCGCCTCGGCGTTGGCCATGATGCGCTTGATGGTGGCCAGCTTCGAGATGTCGGCGCCGAAGCGTCCGGCCGAGAAAACCTGCGGCACGAGGCAGATGTCGGCAATCGTCGGCGCATCGCCGAAGCTGAACCTGCCGGCTGCTGCTGTCGCGACGAGCGTTGCCTCGTAGGCGGCGAGCCCGCTCTCGATCCAGCGGCGGCACCACTTGTCAAGGCCGGCCTGATCCTGGTCGAGCTCGGTTCTCAGGTACGCAAGCACGCGCAGGTTCTGCAGCGGGTGGATATCGCAGGCGATCGAGAAGGCCAGCGCGCGCACATGCGCACGGTCGAACGGGTCCTTCGGCAGCAGCGGCGGGCTCGGGTGCGTCTCGTCGAGCCATTCGATGATGGCGAGCGATTGCGTGAGGACGCGCCCGCCCTCCTCGAGTGCCGGGACAAGCCCATTCGGATTGAGCTTCAGGAACGCGGCGCTGCGCTGCTCGCCCTTGCGCAAGTGGACGCTCGTCGACTCGGGCGTGACACCCTTCAGATTGAAGGCGATCCGGCAGCGATAGGCGGCGGATGAGCGGAAGTAGCCGTGGAGCTTCATGGCATCGTCTCGATCTTTGTGGCCTTGATTCGGTTACGCGGCTTGCGCTCCAGTCGTAGGGCTATGCCAAGGTTTCTCGCCGCGGGACGCGTCGCATCTGAAATCCTGTCTTGCTCTGCTCGAAGCCTGCCGCTTCATAGAATGCCAGTGTCGCTGGCTGCTTGGAGCCGGTCATGAGCATCACCTTGTAGCAGCTGGCTTGCCAAGCGGCGGCTGCCGCAACCTTGAGCAGTTCCTTGCCGTAGCCCTGACCTCGATGGGCGGTATGTGTGACGACATTTTCGATCAGACCGTATGGCAACCCGCCGCGTGTCAGGTTGGGAATGACGATCAGTGTGCATGACGAAACCATGCGGCCGAAGACGAAGCCCGCGAAAATCTCGCTGCCGCGATAGCTGCGTAGATCGGCCAAACGACGCCCGGCTACCTCGAGGGATGGAACCTCGTCCGACGGGTTCAGATGTGGATAGAGTTCGAGCAATTGCGGGAGATCCGGAGCCTCGAGGGCACGTATGCTCCATGCCTCGCTCATCCCGAACTCTCACTTACATGTTTGCTCGACGTGCATGCGTGTCGCGCTCATGACCGTACCCTCTCCTCGTAGAAGCCGAGCTTTTCCTGAAGCGGCGCGTCGTGGATGCGGATCAGAAATGCCGGTCCGCCTTTGGCCTCGTGCTCGATGGCCGCGAAGACGGGCGCCGAAAATGTATCCTTGGCTTTCCAGCTCTGCCTGACGCCGTTGATCGTCGACGCGCCCGCGCCGCTCACCACGTGGAAGACCGCGCTCGACGATTTGAGCGCCGGCCGCGATGGCGCGCCGGGCTTCAGCATCATAGCCGTGAAGCCCATGACGGCGAGGCAGCTCTCGCCGGTCTCGGGATTGACATAGTCGAGCTCGACCGGGCCGCCCTCAACATGCTCGGCGAGCTTGCGCAGCGCCGCCTCCGTACGCGTCCACGGGTAGCGCATCATCGGGAACTGCGGCGCGCGCCGGTCGCGGCGGCGCGTCGGTGTGAGACCGGCTGCCAGGTACTCGACCTCGGATGGATCAGGGCGGTTCTTCGGCGTCTGCAGCGGGGCTTCCACCGCATACGAGCCTTCGAGGTAGACGAAGAGCGGAAGGTCGAGCGCGTCGAGCCACACGAACGGCCCCTTGCCGCCGTGGCCGTGGTCATGCCAGCAGCCGCTCGGCGTCAGGATGAGGTCGCCGGGCAGCATGGGGAGCTTCTCGCCGTCGACCACCGTGTAGGCGCCCTCGCCCTCGACGGCGATGCGGGCCGCACTTGGCGTGTGCTTGTGGGCGGGCGCGGTCTCGCCGGGGAGCAGCAGCTGGAGGCCGATGTAGATGGTCGAGGTCGTCTGCATGGCGCTCGCGCGGCCCGGATCGGAGAGGAAGAGCACGCGGCGCTCGGCCTTCTCGACGGGAGTAAGTTCGCCGGCCCTGAGCAGCAGCGGCCGCACAGCCTCGTAGCTCCAAAGGTGCGATCGCGTCACCGGCTGCGGCGCATTGTGGGGGAGCGCATTGCGCATCTGCGGCCAGAGCGGCCCGACGCCGGCGCGCGCCATGGCGTCGCGGTAGTCCTGCGGCAGCTCCTCGAGCGTGCCGAGCTTCTGCGACATGGACGCCTCCTCGTCGTGCAAGTCTTCTCTTGCAACGAGTGAGCACCATCCACGCGCTCCGGACAAGCGCGAAGTGGCGGAGAACGCCGTAGATAGGTGTCAGACCCCGCGGGATCTGACACCGAGAGCTAACAAGTGCTCAGCGCCGGCAGGGCTCCGGGCGGCACTGCGCATTGCTGTGGTTGTGCCAGCCGTGGATGGGGCTATAGCGGCAGTCGTAGTGGCACTCGTTTTCGCGGTGGCCACTGTGGCCCCCTGGCCCATAACCGTAGCCCTTGGGCTCGTAGCCGTAGCCATAGCCGGGGCGGGGCCGTGGGCGGGGCGCCTCGGGACGGCAATCCGAGTTCGAATGATTGTGCCAGCCGAAGCCGGGGCTCCATCGATTGTCGTAGTGGCAGCCCTGGTGAACTTTCGTCACCGCGCTGCCGGCGATGGCGTCGATGCCGCTCTTGTCGGGCTGAGGTGCAGCGATTGCCGTGCCGACGGCGATGACTGCGGCCAAGGCGCCAGCCATGATCCAAGTCGGCCTACTGACGTTTCTCATCGTGTGTCCCCATCTGGTTGTTCGCGGTCCGACCATGGCCCGCGCGCCACGCGGGCGGCGCGACGATAGGAAAGCATGATTGCCACGAAATGAACACATCCTGAACATTCGGGATCGACTGACCGGCGCGACGCCGGCCACGCAAGTCTCGACACGTATCGCCGACCTCTGTGTAGCTCTTGCCGCAGACAGCGCCGTCGGCAGGCACGTCGATGAGGGGTATCGTGCGATGCGATGATCGCCTTGCATCTCGCGAGGGATCAGCTATAAGGCCTCATCCTGTTTCGGCTGGAGGCTGAACGGGCAGCCGTGCTGTGCACGGTTGGCACCGAGCGAGGCTCATTCTCGCCGCGGTTCCAGCGCCCGGTGTCTCCGCTCTTCCGAGCGTTTCCTCAGGGCCTCGAGGCTCTGAAGGGGCTTTGCGCCGAGGCTGGTGCTGGAAGCGGCTGCATGGCATTGAAATGCCAGCGGCACTTTCAGACGTTTGGCAGGGCGCCCGCCGGGCGTTCGCAACCATGAGGCCCATGCATGCCGCTGTACGAGCATGTGTTCCTGGCACGCCAGGACGTATCCCAGGCGCAGGTCGATGCGCTGATCAAGGAATTCACGGAGGTGATCGAGCAGGGCGGCGGCAAGGTCGTCCGGCACGAGTACTGGGGCGTGAAGTCCATCGCCTACAAGATCAAGAAGAACCGCAAGGCCCACTACACCATGCTGCATCTCGATGCGCCGCATCCCGCGGTTGCCGAGATGGAGCGCCGCATGGGTCTCTCGACGGATATCATCCGCTACCTCACCACCCGTGTCGAGGCGCACGAGGCCGAGCCGTCGGTGATGATGCGCAAGTCCGACCGCGACGACCGCCGCGGCCCCGGTGACCGTGACGGTGGTCCGCGCGGCCCGCGTCCGTTCCGTGGCGACAGGCCGCCCCGGGATCGCGACGGCGATGGCCCGCGTGGTGATCGCCCGCCGCGTGACCGCGACGGCGATGGGTTCCGTGGCCCTCGCGGCGATCGAGGCGATCGTCCGCCGCGCCCGCCCCGTGATGCAGCTCCGAGGTCGGAGACCTGACCATGACCGATTCATCCCAGCCCGCACGCCGCCCCTTCCAGCGCCGCCGCAAGACCTGCCCGTTCTCGGGCGATCAGGCGCCGAAGATCGACTACAAGGACGTGCGCACGCTCGGCCGTTACATCTCCGAGCG
>DAORNH010000043.1:2167-4210 GCA_035440865.1 Hyphomicrobiaceae bacterium | reverse complement strand
AGCCTCGCGCTGCCGCGACCCTAACCGCCACCGGCGGGACAGCTTTCATGCTTGCAGTATTCGCGATCGGGATCGCCGCCGGGTTGACCTCGGCCATCCTGTTCATCTCGGCGGCATCCGGGTCGCTCGAGCTCGGCAGCCTGCTGCTGCTCGTCGTGCCGCTGCCGATCATGCTCGCCGGCCTCGGCTGGGGCTTGACCCCGATGGCCGTCGCCGCGATCGTCGGTGGGCTTTCGGTACTCACCGCGTTTCGCGAGCGCGTCATGGCGGGGACGGTGCCGGCGCGCCTGCCGGGTGGCTATATACAGTCGATCCGCGATATTCCGGCCTACGAGTTCCTGCTGACTCAGGCTCTGCCGGCGATGATTCTCGCACACCTCGCGATGCTCGCCCGCCTCGAGCGGCCGACCGAAGGCGATGAAGCTCGCATCGACTGGTATCCGCTCGGCCGCATCGTCGCGGTGGCGTCGGTGCTCGCGGGTGCGGTCGCCTCGTGGCGGCTCCTCAGCTTCGGCACGACCGTCGAGACGATCACGGCCAACATCAAGGCGCTGTTCGGCCGCCTCTTCACGATCCGCGTCCCGGGCATGCCCTCGCAGCCGCTTTCTGCCGCGGACATGGATGCACTCACGAGCAAGATCGTCGCCATGTTGCCGATCGGACTCGCGGTGATGTGGCTCCTCGGCATGCTGATCAATCTCTGGCTCGCCGGCCGCATCACGCTCGCGTCCGGGCGGCTGCTCCGGCCCTGGCCCGAGTTCAGCCTGATCGCCATGCCGAACGGATTTGCCTTTGCCTTCGTGGGCGCGATCCTCGCCACCTGGCTCGGCGGACTGCCCGGCTTCTTCGCCGTCGCCTTTGCCGGTGTCATCGCCGCGGCGTTCGCCATGACCGGTCTTGCCATCGTGCACCGCAAGACGACGGGGAATTCGTGGCGCTCGTTCATTCTCGCGGGGACGTACGCCTTTCTCGTCATCGGCAACGTCACCGCCGTCGTCATCCTCGCGCTCGTGGCGCTCGCCGAGCCAATGGCGCCGTGGAACCGCAATCGCCTGCCGCCGGCTCCCCCCGCATGAAGGGTGGGACTGCGGCCCTGCCGTCCAATCTCGATCAAGAAACCGGAGCAAGAGCATGAAAGTCATTCTCCTCGAGCGCGTCGGCCGCCTCGGCCAGATCGGCGATGTCGTCACCGTGAAGGACGGCTTCGCGCGCAATTTCCTCCTTCCGCGCGGCAAGGCTCTGCGCGCGACCGCGGCCAACCAGAAGGATTTCGAGGGGCGCCGCTCTCAGCTCGAGGCGCGCAACCTCGAGCTGAAGAAGGAGGCCGACGGCGTCGGCGATAAGCTCAGCGGAAAGACGTTCGTCGTCATCCGACAGGCCGGCGACACAGGCCAGCTCTACGGCTCCGTCTCGACGCGCGACATCGCCGAGGTCGTCACCGCCGGCGGTTTCTCGATCGATCGCGGCCAGGTGCAGCTCGACAGGCCGATCAAGGCCCTCGGCCTGCACGGCGTGCGCATCCAGCTGCACCCCGAGGTGCAGTCGAAGGTCTCGGTCAACGTCGCCCGTTCCGCCGAGGAGGCCGAGCGCCAGGCCCGCGGCGAGGACGTGACCGTCATTAAGGACGAGAAGATCGAGCTCGAGACCTTTAGCGAGGACGCGATGTTCGAGGAAGGTGGTCCCCGTCGCCGCGACGAGGGCGATGCCGCCATCCCTGGCACCGAGGACCAGCCGCGGGTCTGACGTCGCCCAATCTCAGGCTCAACCAGTCGGCCGATGAGACATGCCCCTCTCCGTTGCCATCATCGGCCGGCCGAATGTCGGCAAGTCGACGCTCTTCAACCGGCTCGTCGGCCGGCGGGAGGCGCTCGTCTCCGATATCCCGGGGCTAACGCGTGATCGCCGCGAGGGGACGGCTGAGATCGGCGGGCACACGATCACGCTGATCGACACCGCCGGGCTCGAGGATGCGCCCGAGGGCTCGATCCCGGCCCGCATGCGCGAGCAGACGATCGCGGCCATCGACCGGGCCGAGGCCATACT
>DAORNH010000043.1:0-2157 GCA_035440865.1 Hyphomicrobiaceae bacterium | reverse complement strand
GATCGATGCGCGGGCCGGCGTGACGCCCGACGACAAGGCGTTCGCGCGCATCGTGCGAACGAAGTCGAAGCCGGTCGTGCTGGTCGCCAACAAGAGCGAGGGCCGTGTGGGCGAGGCGGGCGCCCTAGAAGGCTACGAGCTCGGACTCGGCGAGCCGGTTGCCGTGTCCGCCGAGCACGGCGAGGGCATCGGCGACCTCGCGGGCGACATCCTCGACATGCTGGGCCTCGCAGCCAAGGCGACCGCCCGCCGCCGGCGCGACGATGCCGGCGAGGCCGATGGCGACAGCGAAATCGACGCCGAGCGCGACGGCGACATCGAGCCGACGCGCTCGAGGCCGATCCGCGTCGCGATCGTCGGCCGCCCGAACGCGGGCAAATCCACCCTCGTCAATGCGCTGCTCGGAGAGGAGCGCATGATCAGCGGACCCGAACCGGGCCTCACGCGTGATTCGATCCCGAGCGATCTCACCTGGAAGGGGCGCCCGATCCGCCTCTTCGATACGGCCGGACTGCGCCGCAAGGCGCGCATCACGGAGCGATCGGAGAAGCTCGCGGCGAGTGACGCGGTTCGCGCCATCCGCTTTGCCGAGGTCGTCGTGCTGCTGCTCGACGCCGAGCGCCCCTTCGAGCACCAGGACCTCACCATCGGGGGCCTCGTCGCGAACGAGGGGCGCGCCATCGTCGTCGCGGTCAACAAGTGGGACCTCGTCGCCGACAAGCAGAAGCGGCTGACGGAGCTGCGCGCGATGCTGGCGAGCACGCTCGCGCAGGTCGCCGGCTGCCGCCTCGTCACCGTCTCGGCACTCTCGGAGCGGGGCATCGACAAGGTGATGGACGCGGTGCTGGATGCCTACGAGATCTGGAACAAGCGCGTCGCCACTCCCGATCTCAACCGCTGGCTTGCGGAAGCAGTGGTGCGCAACTCGCCGCCGGCTGTGTCGGGGCGGCGCATCCGGCTTCGCTACATCACGCAGCCCTCGGCACGCCCGCCGACCTTCATCACCTTCTGCTCGAAGCCCGACGACGTGCCGCAGTCCTACATCCGCTACCTGACGAACAGCCTGCGCGATGTGTTCGGCCTTCCCGGCACACCGATCCGCTTCCACCTGCGCAAGGGCGACAATCCTTACGATCGGTCGTGATCGCCTCGGAGTTCAGAGCGACCGGGCGACGATCTCGGCGGCAATCGCGAGGTAGAAGACGAGGCCGACGTCGCGGTTCGCCTTGAAGCGGCGGAGGCAGCCCGGCGCATCGTCAATGTCGAGGGTCGCGACCTGCCAGGCGAGCATCACGCTGACGATCGCGAGCCCAGCGAGCACGATGAGGCCGGCGCCGGAGAGCCACGCGGCGACGACCCACAGCACGACGGCACCCGCATAGAAGCCCGCGACCCACGTGTGGGTCGATTTGCCGAGCCAGAGCGCCGTCGATTTGAGGCCGAGCGAGAGGTCGTCCTCGCGATCCTGGTGCGCGTAGATGGTGTCGTAGCCGATCGTCCAGAGGATGCAGCCGGCATAGAGAACGAGCGGCGCCAGCGCGAGCGATCCTGTGACCGCGGTCCAGCCGACGAGCGCCCCCCACTTGAAGGTGAGGCCGAGGACCAGCTGCGGCCAGTTCGTATAGCGCTTGGCGAACGGGTAGACGGCAATAAGGATCAGCGAACTCGCGCCGAGCAGCACCGTGTAGCGATTGAACTGCAGCAGCACCGCGAGGCCCGCGAGCAGCAGCAGCGCCATGAAGGCGAGCGCCTGCGGCACGCTCACCTGGCCTGAGGGAATAGGCCGGCTTCGCGTGCGGGCGACGCTCGCGTCGAAGTCCCGGTCGACGATGTCGTTGTGGACGCAGCCCGCGCCGCGCATGACGAAGGCGCCGATCAGGAAGAGGGCGAGAAACCAGAGGTTCGGCGCGGAGACGCGCGTCGCGATCTCGGCGAGGCCCTGCGACCACCAGCAGGGCGCGAGCAGCAGCCAGGCGCCGATCGGCCGGTCGAAGCGGGCGAGGCGCAGGTAGGGGCGGACGATCTCGGGGGCGTAGGCGTCGACCCAGTTGCCCGCGGGCGCATCGGCGACGGAGCCTGCCGGCGGGACGGCCGGAGAACCTGCCGGCGAAGCACTCGATCACCGCAAGGCCGTGCGCCTGCAGATAGGTGCAAAGG
>DAORNH010000042.1:19198-19416 GCA_035440865.1 Hyphomicrobiaceae bacterium | reverse complement strand
AATCAAAAACCCCCAGCTAATGCCAGGGGTTTGTCAGCAGTCTGAGAAGGCCCGGATTTCCGGGCCTTCTTTTCGATCGCTACTCTTCGATCTGCAGGAGATGTACCGCGGAGAACCCCTGCGGAGGCGGCTGGCTGTCGCACGAGGTGAGAAACGCCGCCGCGATGAAGAACAAACTCAGAATACCGCTCAACTGTGACATGGCGAAACTCCCATCA
>DAORNH010000042.1:18841-19188 GCA_035440865.1 Hyphomicrobiaceae bacterium | reverse complement strand
GTTTCGCCCCGCGCACCCCTGAAAATAGCCGATTTCAAACGCGCCGGCGTGGCCCTCGGTTCCACCCCGGATGAAATTTCGTGACCGAGGTTTTCAAACCGTGAGCGGCGCGTTGCCCGGTTCTTGTTTAAACCGATTCGCATTTGCCTTTCGTCGAGCTTCCGCTAAGAGAGGCGCGACTTTTCCCGGACGCAATAAGGAAGCTCCCATGACCGCCATCGTCGACATCATCGGCCGCGAAATTCTGGACAGCCGCGGCAATCCGACCGTCGAGGTCGATGTCGTGCTGGAGGACGGCTCCATGGGCCGCGCGGCGGTTCCGTCCGGCGCCTCGACCGGCGCGCACG
>DAORNH010000042.1:0-18739 GCA_035440865.1 Hyphomicrobiaceae bacterium | reverse complement strand
CCAGATCCATGTCGACCAGACGATGATCGAACTCGACGGCACGCCGAACAAGAGCCGGCTCGGCGCCAACGCCATCCTCGGCGTGTCGCTGGCGGTCGCCAAGGCAGCCGCGGAGGCTTCCGGCCTGCCGCTCTACCGCTATGTCGGCGGCGCCAGAGCGAGCGTGCTGCCGGTGCCGATGATGAACATCATCAACGGCGGCGCGCACGCCGACAACCCGATCGACATCCAGGAATTCATGATCATGCCGGTCGGCGCCGCGACCTGCCGCGACGCGATCCGCATGGGCGCCGAGGTGTTCCACACCTTGAAGAAGGGCCTCTCGGAGGCCGGCCACGCGACCAACGTCGGCGACGAGGGCGGCTTCGCGCCGAACCTCAAGAGCGCAGACGAAGCCTTGGGCTTCATCATGAAGTCGATCGAGAAGGCCGGCTACAAGCCCGGCCAAGACGTGGTCCTGGCGCTCGACTGCGCCGCGACGGAGTTCTTCAAGGCTGGCCGGTACGCCATGGAAGGCGAGGGCAAGACGCTCGATCCTGCCGGCATGGCCAAGTACCTCGCAGACCTCGTCGCCCGCTTCCCGATCGTCTCAATCGAGGACGGCATGAGCGAGGACGACTGGACCGGCTGGAAGGCGCTGACAGAGCTCGTAGGCAAGAAGTGCCAGCTCGTCGGAGACGATCTTTTCGTGACGAACAGCGAGCGCCTTGCCGAGGGCATCAAGCGCGGCGTCGCCAATTCGATCCTCGTCAAGGTCAACCAGATCGGCTCGCTCACCGAGACGCTCGACGCCGTCAATCTCGCCCACGGCGCAGGCTATACCGCGGTCATGTCGCACCGATCGGGGGAGACGGAGGACGCGACGATTGCCGATCTCGCGGTCGCGACCAATTGCGGGCAGATCAAGACGGGCTCGCTCTCGCGCTCCGACCGCCTCGCCAAGTACAACCAGCTCATCCGCATCGAGGAGGAGCTCGGCGACGTCGCGCGCTATCCGGGCCGCGCCTCGATCAAGGCGGGTTCGGCCGCGGCGTGACAAGCCGCGACCGGTCGGCTATGCGCTGAGGGCGCATATGCCGTGCGCCGGAGGGCCCGTAGCTCAATGGTCAGAGCCGGCGGCTCATAACCGCTTGGTTGCAGGTTCGAGTCCTGCCGGGCCCACCACGCCTCACCTAAGGCATCGGCGAAAGCCCGCCTGACATCGTCAAACGATTAGATTGCCGTTCTGCCGCATCGCGTCGACATCGAGGCCGGTCGCACCGGTGAGGGTCGCGAGATCGACGAAGTTGGCTCCGCCGATATCGCCGTCTGCATCGACCTGGATGGTCGTCGCATCGCCGGGCTTCAGGCGCAAGTATTCGGATAGGACCGCCGTCTGCGCGTTGAAGCCGACGAGCAGCGCCGAGACGTCGATGGCATCTCCATCGACACCGTTCGTGAAGTCGCTGATCGTGTCGGCGCCGCCGACGGTATCGCCCGTTGACCAGATGAAGAGGTCGCGCCCGCTGCCACCGCTCAGGTTGTCGGCGCCCGTGCCGCCCTGAAGCCGGTCGATGCCGCCAAGTCCCGACAGTGTATCACCGCCGCCCAGACCGGTGATCACGTCGTTGCCTGCGCCGCCCGACAGCGTCTCGCCTGAACCGGTGCCGGCGACGGACGTGCCCGGGTTGCTCGGGGCGGCGAATGTCAGCTCGAAGCTGTCGAGTACGGGAGTTGCAAGCGTGCTCGCCCCGTCGATGGTGACGGCGGAGATCAGGACGGTGGACGTACCCGCCGCGACGTTCGGGCCACTTGCAACCTGCAGCGCGTTCGCCTGGGCTTCGGTGCCGGTGAAGATCCAGGTTCCCGTCGTCGGCTCCGTGAGCGTGCCGCCGTGACTCGCCACGAAGAAGGCGCCGGTCGGCACGCCGGTGAAGGTCACGCGCAACAACTCCGGCGCAGTCTCGAGAGCCGAAAGCCCGCTGTCGTCCTGCATGCGCACGTTCATGGGTACCGCCGCGAGGCCTGCTGCCGGGACAACGACATTGGGCGTCAGTATCTCGACGCTGTCCGCGACCGGTGTGACATCGACAAAAAAGGCGACCGATGACGTCGCCTCATCGCCATTGGACAGCTCGAGCGCCACAGCGTTCAGCGAAAGGCTCATCCGGCCCGAGTAATCGAGCGGCGGGATGATCCGCAGCGTCGCCAGGGCGGAGACCGGAATGGTCCACGACCCATCACCGTTGTTCGTGCCCGAGGAGAACCGCGTGCCGAGCGGCGCCCCCGAGATGACCACGGAGAGCTGCTCGCCACCGTTGGTTGTCACGACATCATCGAGGGCGGCGGAAAGTCCCGAGAGCGGGATGCCGCCGGCTGCATCCTCGTTGCCGCTCACCGTCGGGATGCTGGCCGGGATGATCGGCGCGTTGGCGACCGCCGCAATGGCGGTCGCGACCGTGATCAGCGAGAGCTGCGTATTGTCCGCGTCCGGCGTCGGATCGGCCGGAGAGGAGTTGTCACGTGCAACTGCGGCGATTTCGATGTTCACCGACCCATGCCAGCCCGGCGCTCCGAGAGCCTGGAGCGTGGCGAGCGATGGAGCCGGTACACGGTAGAACCCGACGAGGCTCTGGCCGTCGATGGTCGCATCTGCGTCATCGATCGCAACGAGTGGGAATACGCCAACCAGCGCCGCGCCGTTGTTGAGCCGGACGTACGCAAAGCCATCGAGCGTCTCGCTGCCGTCGATGTCGCGCTCCGCAAGCGCGATGTTGAGATCGAACGCCGCGCCTTCGAATGCCGGATCGGGACTTGCCGTGACGGACGGGCCGTCAGCGACTGGATCGACGTAGACAGAAGTCGCGATCGGCCCGGTGGTGGCGCGGATGAGATTGGTGCCTGTCGCGACCGCCTCGATGATGATGGTCATGCTTCCCGAGAAGTCGGCTGCACCGTGACGAGCCCAGCATTGAAATCGGCAGCGGTCGCGACCCATCGCGACGTCACCGGGTTCCAGGCTGCGCCCGCGACAGTGGCTCCGACCGGAACCGTGAACATGACTGCCGTCGACTGCACGCTCGGGTCGGAGGTGACGACGGGCTGCGACGGATCGGCGAGTGCACCGACGATGTCCTCGGTACCGCCGAGCAGGTTGGCGAGATTGACCGTGGGCACCGGCGGTGGCGTGCCTGTCGTTCCTCCGAGGCCAGGATCGACGATGACCGAGAAGGCCGCCGGAGCCGCGCTTGTCGCAAGCGACGCATCGTCAACCGCGACCGTCGTCACCGTGAAGTTCATCGTCACTGGCGGACCAGAGAAGTCGGCCGCAACGAGTGCCAAGTTGGCAAGCTCACCCGGTCTGACGAGAAACGTGCCGTCGCCGTTGTTGAGGCCCGCGGGCTGGCCCGTCGTGCTGTCCACCAGGGCGAGGAAGGGCGCCGGTCCGCCAGAGGTGCCGACAAGACTGAGGATGTAGTAGACGTCCTCGGACTGCGTCCGCCCGAGACCATCGCCCGCCGGTCCGCCGGGCCGATCGTCGTCGATGTCGGTCGTGACACCGCCGAACGATAGCGGGATGAATTGCAGCGGAGTGAAGGTGTCGACGTCAACGGCGTTGCCGTCGTTATCCGGGTTCGCCGCGAAGACGGTCGGCACGTCGGCGATGCCGTCGATCGTGACGTCAAGGCCTGTCGACATCAGATATTGCGGACCACCCGCGGTGTCCTCGAGCAGCGCGCTGACGGGGATCGAGAAACCAACATTGCTGTCGAGGAAGAGGTCGGGGTGGAGAGCGATCGAGGCGAGGTCAGCCGGCAGCACCACGATGCTGCCCGCGGCGACAGCCAAGGGCTGACCATTGACCGTCAGGACGGTCGGTGCCGCATAGTAGGCGAATGTGCCCGAGATGTAGTTGGCGACGAGCTTTTCGAGACCTGATCCCGCGCCCGGCAGCTCCGCCAAGCGGCCCGCGATCTCGGCATCGGCGATGAGGGTCGAAAGATTGAAGACGTAGCGCAGCACGCGTTCCGAGCCGTCGAGGTCGGCAAAGTCGTGGATTGAAGCGCTGGCGAGAGAGACGCCGGCTGTCTCGACTGCCGTCTCCGTCAGCGTCTGGTCCGGCGACCAACTCGAGAACCCGTCGATGGTGGCCGCCGCGATCACCGGCGCGACATTTATCGTCAGCGGCCACACGGCGGACGTCGCCTGGTCGCTGTCGAGTTCCTGCGAAGCCGCCGTCAGGGTGAGGCCCGGATAGGGATTGTTGCCGGAGTAGTCGGAGACAGGCGGCAGCGTGAGCGTCGGCACTGCGTCCGCCGAGACGTTCCAGCGACCGCCCCCGAGATAGGAAATCGTGCCCGCGCTCGCCTGCGGGATCACGCCCGGCGGAAGCCCCGCCAGAACGAACGACAGAACCTCTGAGCCGTCGGTATCCGTGAGTACGCTCGGGAGCGGTCCGCCCGTGTTGGCGAGGACCGTCGCCTCGATCGCCGCACCGATAGCGTAGGCCTCATCCTCCGTCGCCGACACGGTCACGGGCATCGCCGGCGGCTGATCGGCAACGCCTTGCACGGCGACGGCGATTGAGTTCGTGAACGTCACCGGTCCCGCCGGTCCATCGGAGACGATCGTTTCCGTGACGAGTACGATGTCCGGTGTCGCCGGATTGATCGTCGAGAAATTGGTCGGCGGACGGATCGCGAGACCTGCCGCTTCAGCGGCGGTCAGCGTGTAGTATCCGCCGGCCTCGGCAATGACCACGTTGCCCGTGCCGTAGATGACGGCGCCGGCCGGGACACTCGTTGCGAGGATGCGGAAGACGTAGCTCTCAGAGCCGTCAGGATCGCCGAGCGTCACGGCATTCGGGATGGCGATGATCGTATCCTCGAGGCCGCTCGCGTTGGCCTTCACGATCGGCGTGTCCACGGTCGGCAGGATGGTGATGCCGACAGTCGCCACGGCCGTCGCCTGGGCAATGTCGATGCCGCCAACTGGCTCTCCGGCCTGGCCTTGCTCAGTCGTGATCGCGGTGAACGTGAGTGTCGCGGGCCCCGAGTAGTACGGCGAGACGAGCCCGATGTTGGCGAGGACGTCGTTGAGATCGTCCTCGTTGGCCGCGTTGACGACGAAATTTGACCCGGAAGGGACGAGGCTCGCGCCCGCTGGCAGAGTGTAGCCTGTGACCGGGACGATGCTCGCGCCGAGCGGCAGCCCACTGATCCGAACCGAGAGCACTTCCGAGCCCCAACCGGAATTTTCGCCGACACCGTCGGTGTCGATGCTCCGATCGGCCACGACACGCTCGCCGCTGGCGCCGACGATCGGAATGATGCTGGTGCTCGCGCCACTTTCGTTGCCGCTGGCAGTGAAGCCCGCCGTTATTGCCGGAGCATCGGCGCGTGCCAGGATGACGACGTCGTGGCCGAACGAGGTTGTCTCAGTGTCGGCAACGCCATTCTTCACGTCGAGCGTCGTCACGGTGACATCGATGAGGCCGTTGCGATCCTGCTGGCCGTCATCGACGAGGTTGCCGTCACGGTCTTGGCCCATCGCCACCTGGAACGAGGCGAGCGTGGCACGGATGTCGGCCTCGGCCTGTGAGCGCTCTGCGTCGGTGAGGGTCGCCGGGTCCGCGGCACCGGTGATGATCGTCGAGGTGATTGTATAGGTCCGCGTGGCGGCGTTGAAGTTCACTTCAGCGGTTCCAGAACCGGCAAATGTGCCCGCACTCGACGGCACAAAGGTTCCCGAGAGCGTGTAGGTGAGTGCGCTCGTGTCCGCGGGCACGCGCAACGCAACCGCCGAGATCGTCTCCGCGCCGCCATTCGTTGGCGAGCCGACGACTGTGTCACTCACGCGAATCCCCGTGGGGACATTGGCAAGATCGGCACCGAATGCCACCACGGCGTCCTCGAAGCCGAGCGAGTCGGCAGGGACAATGGCGGGGTCCGCAACTGGATTGATCGTGACCGTCAGCGTTTGCGGCGCGAGCGACGTCGTGACGACGTCAGTGCCGGTCGTATCAACGGTCGTCGCGCGGATCGAGAGAGCAATGGTGCCGGTAAAATGCAGCGGCGGCTGCACCTCGAGTGCAGCGAGCGAGGCCTCCGGGATCCGGAGCCAGCCGCTGACGATCGAGCCGACGGGCGCGCCGCCCGACGTGAAGGTCGACCCGGCGGGGAAGCTCGTCGTATCGATCTCGACGAAGCGGGCCTCCGAGCCATCGGGATCCGCGATCCCGGAGAGCGAGATGCCGGCGAGCGCGTTGCGCATGTCCTCGAGGCCGGTGGCGGTCGGCGGCGCATTCAGCGTCGGCGCCTCGACGACCGGCGTCACCGGGATGACGAACGTCCGGACCGTCTGGGCCGTGGGCACCGAGATCTCGGGTCCGGCGATGCCGCCGCCGTTGCCGGCCGTGGCGCCGTTGTTGTCTTCCGCTGGGTTGCTCTCCGCGGCGATCGCCGTCACCGTCACCGTGATGTCCTCGCCGTTGTCGGCGCCCGGACGGACCTCGAGCGAGGCCATGGCATTGGCAATGTCGGCGGCCGAGCCTGTGAGAACGGTGCGCCCGGGGACCGAGGAATCGAAGGTGACGCCGGCCGTCACGGCGAACTGCGCGACAGGACGCGTACCGCCACCAGGCGTCGAGAGATCGATCCGCACGGACTGGAATGTCTCGGAGCCGTCCGTGTCGTTGAGGGCAACCGTCACGGGATAGCCGACGAAACCCGAATCCTCCAGCACCGCCGGCTTCGTCGCGGCTCCGACCGTGACAGTCGGCGTATCGGCAACGGCCCGCACGATCACGTCATGCGTGAGGGAGAACGGAGAGCTGGCACTCGCGACACCGTTCGTGTCGCTCATCGTGCCGTTGATGGCGACCGTGAAGTTGCGGTCATCGTCGTCAGCGAGCGTGATGGACAGCGAGCCGATCACCGCGAGCGCCCTGACCGCACTCGTGCTCGAAACGATGATCGTTCCCGTGGCGAGGTTGATTGATGTCGTGACGTCGGGGAAGGTCGCTGCAAAGCTCGCGGCCTGCAGATTGGTCGGCAAGCCGGTGAGCGTCAGTGAGAGGCCTTGCGAGCCGTCGGTATCGAGCGTCGCGAGCCCGAGACGGCTGCCGAGCGCCAGCACCAGATCGGGATCCGTGATCGCGGAGGAGTTGTTGTTCTCACGAATGATAGTGCTGGCGTTGGCAAGTGTCGGCGCGTCGACGACCGGCTGGACATCGATCCCGATGAAGCGCGTGACGGTCTCCGTCTTCGTCGGGCCGTCGGTACCGTTCGGTGCACCCTCAGCGCCGAGCGGGGCAAGCTCCCCGCCGACCGCCGCTTCAGTCGAGGTCACGTCGACACGGATTCCGGACGTACCAGAGAGCACACCCGACCATTGAGCGCGCGGCTCGAACGAGATGCCGCCGACGAGGAAGCTGTCGAGCAGGGCCTCGCGCGTCGCGGGGTCCGCGCCGACCGCGGTCACGGTGTAGACGCCTCCGCCGAGACTCGTGAACGTCACGCCGCCAGGTACCGTACCGGTCAGCACGCCAACCGGGCCGCCGACGTCCGAGGGCACAGTGATGCGAACGGAGAGCGTCTCGCTGTTGTCGGCAGCATCATCATCCGCGCTGCGACCGACATTGATCGACAGGGTCGCCGGCGTATCCTCACTGGTCGACAGGTCAGCGACGAGCGCACTCGGGGCGTCCGCCACCGCCTGCACAATGACCGAGTGCAAGTGAGTATCGACGATCGTCGAGCCGTCGTTGTCCGTGGTCGTGATGTCGAAGGTGAGGCTGAAGTTGGCGTCCGAATTGGCGGGCGCCGTCACGGCGAGCGTGTCGAGCGCTGATCGGATGTCGGCACCGGTGAGGACGATCGTCGTGCCACCTGTCGGCACCACGACGAGTTGAGGTCCGCCGACCGCCGGCGTCCAGGCGACGGTCGCTCCCACCGGAAATCCGCTCACCTCGATCCGCGTGACGGCTTCGGTCCCGTCCGCATCAATGTGGGCCCAAGTCAAGTCGGGACCGATCGTGGCGGCGCGATCCTCGACCAGCGTCGAGCTGCCCGATGGCGTGACGCCGTCGGCAACCGCGCGCACCGGGATGTTGACGGCAAACGTCGCCGAGCGGTCGAGCAGTGCGACTTCCGGCCCGCCGGTCGCGTCGTTCGTCGGCGCGAGCTCGCTGGAGGTCACGGTCACATTGAGGGTGAAGTCCGTGTCGAGATGCTGACGCGGCCCGCCGACCGCGGGGCTGAGCGCAAGCGTGAGGTTGGCGAGGACGTCATTGACGGCAGCGTCCGTCGGACCTGTCACGACCCAGGCGTTTCGACCCGCGTCGAGGGCCAGTATGCCGGCGCCCGGCGAGCTTTCGGTCAGGATGAATCCCGCAGGGACATCGCGGATCAATACCTCGCGCAGCCGCTCGGTCCCATCGCTGTCCGGATGCCCGGCCGTGAGGCTCAAGGCGACATTCGCATCCTCGAGCCCGAAGCCGATGCCGCCGGCCCCGATGCCGTTCGTCGTCAGCGTCGGCTGATCGGCAACCGCGGCGACCGCGATGACGTGCGTGCCGACGAATTGCACGACGTCGGCAGGCTCGGTGTCGATTGCGGTCGCATCCGACTTCGTGACCGTTATGGCGAGCGAAATGTCCTGGTCGCTGTGCGGGGGAGGGATCAAGGCCAGGCTTGCGAGCGCTGCGCGAATTTCAGCCTCTGTGCCGCCGTTGAGATCGAGCGTCGTGATGCCGGCAGCGACTGTGAAGGTCTGGAGCGCGCCGCCGCCCACCGGCACGTAGCTGACGACTGCGCCGATCGGGAGGCCTGCGATGCGGATCGCCGTCATGCGCTCCGAGCCATCACTGCTGTCGGTCGCCGTGATCGCAATGTTGCGACCGAACTCGACGGGCACAATGGTTACTGGATCGGCGGGATTGGCGGTGCCGTCCTCGTTGACCGAGCTCGTGCCGGTGATCACGGGCGCATCCGCGACCGGGTTGACAACGACCGGCGCCGCGAACGCGCGGGTCGCAATCGGCACGGCCACGTCGCCGGCCTCGCTTGGGTTCGCCTCGCGTACCTCGGCAAGCACGGCAAGATCGAAATTCAGGTCGCTGTCCACGGGGGGACGGATCTCGAGCGAGGCAAGCCGTGCCTGGATTTCGGCCGTGCTGCCGGTGATGCGCAGCGTACCGTCCGGCAGCGTCGTCACAAGTCCCGCAGCGGAGGTCCACTGCACGGTGGCGCCCGCCGGGATGTTGGAGATGTCGACGTGGTCGATCACCTCCGAGCCATCGGCGTCGACCAGCGTGACGGTAATCGGGACGGCGATAAAGGTGTCCTCGTCGCCGGTTCCTGCGCCAGATACCGTCGGCGCGTCGGCAACCGCGCTCACCCTGACCGGCAGTGTCGCCTGGTCGGTGAAGGTGAGACCGCGGATGTCAGTGGTCGTCGCGAAGACGTCGAGGGCGAAGTCGCCGTCGCTGTGGGGCGGCGGCTTCACGCTGACAGTGGCGACGGCGTCGCGGATCTGAGCCTCGGTGCCGCCGGCAATTGTGACGCCGGTGCCGGCGACTGTGATGGTGACGGTCTGGGGGTTGCCCGCCGTATCGGTAAAGGAGATCACTGAGCCGACCGGGAAGCCGCGGACTTCCACGCTCGTCAGCGTCTCGGAGCCGAGTGGGTCGGCAATGGTGATGGCGATGTTGTCGCCAATCAGTATGGGCACGTCCTCATTGGTGCTGTCGGGCGTCACAGTGACGTCGGGGCCGTCGATCGGCAGAACATGGACAATGACGGAATCGAGGACGGTCTCCTGGTCGCTGTTCGCCTGCTCGGTGGCGATGGCGGCGATCTGCATGTTGATGTCGCCGATGAAGTTGACCGGCGGCGTGAAAATCGGCCCGGCCTGGATTTCGGCGAGCGTGAAAAGCCACACGCCGATGCGCACCGGATCGGGCTGGCCGACGTTGAACATCGCGCCGGCGGGGACGTTGCGGATCTCGATCGACAAGACCTCTGACCCGTCGAGGTCGTTGAGGGCCGCGGTAAGGCCCGGCAGCTGAACGGGCGTATCCTCATTCGTCGTGCGCTCGTCGCCGGTGACGTCGGGGATGTCGGCGTCCGCCACGACGTCGATGACGATCGGATGATTGATCGTCATGGTCGCAAGGCCTGGCGGCAAGCCCGGATCCGGGTTCGTCTCGTTGATGACAACCGAGGCATTCAGCGTGATGGGGCCCGAATAGTCGTCGGGCGGCAGCAGCGTGAGCGTGGCCAGCAGCGCCTGGATCTCCGCCGTCGTTCCGGTGACGGTGTAGCTGCCGTCGGGATTGGCGGCGACGAGGCCGGGCAGCGTTTTGCTCCAGCCGAAGACGGCGCCTGTGGGCACACCGGAGATGGTGACGGCGTTGATGATCTCCGAACCGTCCTGGTCTGTGAGCGCGACCGTCAGGGGAATGCCGACGGTGGTGTCCTCGAGAACGGTCGCACCAGAGGTGATGGTCGGCGCGTCGATGATGGCGCGGACCGTGACGGGTAGCGTCGCCTGGTCGGTGAAGGTGAGGCCGCGGATATCGGTTGTCGTCGCGAAGACGTCGATGCTGAGGTCTCCGTCGCTATGCTGCGGCGGCGTCACGCTGACGGTGGCGACGGCTGTGCGGATCTGGGCCTCGGTACCGCCAGCGATGAGAATGCCTGTGCCGGCCACCGTGATGGCGACGGTCTGAGGGATTCCGGCGGTATCTGTGTAGGTGATCACCGAGCCGATCGGAAAGCCGCGGATTTCCACGCTCGTCAGCGTCTCGGAGCCGAGCGGATCGTCGATGAGGATGGTGATGTTGTCACCGATGAGGACGGGCGTGTCCTCATTGGTGATGTCGGGTGTCACGGTGACGCCGGGACCGTCGACCGGCAGTACGTGCACGATGATGGGATCAAGGACGATCTCCTGGTCACCGTTCGCCTGCTCGGTCGCGGTCGCCGCGATCTGCATGGTGATGTCGCCGATGAAATTGGCCGGCGGCATGAAGATCGGCCCGGCCTGGATTTCGGCAAGCGTGAAGAGCCACACGCCGGGGCGCACAGGGTCGGGCTGGCCAACATTGAACGTCGCGCCAACCGGCACATTGCGGACCTCGATGGAGAGTACCTCGGAGCCGTCGAGGTCGTTGAGCGCGGCAGCAAGGCTCGGCAGCTGAACGGGTGTGTCCTCGTCCGTCGTCCGCTCGTCGCCGGTGACGTCGGGGATGTCGGCGTCCGCCACGACGTCGATTACGATCGGATGATTGATCGTGATGCTCGAGAGATACCCCGGAATGGCAGGATCGAGATTGCGTTCGGTTACGACGACCGCGGCATTGAGCGTGATCTGGCCAGAAAAGTCGTCCGGCGGCAGCAGCGTCAGAGACGCGAGCAGCGCCTGGATCTCGGTCGTCGTGCCGGTCAGGGTGAGGCTGCCGTCCGGGTTCGCCGAAACGAGCCCCGGCAGCCGCACATCCCAGCTGAGCACCGCCCCGGTCGGCACTCCGGTGATGATGACCTGGTCAATCACCTCGGAGCCATCGGGATCATTGAGGATGATGCTGACCGGCGTCGCGACGGTCGTATCCTCGAGCGTCGTCGTGCCTGACGTGATCGTCGGCGCATCGATGACGGCCTGGACCATGATCTCGATGATCCCGGTCTCGATCCGCCCCGTGCGCGGGTCGGTCAACGAAAACTCGAGCGTGACAGGTCCGGAATAGCCGTTCGCCGGCGTGAACTCGAATGTTCCGTCGATATTGAAGATTGCGTTGCCGAAACGAGGATCCACGGTGATCTGGCGATCGACCACGGGGACTCCGGCCATCGCCGGATCAAACAGCCGGCCAGAAAATGATGTGTCTTCGATCATCAGGCTCGGGGGATTTGGCCCGGTGAGCGGGCCATACTGAGGCCGGTTCGGCGATGCCGGCGGTTCGAGAAAATCGGCGTTTTCCGAAAGCTCGAGCGCAGAGCGCACATAGTCGAAATCGCCTAGCAGCCACAGATGCTCGATCGAAGAGCCGACACCAACTGATTCGCCGAGAAATCGCGCACCGTCTTCATTCGACTGCTTTTCACCGTTGCGACGACCCGGATCCTCGTCGCCGAGACCAACGAGATGACCAAGACCGGCCCCCACGGGCGTGCTGAGCACGGCGCCGGCCGACCCGGCTTCCGCCCGCTTGATGTCGTCACGGCCCCAACGGCGCGTCTCGTCGGCAAGTCCTTCGAGCGTGCTGTGCCGGGTCTGAAACGGTGTCTCCAATCCGGGCGGCGGGGTGGGGGCCTTGCCGCCAGCATCGGACGTTTCTGCGTCATGACCGCCATCACCCGTGGCTGGGCGCGACATCCAATCGGCGGCGATCGTGCGATTGAGCCTTTCCGCCACGCGCACTGCGATTGCGGCATGGATTTCCGCGTTCGATCCCGCTGGCGGCGCGGTCCAATCGAGAATGGTGAGTTCACCCCGCGCATCTCGTAGGGCGAGCACCCCCTTGTCCGTGACGGCAAACTCGGCACCGGACACTCGCGCGTGGGCAATGACATCGTTGGGCGAATGCGCCTGGATGGAGTGAACTGTGCGCGTGACGCTGCGGAGCTCAACCGTCGACGAATTAAAATCGGGGGTTTGGCCGGCATTCGCGGGGAGAGACATGTCTGACCTTTACTAAAGCGGGCGCGGCGCGATCCGTGTCGGCGCCGGTTCGGGATCGATGTCCGGAACATCCACGAGAAGTCCTCAGACAACGGTACAATCAAGGGCTGCGGTTTTATTTCCGGTAAATAGATGAGCTATTTCAGACAACTACAGATGTCCCGCAAACAGGCCGTCGAGTCGATGCATATGCGAGGAAATCGGTTTCGATTAATGACAATGAAATTCGCCGAACAAAACATGGGGTAACCAGCGCTTCGGCGACAATTTGTAGGATTGCCTATTTTCAGCCAATGTCGGGAACAAGATGCTTGGCGATCGCGTGATCTGCATGGGGCAGAGGAGCGCTGCGCTGCATGTGCCGGGCCCGCTCCCAGGAGCACATCGCAGTTTAGGTCCCGAGCAAGTTCGAAGCGCGGGATTCGGCGCACGGCGACCATGGGCCATGCGCTGGATGCAATCTGCAGGACACGGACGGCAGGTGGATGGCGAAAAGCGTCGCTTTAGCCTACGCTCGAGACATCCGACGCACCGGGCGACCCGCCCTGAGCGACCCGGAGGGCGGGCGCAATTGGCGAATGGCGTCTTGCATGAAGCAAGCCTCCAGAATATCTCGCCGCTTGACCGATGTTCCTGCAACGGACTGCGCGGCGCACATGGCCATTCGTAAATTTCGCCTCTGTCGCGACCACGTCCTGGTGAATAGTCCGTGCTAGGCAGCAGGATAACGGGAAGGATCGCCGGAGACGGCTGCGAACAGGGGAGGTGAGCATGATCCATTTCATCGAGCCGCCGGCAACAGGCGAGCCGCGGCCGTTCTCGCGGGCGGCCAAAGCCAACGGCATGGTCTGGGTGTCTGGTCACTCGGCGCCGCACGATCCGGCGCGCGGCGTCCTGCGCGGGGCGACCCCGCAGGAAGAGGTGCGCAACGCACTTTCCGAGGTCGCCCGCATCCTCGGCGAGGCGGGCAGCTCGCTCGATCTGGTGGTGCAAATGACGATGCTGATCAGTCGGCGCGAGGACTATCAGGCCTGCAACGAGGAATATGTCCGGCATTTCCCGAAGGGGCTGCCCGCGCGCCATACCGCGCTGTTCGGCGTGCCGAGCGAGGCGCGCGTCGCGTTCGCCTGCGTCGCCCTTCTCCCGGACTGAAGCTCAGCGAGCGGAGCGGACGGGAGAGGTCGTGGGCGCCGTCGCCTGCACCTTCATCTGCCGAGGCGGTGCGACGAAGCGAACACCAATCTCGCTCTCTGAGCGCCAGGCAATCGCGCCCTCGTACTCCATGCGATCGGATTTGATCTGCAGCGTCAGCCGATCCGGCAGCCCGCGCACGCCGCCGTAGGCGGTCTTGGCCGCGGGCGGCAGATGGAGGCGCGCGCCGCCAGCCGACATATCGATGATGCGGGCAGACAGTGTCATGCGGAGCCCGTCGAATTGGATCGTGCAGGGGATCTCGCCGCGGCGACGTGGCGTACGCCGCTTCTGCGCCATCTCGGGCTCTGGCTCCGCTGCCGGCGAGGCCGTCCGGCTCTCGGGAACCGGCGCCTCCAATGTTACTGCGTCCTTCGGGGGTGCGCCGAGCGCGAGTGAGCGCCGGGCCGTGGTGAGGGCTGTACTTCCCTTTATTTTCGCCAGCCTCGACATCAGCTGATCGTTGCGCGATTTCAGTCGATCGAACGTCATTTCGCCCGCCCGGTTCAGGTGATGAGGGCGCATCGGGGCGCCAAGCATTGGTTTTCCCGATATTAGTCCGGAGCATGTAAAGCTGCGGTAAAGGTAACCCGACGTCGGCGGAAAGAATGTGCGTCGCGAGTGCTGCCCACTCGGCCAAAGTAAGACTTCACTAACCGTACGCGGCGATCGGAGTGCTGCGTTAACTCGCGGTCAGGCTCGCATGCCCATGCTCGCAGGCGAAGGAGCGCTGCGACCATGAGCGAGCTATTCCAGCCACAAGATCCGATCGGCGCGACCGTGCGCGCGGATTGCGACATCGTGTCGGGGCATCTTGTTGCGCGCCAGCGCCAGCGTCGTTTGACGACGACGATTGCCCTCGTCCTCGCCTGTGCGATCGGCGGCGGCGTCCTCTATGCGGCGCAGCCGAAGCCCTATCCGGCCCACATGACGGCCTGGGCCTTCCGCGTCTGAGCGCGCCCGTCAACGGCCCGCAAGGCCGAACTCCGAAAAGGAAATGAAGTCGACGAAATCGCCCGGCGCCACGTCGCCCTGATCCTCGCAGATATCGATGAGGCCGTCCGCCGCGCGCAGCGAAGAGATGAGGCCCGAGCCGTCGCGCATGAACTTGTCGACGCCGAGACCGTCCGGGCCATCGACGAGCATGCCGCGCCAGAACTCCCGGCGCCCCTTCTTCCTGCCCTTGAATGAAAAGAGCGCCGGCAGACTTAGCCGCCGAGGCGTCGGCCAGGGCGCGCCCGCGAGCCTGCGAAGCAGCGGGTAGACGTACATCAGATAGCAGACGAACACGGCGACCGGATTTCCTGGCAACCCGACGATGACGGCGCGCCCGATCTGCCCGAACGAGATCGGTCGGCCGGGCTTGATGGCCAGCTGCCACATGTGCCTCGTTCCGAGCGCATCGATCGCCGCGACCATGTGGTCCTCATCGCCGAGGCTCGCGCCGCCACTTGTGAGGATCACATCATAGAGTTCAGCCGCCTCGACGAGCCGCGCCCGCACCTTTGCCGCGTCGTCAGGCAGGACGCCGAGATCGTCGACCTCGATCGACGGGCTCCGCAGCAGCGCCGCCAGCATCGGACTGTTCGCGTCGTAGACTTGGCCGACCTCGATTGCGCCGGCGCGCTTGCTGTCCGGACGGACGATCTCGTCTCCCGAGGCGACGATGGCGACCTTCAGACGATCGAACACAGGCACCACTGCAAGGCCCAGCGAGGCGAGCGCTGCGATATCCTGCGGCCTGATGGCATGGCCGGGTTCGAATATTTTCTGCCCGGTCGCGACGTCTTCTCCGGCGGCTCGGGCATTGGCGCGGGTCTTCAAGCCAGGGGGGACGACGACGCAGTCCCGACCGTCGACGGCGCGCGTCGCTGTGTCCTCCTGCATCACAACCGTGTCGGTGCCCGCCGGCATTGCGGCGCCGGTGAAGATACGCGCCGCCGCTCCCGCAGGTACGGCTTCGCGCATCGGCCGACCCGCCGCGGCACGCCCGACGACGGGCAGTGTGGAACCACGCTCGCGGTCGTAGCTGGCCCAAGCAAAGGCATACCCATCGACAGCGGAGTTCGCGTGCATCGGGATAGGGCGCGGCGCCACGATCGGCCGGGCAATCACGCGGCCGTCCGCCTCTGCAAGGGTGACGGAGGTCTCGCCGGCGATCGGGGCTGCCCGCTCCTTCAACAAGGCGATCGCCTCGCCATGCGTCAGGCGGCGCCCGTCGATGCGGAAGCAGTCATCGACGAGCTTCGGCGTGGTCCTGCTGGAGGGCTCATTGTCAGGCATGGCGTAGCCCTATCATGGGAGCGCGCCCGCTCGCCAGACATCTGAACGGGGCCAGGCTCACCCGACGGCGCCCGACTTGCGCATCGCCGCGATATCCGCGACCGAGTAGCCGGCAGCCCGCAGGATCTCGTCAGTGTGCGCCCCGAGCCCGGGTCCTGGACCAGCCTTGCGCGGCTCGTGACCGCCGACCTGGAACGGCGCGGCAATGGTGCGCGGCATCTCCGCGATTGCCGTCGGGACGATCGCCTTCGCTGCCACCGCTTGCGGATCGACCGATATGTCCTCGGCGCGTGCGATCGGACTGTGCGGCAGATTGTGGCGGAGAAGGATGGCGTGCCACTCCGCCCATGTGCGCCCCTTGAAGATAGGATCGAGAATCGTCGTCAGCAGAGCCGCATTCTTGCGCCGGATCGCGGTCTCGGCGAAGCGCGGATCGCTTGCAAGATCCGGCCGCTCGATCGCCGTCAAGAACGTCGACCACATCTTGTCCTCGCGCACGACGGAGACCTGCATCCAGCGGTCATCCTTGGTGACGAAGATATTGGCGACGGCGCTCCTCGGCCGGTCGCGCGGCGGACGCGGCGGCAGATAGGAGCCGAGGAGCGCCGCCTGCGCGTGCACGCCGTTCGACCAGAGGCCATTGGCATAGAGCGAACTTGCGACCCAGGTGCCCTTCCCCGTCCGAGCCCGGTCGAAGAGCGCGATCATGATCGCGGTGACGAGCGACATGGCCGAGCAGCGATCTCCCTGCGCCGGCAGCGCAAAGGCCGGCGGCTGGCCCTCGTAGCGTGCCTGGTCGAGGATGCCCGCCCGGCCGAAGAAGGCGTTGGCATCGAAGCCGAGCTGGTCCTTCTCGTCACCCTCCTCGCCGTACCCTGAGAACGACGCGTATATGAGCTTCGGGTTCACCTTGGCCACGGCCTCGTAGCCGAGTGTCAACCGATCGCGCACGGGAAACGGAAAGTTCGTGATCATCACGTCGGCGCTCTCGATCAGCCGATCGAGTGCTGCCCGCCCGTCCTTTGACTTGAGGTCGAGCGCCACGGACCGCTTGTTGCGCGCATCGAGATGCCAGGGATAGTTGACCTCGGCCTTCGGGAAGCTCGCGAGCTGGATGTTGGTGCGGTGCGGATCGCCCTCGCCCGGCGCCTCCACCTTGATGACGTCGGCGCCATAGTCGCCGAGCACGACGGCTGCTGCCGGCGCGGCGATGAACGACGAGACGTCGAGCACACGAATGCCGTCGAGTGGAAGCCGGTTCGTCATCACCCTTGCCTCGTCCATGGTCCGGGATGCATCGAGACTAGACCGAGCGTACACGCTTGAGAAGTCGTCCAAGCAGAGACTGCAAGGGATCGCCGTTCCGAACTTGGCGACCCGGCCTTGCTCAGTTGCGACCCACGGCCGCTCGATGAAGGGCGGCACATGGCGCATGTGCTGGCGGTGACCGCAAGCCAGCAGCGCCACCCAATGGCCCTCCTCGTCCTGGACGAAGCCCGCGATCGCCTGGAGTGGTGCCGCCTCACGCGCCATCGCGGCGCTCCCCGCCGAGGGCCGCAAAATGCCCGCCCCGGATCAGCCAGACGAGCACAGCGAGGCTTGGCAGCGCCAGTACGACCGTCATCAGGAAGAAGCCTGGCCAGCCGAGCGACTTCGCGGCATAGCCGGAGAAGGCTGCGATGAACGTGCGCCCGGTCGAGGCGAGTGCCGTCAGCAGCGCGTAGTGCGTCGCCGTATGCGCCGGGCTCGAGCAGAGCGCGGAGAGATAGGCGACGAAGATCACGGTGCCGATGCCGCCTGCGAGGTTCTCGGCGACGATGGCCACGGTCAGCGCGCCGACGCTCGGCGTTACAGTCCCGAGCCAGACGAAGACGAGGTTCGACGCCATCTGCAGGATGGCGCCGAGCCAGAGCGCGGCGACGAGCGGCAGCGCCCGCGCCACGAGCCCGCCGGCAAAGCCGCCGATAAGGGTCGCTGCGAGCCCGACGCCCTTGACGATGCCGGCGTACGTCGCCTTGTCGTAGCCGAGCGAGAGGACGAACGGGCCGGTCATCACGCCCGCCACCGCATCGCAGAGCTTGTAGAGGAGCACGAACAGCAGCGCGACGATCGCGCCCTTGCGCGTGAGGAAGCTCGTGAAGGCGCCGATCGCCGTACCGAGGAAGCGGGCGAGGAGCGTGCCGCGATCCGCGCGCGCCGCGACAGTGCCGAGGCTCGCACTTGTCTGCGCTGGCTCCCTCGACAGCAGCGTCGCCAGCATGCCGACGACGAGCGTCGCCCCGGCGAGCACGAAGGCGAGCGTCCAGGCCGTGCCCTTGGAATACCCTTTCGCCTCGAGCCAGGCCGTCACGCCGATCACGCCCGCGCCCGAGACGAGCATGCCGACGCGATAGGCCGCGACATAGCTCGCCATGCCCGCCGCCTGCTGATCGGGATCGAGGCTCTCGATGCGGAAGGCGTCGATGACGATGTCCTGTGTGGCCGAGGCGGCCGCGACGAGCAGCGCGCCGAGCCCGATCGAGAGCGTTGCCGTCGCCGGATCGCGGGTCGCGAGGAACACGATCGCTGCCAGAAGCGCCAGCTGTGACGCCAAGAGCCAGCC
>DAORNH010000041.1:14063-19990 GCA_035440865.1 Hyphomicrobiaceae bacterium | reverse complement strand
TCGTCGCCAGCGGCGAGCAGGTAACTGCCGGGCTGACGGCGCTCGCCCTGCAGCAGGCGAACGGCATTGCCGATCCGACCAAGCTCCGTCCCGGCATGGTGCTTAAGGTACCGGTCGTCGCCGCTGCGGCTCCGCCGGCTGCGCCCGCATCGCCCGCTCCGATTTCGCCTGCACCAGTCGCGACCTCGCCGATCGCGAGCCCCAAGCCCGCGAGCCCGGAGCCGAAGCGCGTCGCGGCTCTCGGCACGGTGCCGACCACATCTCCGGTCATTTCGGATGCGAGCCCTGCGCCCGCCCCGGCATCGGCCGCACCGACCGTGTCGACGGCAACGCCCAAGTTCCGCTGGCCCGTGAAGGGCCGCGTGGTGGCAGCTTTCGGCCCGCGCCCCGACAGCACGCACAACGACGGCATCAATATTGCCGTCCCCGCCGGTGCCGAGGTCGTCGCGGCAGAAGGCGGGATGGTCGCCTACGCGGGCAACGAGCTCAAGGGCTACGGCAACCTCGTCCTCATCCGGCACGAGAACAACTGGGTCACGGCTTACGCCCACAACGACGAGATCCTCGTGAAGCGCGGTGACAAGGTGAAGCGCGGGCAGCCGATTGCGCGGGCCGGACGGACCGGGGCCGATGGGCAGCCGCACGTGCATTTCGAGGTGCGCCAGGGCTCGCGTCCCGTCGATCCGATCCCCTATCTCGAAGGCAACTGAGTCTGTCGTGTTTGGTTGCGGAAGCCAACGAGGCTGCGGATCAACCGCGGCCTCGATTGCGTTTGGCTGGGGCGCGGCTATCATCGACCGCGTTGCCCGAGACGGTCGATGTTGGAGGTTGCATGCTCGCTTTCGCCCGCCGTTCCGCCGTTGTGGCGGCCTTGCCGATCGGCATTGCGCTCACCGCATCGCCGGCGATTCCCGCTCGCGCCGAGTCTCCGGCCTGGGAACTGGCGTTGCGCGCGGGCACGGCTCAGCTCGCCAATCAGATCAAGGGCGAGATCACGGCGTGCCAAGACACGCCCGCGCGGGGCATTCGAGGGTATGTGGCAACGACGCGTGGCGATCGCCATTGCCGGGTTCGGGGACGATGCAAAGCATGTGCGGCTGAGCGAGGCCGAGCTCGTCACGCGCGTCGTCCAGGATGCGCTCGGCGCCGCGGGACAGGTCTCGGTGACCCGCCTCGACGATGCTGCACGCCTTCTGGCCATCGCGCGCTTTGCGAACCCCGGTGGCGCGATGAAGCAGATCGACGAGGCGATGAAGTCCCACAAGGCGGACCTCTTCCTGTTCGCCTCGGACGTACATCGCAACGCCGACGGCGCCGTCGACATCTCGCTCGACGTCATGACATTCCCGGATCGCGCCTGCACGGGCTCTAAGCTCATTCGCGGCCTGAAGCTGCCGGTGAGCGTGGCGCGGCCGGAGACGGTGCTGATGGCGGCGGCGCGCCAGTTCCTGCGGACCGAGAAGCAGTCGGCGCGCCTCGTCATCCAGCCGACCCGCCTCGACGGCCGACCGCTCACCGCGAAGTCCGGCCGCTGGTTCGAGGAGCAGCTCAAGGCGGCGCTCGTCTCGGCGCAGCCCTTCTCGCTCGGCGATCCTGTCACGCTAGAGATCGCCATCGCGCGTGACACTCCGATGGCGGGCGATGCTGACGACAAGACGTGGCGCGCGGAGGTGAACCTCGTGAGCGAGCCGCAGCACGTCGCGCTCCTGGTCGCGTTCAGCAAGGCCGGTCAGACGACCGGCGCCGGGCCAGAGCCGATCGCCACCAATGATCTCCGCAATGGGCTTGACATCGAGAACGCGCTGCTCACCGTCACGGCGCTAAAGCGGCGGATCGCGGCCCCGCCGAAGCCTGGCTCGGGCGAAACCCTTCGCTTCGAGATCAAATTCGCGCGCGACCTCAACCTCTACTGTTTTGCCGATGTGCCGAGCAAGCAAGGCTCCTACGCAATCTTTCCGCCACGCAACGGCTCCTCGCTGCTGGCCGCGACGAGCTCGCCGGTGCGCTACCCGGAGGGCCTGAAGATTCCACCCGACCTCCTGAACGCCGACGAGCCAGGCCGGACCCGCCTGACCTGCTTCGGTCTCGCCAAGCCGCCGCCCAAGTCGGTGCTCGATGCCTGGAAGCCAGCGACGCTGCAGGCCCGCCTCGACGTGATCACAGCGAAAGGTATTCCCGAGACAAGCCCCGATTTCGACCGCCACCTGATGCTCTCTCCAACCGAGCGCGCGGCCCTCGCCAAGCTCCTGAAGGATGCCGGCGCCGAGGAGGCGGGCGCCGAGGTCGAGATCGTCAAGCCGTAGTCGCCGGGCCGGTTGCGGAGCTGCTACTTCCGCGCCTTCTGGCCGAACAGCACGGCCTGCGCCTCCTTGTCGGTGGCGAGGTTGTAGGCCGAGCGCAGCTCCTCGCCGACCTTACAGCCCTTGGCGACGGCCGGCCGCGCGATCATGCGCTTGAACCAGCGATCGACGTTGGGAAACTCGGCGAGGTCCTGGCCCTGGTTCTTGTAGGGGCGCACCCAGGGGAACGAGGCCATGTCGGCGATCGAATAGGGACCGGCGATGAAGTCGCGGTCAGCGAGACGCCTGTCGAGAACGCCGTAGAGCCGGTTGACCTCGTTGGTGTAGCGCTCGATGCCGTAGGGCACCTTCTCGGGCGCGTAGTTGCGGAAGTGATGGCACTGGCCGGCCATGGGCCCGAGCCCGCCCATCTGCCAGAACAGCCACTGCTCGATCTCGACGCGGGCGCGCTCGTCGGCCGGGTAGAATTTGCCGGTCTTGCGGCCGAGATATTGGAGTATCGCGCCCGATTCGAAGACGGAGATCACCTTGCCGCCCGGCCCGTCGGGATCGACGATCGCCGGCATGCGGTTGTTCGGCGAGATGGCCAGGAACTCGGGCTTGAACTGCTCGCCCTTGCCGATGTTGACCGGCCTGATCGTGTAGGGGAGACCACACTCCTCCAGCATGATGGTGATCTTGAAGCCGTTGGGCGTCGGCCAGTAGTAGAGATCGATCGGGCGCTGGGCCATGGCATGCTCCGTGTCGAGGGGGATGTGAGCGAGCATACACGGGCCTGCGACCAGAGCACCAGACCGTGCCTTCGGCTGGCGGTGGTTTGCTCTCCTTGTGATACGGCGTCGGCAAAAAAAGTGGGCGCCTCGCGGCGCCCCGGAGTGTCTCTCAGGATGCAGCCATCTTACTGCTGCATCGATGCTTCGATCTTCTCGCGGAACTTCTTCACGATCTCGATGTTCTCGGGGAACTTGAGGGGCTCGGTGATCTTCAGGGCCTCGTTGAGCTCATCGAGCATCTGCTTCCGCTCTTTGTCGGGGATGTTCTTGTCAGCAGTGATGCCCGCGATCTCGGCCTTGATCATCTCGAGCGGGTCGGTGAACTTGCCCGTCGCCGGATCGAAGCCGGCCATGATTATCGAGATGTTGGCCGTCACGTCCTGGAATTCGGCGAACGACGCGAAACCGTGCTTCTTCGACGCCGCCTCGAACTCTGCGAGGATCTTGGGATCAGGCTTGTCCGCGGGTGAGGCCTGCAGCTTCACCTGAATGGCCATCATCTCCTTCTGGGACGCGATGAAGCCGAGAACCTGCTTCTCGGTGAGCTTGATCTGTTTGATCGGCTCCTGCGCACTCGCAGACCCAAGCCCAAGTGCCACCGTCACTGCCAATGCTAGAGCGCCAACCAGCGCCACCAACCGCCGCATTCATGCCTCCTCGTAAACCTTGCCACTCGCGAGCAAGGCCTTTAGGCCTTCCCCATCCCATCCACAACTCACAAAATGGACAGCAATAAGGATGAGCAATACTGGACAAGCCAGCTCTCCATTGGACGCAGAGCAGGTCAGCGAACTGCTGCGGACACATTTCCCTGGCTTTACTGCGGACGGCAGCAAGGTGGCGATCGAGGCGGCGACACCGACGCATGCGCGCGTACGTATGATCCCGACGCCGTCGACGATTCGGCCGGGCGGCACCATCAGCGGCCCGGCGATGTTCAAACTCGCCGATCTCGCCGTCTATGTGGCCCTGCTGAGCGAGCTCGGCGTCGCTGGGCTCGACACGGCGACGAGCAGCCTCAACATCACCTTCCTCGCTCGCCCCGAGCCGCGCGACATGATCGCGGATGCCCGGATCCTGCGGCGCGGCCGGCGCCTCGTCGTCGGCGAGGTCGAGATGGTGACGGAGGGGAAACCCGATCTCGTCGCTCATGCCGTCGTCACTTATGTGATGCCGGCGGGCCCTGCCTGAAGCGCGTACACGTTGGTCAGGGCTTGCGCTCGGCGGCCTTTGCCTCGATCCACAGCGCCTCCATCTCGTCGAGCGTCGAGTGCTCGGGGGCACGCCCCTGCTCGGCAAGGCGCATCTCGATGTGCCGGAAACGGCGGAGGAACTTCGAGTTGGCGCGCCGAAGCGCCGCCTCGGGATCGATCGCCAGGTGGCGCGCGACATTGGCTGTCACAAACAGCAGATCACCGAGTTCGTCCTCGATGCGGTCCTTGAGCGCGGGGCCCTGCTGATCCTCGCTGGCGCCGCGCGGGTCTGCAGCGAGCGCGACCTCGGAAAGCTCCTCGACCTCCTCGCGGAGCTTGTCGAACACGGGCGCGAGCGAGGGCCAGTCGAAGCCGACGCGTGCGGCCTTCTCCTGAAGCTTCACCGCGCGCGTTAGGCCCGGCAGCGATGCCGGAACATCGGCAAGGAGCGAGTCTGCGGCTTGTTGCGCCTCGCCCTTGCCGGCCGCGCCAAGCCGGACCCGCTCGCGCGCCTTTCCGGCCTTCTCCTCTGCCTTGATGCGCTCCCAGAAGCCCTTGGCGATGCCGGCCGAGCGTGCCGCCTCGTCGCCGAAGACGTGCGGGTGGCGGCGGATCATCTTTTCCGTGATGCCGAGTACAACATCGGCGAACGAGAAGGCGTCTTCCTCCTCGGCGAGGCGTGCGTGATATACGACCTGGAGGAGGAGATCGCCGAGCTCCTCCTTGAGATCGGCGAGGTCGCGCCGCTCGATCGCATCGGCGACCTCGTAGGCCTCCTCGATCGTGTAGGGCGCGATTGTGCGGAACGATTGCTCGAGGTCCCACGGGCAGCCGGTGACGGGCGTGCGGAGCGCTACCATGATCTCGATGAGCCGCTGGATGTCTCGCGATGGGGTCATGCAGCGGAGGTATCGCGCGGCGCGGCGCGGGGCAAGGAAATCAGTCGACCGCAGGCGATCCACCAGCCGGCATGGGCAAGGGTGAGGTTGCGGGCCGCAGCTCGCGCAGCTGTCTCGTCGTCGAAAATCGCAAAGCACGTACCACCCGAGCCGCTCATGCGGGCGATGCGGGCGCCCGTGCAGGCGGCGAGTTCGCGCAGGACCACAGCGATTTGTGTGTCGATCGTGAGCGCAGCATCGGTCAGGTCATTCCGGCAGGCAGCGAGCGCTTCGATCAGTGCCTCGGGCGAACTCGCATCGAGATTTCCCGGGAGCGGGGCGGAAAAGGCGCCGTTCCGGGCGCGGAAAACGGCGGGCGTTGCGACGGGCGTGCCGCAGTTGACGAGGACGACGGAGAGACGCGGCAGTGGGGGCGAGGGCCGCGTATAATCGCCGATGCCCTCGAAATAGGCGGGCGTTCCGGCGAGGCACACCGGCACGTCCTGCCCGAGGCTCCGCGCGACCTCGGCAAGGCGCGGGGTGGCACCACTCGTGGCTGTTGCGGAACGTGCCGTCGTCCGCGTACATCGTGATGTACGCACGATCCGCGTCCTCGAGCCGGCCGAGGCTGCGCAGGGTCGCTGCGGCATCGGTCGAGCCGCTGCCGATGCCGGAGGCGATCGGCAGAGTTTTCACGAGTGTCACGACGACATCCGGCGTGCGCCCGAGGCTGCGGGCCAGGGCATGGGCGGCGCGCGTGACGAGATTGCTCGCGATCGGCTC
>DAORNH010000041.1:11252-14053 GCA_035440865.1 Hyphomicrobiaceae bacterium | reverse complement strand
GTCGGCGAGCGCGCCCGCGAACGGGCCGACAATTTCGAGCACGAAGCGCCCCGCGGGCTCGATCCGCACCTCATCGGCGATATCGACGAACGCAACGAGGCTCTCGAGCAGGTGGAAGCCGTCCGCGCGCCGTCCGGTGACGTGGAGGAAGAGGTTAAGCTTCGCCGGGGCGGCTTCGACGATCATCGCTGAGCCGGCCGTTTCAGCCTTCGTTGGCCATCACCTTGCGGCCGAGCGCGGAGAGCGCTGCCGCGACGATCCCGGAGGCATTGAGACCCGCCGTCTCGTACATCTTCTCCGGCTTGTCGTGGTCGATGAAGGCATCCGGGAGGACGAGCGGGCGGAACTTGAGGCCGCCGTCGAGCAGACGAGGAACTGCATGACGAAGGCACTGAACCCTCCCGTCGCTCCTTCCTCGACCGTGATCAGCACCTCGTGCTCGCGGGCGAGCCGGCGGATCAGGGCCTCATCGAGTGGCTTTGCGAAGCGGGCATCGGCGACAGTCGCCGACAGCCCGAAGGCCTGCAGCTGGCTCGCGGCCTTCATCGCCTCGGCAAGCCGCGTGCCGAGCGAGAGGATGGCGATCGAGGTCCCTTCGCGCACGATGCGGCCGCGGCCGATCTCGAGCGGACGGCCCTCGACTGGCAGCTCGACTCCTACGCCTTCCCCGCGCGGGTAGCGCACTGCCGAGGGCCGGTCGTCGATGCGGGCCTGCGTCGCGACCATGTGCACGAGCTCGGACTCGTCGGCCGCGGCCATGACGACGAAGCCGGGGAGCGCGCCGAGATAGCCGACATCGAACGAGCCCGCATGCGTCGGCCCGTCCGCGCCGACGAGGCCCGCACGGTCGAGCGCGAAGCGGACCGGAAGCCGCTGGATCGCCACGTCATGCACCACCTGGTCGTAGGCGCGCTGCAGGAAGGTCGAGTAGATGGCCGCGAACGGCCGCATGCCTTCCGTCGCGAGGCCGGCCGCGAACGTCACGGCGTGCTGCTCGGCGATGCCGACGTCGAAGGTGCGTTCGGGGTAGGCCTTGGCGAAGAGATCGAGGCCGGTGCCGGACGGCATCGCCGCGGTGATGGCGACGATGCGAGGATCGCGCGCCGCCTCCTTGATGAGACTCTCGGCGAACACTTTCGTGTACTGGGGCGCGTTGGCCTTGGTCTTGTCCTGCGCGCCGGTGATCACGTTGAAGCGGTTGACACCATGATACTTGTCCGCGGCCGCCTCGGCGGGCGCGTAGCCCTTGCCCTTCTTGGTGACGACATGGACGAGGATCGGCCCCTTGCTCGCGTCCCGCACGTTGCGGAGCACCGGCAGCAGATGGTCGAAGTTGTGGCCGTCGAGCGGTCCGACGTAGTGGAAGCCGAGCTCCTCGAAGAGCGTGCCGCCGGTCCAGTAGGTGCGCGTCAGCTCCTCGGCGCGGGCGGCGGCCCGTTCCCAGCTCTTCGGCAGGCGTTTGGCGAGCTGCTTTGCCACATCGCGCATGAAGAAGTAGGGCTGCGAGGAGGCGAGGCGGGCGAGATAGGCCGAGATGGCGCCGACCGGCGGGGCGATCGACATGTCGTTGTCGTTGAGGATGACGATCAGGCGCTCGTGCCGGGCACCGGCGTTGTTCATGGCCTCGTAGGCCATGCCGGCCGACATGGCCCCGTCGCCGATCACGGCGATGATGTTGCGTGCCTCTCCCTTGAGATCACGGGCGACGGCCATGCCGAGGGCGGCCGAGATCGACGTCGAGGAATGCGCCGCGCCGAAGGGATCATAGGGGCTCTCGTCGCGCTTCGTGAAGCCCGAGAGGCCGCCGCCCTGGCGCAGCGTGCGAATGCGGTCCCGCCGCCCGGTGATGATCTTGTGCGGGTAGGCCTGGTGGCCGACGTCCCAGACGAGGCGGTCGTCCGGCGTGTCGAACACCTTGTGGAGGGCGACGGTGAGCTCGACGACGCCGAGCCCTGCGCCGAGGTGGCCGCCGGTGATCGACACGGCATCGATCATCTCCTGGCGGAGCTCGGCGGCGAGCTGCGGCAGAAGCTTGTCGTCGAGGGCCCTTAGGTCAGCCGGAAGGGCAACCTTGTCGAGCAGGGGGGTCTTGGAGCCGGTCACGCGACAGTCCTCATTTCATCGTCCTGGCAAAGTAGCACGAGCCCGGGCTCGCCTCACAGCCCGAGCTTGCGGCAAAAGTCCGCAACTTTCGGCCGGTTCGGGCACACGGGCTCACGCGTCGAGCGCGACATGCAACTCGCGGAGCGTGGAGATCGCGTCCGATCCGGCAAAGATAAACGTGTCGACGCCCGCAGCCTTGAGCGCCGCTTCGATCGAGCCCGGCCGGCCGGCAAGGAGGATGCGCCTGGCACCTGCGGCCTTGAGTGCGCCGGCCGTTGCCTCGCCGAGCTCGGCGTAGACCGCATCGGACGAGCAGATGCAGGCGATCGCCGCTCCGCTTTCGGCAAAGGCGCGGGCGGCGTCCTGGCTCGCCGTGAAGCCGTCGGAGCGGATCGCTTCGATGCCGCCGGCCGCAAGGTAGTTGGCGATCCAGGTGGAGCGGGTGCCGTGCGTCGCAAGATCGCCGAGGGATGCGAGGAAGATGCGGGGCGGCTTTCCGGTCCGCTGGGCATAGGCGTCGGCGGCATCGCGCAGCGCCTCGTAGGGCTCGGCCAGCCGGCTGGCTTCGAGGCGCTGCGCCTTGGCTCCATTGAGGTCGGCAGATGGAGCCGTCGGGGAGGGCTCGACCATGACGCCATCGGGGCCGAGCATCGGGAATGCCGAGACGCCGGTGAGCTCGAGCCGGCCCGTCGCGATCT
>DAORNH010000041.1:0-11225 GCA_035440865.1 Hyphomicrobiaceae bacterium | reverse complement strand
GACGATGCGGCCCTGGAATGCGCCCGCCGTGAGCGAGGCTGCCATGCCGCCCTCGCGCTCGATCTCCTGGAAGAGGCCCCAGGCCGCCTTGGAGAGTTCGCCCGTCATGGCGTCGAGCGCGAAGCTTCCCGCTGCCGGATCGCCGACGCGGCCGAGCCCGCTTTCCGCCATCAGCACGTGGTGTGTGTTGCGGGCAATGCGGTGGGCGAAGGCATCCGCCGCGCCGAGGGCTGCTGTGAACGGCAGCACCGTGATGGCATCCGCGCCGCCGAGCGCGGCAGAGGCGCAAGCGATCGTCGTGCGCAGCATGTTCACCCAGGGATCGCGCCGCGCCATCATGCGGAAGGCCGTCTCCGCCGTGATGTGGATGCGGCCGGCATCCGGCACGCCGCAAGCCTCGCCGATGCGCCCGGCCAGGAGGCGCGCGGCCCGGAGCTTGGCGATGGTGAGCAGCTGGTCCTGGTCGGCGGCAAGCGCGATCGAGATTTTCTTGATTGCCGTGACGGGCGCGATCTGAGAGGCCTCGGCAGCGCGGAGGTAGGCAACGAGCGTCGCCAGCACAGCAGCCAGCTCCTGCGCCTCGCTGGCGCCGGCCGCGTGATAGGGCCGCCCGTCAGCGACGAGGGCCGTGACGCCCGGCATGGACGCGGTATCGGTGATGAGGTGGGCGGCGGTGGCCAGCGCCTTCGGCAGCGGATTATAGAGCGCACCGGTCCGGGCGAGCGTGCCGAGCGGGTCATAGTCGAAGGCGCCCCTGCAACGCCCGGCGGCGATGCCCTGCTCGCGCCAGATCTCCATCAGGCTGCCCGCGGCATCGACGGTGTACTCGCCGGCATCCAGGGCAATCGGGCAGACATCGAGGAGAACGCCCGCGAGCGCGCGGCGGAGCACGTCGGCCGTATAGCCGGCGCCGGTCTGTCCCGGCGCCTCGATCTGCAGCGCGATCGACGTGACGCCGCCCGCTAGGTCGGCAAGGATCGCCGCGTTGGTGGCAGCCGGATCGGCGACGCCGTGCCGCTGGCGGATATCCCAGCCGGCAGCATCCGCGCCCGGTGCAGGAACGGCCACATCCGGCGCATCGCCCCGCTTGTAGAGCGGGGCAATTCGGAGGCCATCGGCCGTGCGCGAGGCGAGGCGGCGTTCGAAATCGCCGCCTTTCAGCACCTTGTCGACGAGCGTGCGCCAGGCGGCGTCCGTCGCCGGGGCAAAGCCGGCTGCAAGGGCGAGGGTCGGGGCGTCATCGGACATGGGACGGTCTCTCGGAACGGCGACAGGGAGCACAATAGCCAACCGGCCATCGGTTGAAATGGCCCCTTCGTCGGATGCTTCCTGGTGACGTGTGGACGCCGGCTTGGCAAGATGCTCGTCGAATTGAGCGTTCTTGCCCGCCGCGAGGCCGGTCCACAGGGGATTTCGGGATGCGCGTGAAGATACTTGGCGGCGGCGTCGCAGGACTGGCGGTAGCGACGGCCCTCATCCGGCGCGCCGGCATCACTGACGTGGAAGTCCTGGAACGCGACAGCGCCGAGCGCCAGGCAACCCGCAAGGGGCATGGCCTGATCCTCATGCAGAACGGGGCCAAGGCCTTGCGCGCGCTAGATGCCGGCCGCGTGCTCGACAGCTGCACGGCGATACGGCGCGCGCTGATCCAGGACGCGGGTGGCCGCTCGCTCGATGTCGGCGCGCTGGACGGCGTCTACTGCGTGACGCGCTCGGCAATCATCGAGGCGCTCTCGGCACGGCTCCCGGCGGGCGTCGTGAAGCTCGGCCATGCAGTCGACAGGATCGAGGCCGAGGGCGAGCGGGTCTCGCGCATCGTGCTCGCCGACCGGCCGTCGATCGACCTCGGCGAGGGTGACATCGTGATCGGCGCCGAGGGCTGGCGCTCGCCGCTCTGCCGGGCGCTCAATCCTGGGTTCGAGCGGCCCCTGAGCCCGGTCCGCGAGATCGTCACCTCGACGTACCTCCCCGAGCTTGCGCGCCAGCTCGGTACGACCTTCATCAAGACCATGTTCGCCGACCGCGGTGTGGCGTTCGGCCTGCTCGCACCAACCGCCGAGCGCGTCATCGGTTTCATGCAGTTCGATGCGCGCCGGCATGCGCCGCCCACTCAGGATGCGGACGCGGCGGCGCTAAGGTCATTTCTAGGCCGGCTGCTTGCTGGCGCGCCGGAGGTGGTGCGGCAATACCTCGAGCGGGCCGACTACGCGACCGCGCATGTCTGGCATCCGCCCAATTCCGACCTCCCCGCCGAGCTCGCCTGCGGGAACGGCGTGCTCGTCGGCGACGCCGCCCACCCCCTGCTGCCGTTCACGAGCCAGGGGATCGGCGCTGCACTCGAGGATGCGATCATTCTCGCGGACCGGCTCGCCGCCTCCGAGACAGCGACCGGAAGCGTTCCCGAGGTGCTCGCGCGCTTCGTCACGGACCGGCGGGCGGCGGTCGAGGGCTTCGTGCTCGGCGGCCGCGCGATGCTCGCGAGCTTCATCGGCACAGCGATCCCCGGTGGCGTCCCCCTTATCGACGGCACCGCGACGCCGATCGAGGATCTGGTCGAGCTGAGCGAGGCCGATCTGCGCGCGGCCTTCTTGGCGGCCGACGTCGATGGCGACGGACGGCTCGGCCGGCAGGACTTCGGGCGTGCGCTTGCGCTCTTCGAGGCCGACATCTCGGCCGGTGAGGAGGAGGGCCTGTTCAGCGAGATCGATACCGACACGAGCGGCTCGCTCTCCGTCGAAGAGATCCTCGCAGCTCTTGCCGGGGATGGCCCCGCCTCGCCTGCACTCGCCCGCCTCCGGGCCGGCCGCTCGCCTCGCCGCCAGGCGCTCTATCAGCGCCGCAGCCGCATCGTCGATCTCTTCCGCACGCTCGCCGTCGGGCCGGCGGGCGGCCTCGACCGGAGCGAGTTCGCCCTGGCGCTTGCCATGTCGGGGCGCGTCGTGAGCGAGGCTGAGATCAAAGTGCAGTTCGATACGCTCGATCGGGACGGCGACGGCCGCCTCTCGCTCGCCGAGCTGTCTCAAGGTGTCGGCAGCGCGCCGGTGGCGGCGGAACCGGGCGATGACTCGAACACGCTCTTTTCCGACGATCGCGTCGATCGCGCCATGCTGCGCGCGCGGGCGCACAACTACCGCTGGGCGACGGTCGAGCCTGACGTCATCCCGCTGACGGCTGCGGACCCCGACTTCCCGGCCGCACGCGAGATCGTCGAGGCCATCCGCGACTACGCCGCCTCGGGATATTTCTCCTACGGTCCCGGCGAGGGGCTCGGCGCGTTCCGCGAGACTGCCGCGCGCCATTTCAAGGGGAGCCGCGGCATTCCTTGCACAGCCGGCGAGGTGCTGGCGACCAACAGTGCGGCGGCAGCGCTCTATCTCGTGGTGCGCGCGCTGCTGTCGCCGGGAGAGGAGGCCTTGATCGCGGACCCGTGCGATTTCCTGTTCGAGCGCTCGGTCGTGGCGGCAGGCGGCACGGTGCGCCGCTTCCGGCTCGATGAGGCCGCGGGCTGGACGGTCGATGTGGCGGCCGTCGAGCGGCTCGTCACGCCGCGGACGCGCATCCTCATGATCTGCAATCCGCACAACCCGACGGGGCGCGTCTGGCGCCGCGAGGAGCTCGAGGCGCTGACTTCGGTGGCTCTCAGGCACAAACTCTGGATCGTCTCCGACGAGGTGTGGTCGGACATCGTCTTCGCGCCGGCCAGGCTGACATCCGTCGCGGCGCTGTCGGGCGAGGTCGCGCGGCGGACGTTCACGGTCTATGGCTTCTCGAAGGGCTACGGGATGGCGGGCCTCCGCCTGGGGCTCGTGATCTCGCCGGATACCGGGCAGCACCGGCGACTGGTATCGACGACGCATTTCGACGAGACGGCCGATGGGGTGAGCACGCTCTCGCAGATCGCGGGCATCGCGGCGCTGGAGCACGGCGCAGCCTGGCGGGCCGCGTTCGTCGAGCATTTGCGCTCACAGCGCGATGTCGCCGTTGCCCGGCTCAATCGCATGCCAGGCGTCGCCTGTGCGCTGCCGGAAGGCACGTTCGTCGCATTTCCCGACGTGAGCCGCCTCGCGCTCGGTCAGGACGATGTGGTGGAGCGGCTCGCCCGCGAGTTTCGCATCGCGCTCGTGCCTGGCAGCCCCAGGTTCTTCGGTCCGGGAGCCGCGGGGCACGTGCGGCTGAGCCTCGCGACCTCGCGCGCGATCCTCGATGAGGCGCTCGACCGGATCGAGCGCGGCGTCGCGGCGATCGGTGTGAAGCGTTAGCGCGCATTTCCCGGCGCCTGGTCCGTCCAGAGCGCGCGCCGCCAGGCGATGGCAATGGCGAGCGTCGTTGCGAGGCCGAGGAGCGCGTAGGCGCTGCCCGTCGCCTTGAAGCCGAACCGTTCGATGAGCGCGCCGGCGCCGAGGAGCCCGAAGGGCAAGCTGTAGATCGCGAGCATGCGCACGCTCATGACACGCCCGCGAAAGCGCGGCTCGGATGTCCGCAGCAGCATGACGGCGAGCGGCACCATGCTGAAGCTCTGGGCGAGGCCGACCAGCATCAGCAGCAACGCGCCGGCGCGCGGGTCTGTGACGAGGGCGAGAGCAAGCAGCAGCAGATACCAGGCGATGGTTGCGATCAGCATGACGCGTCCGGCGGCGATCCTCATGCCGGCCATGCCGACCGCGATCGAGCCGATGAAGGCGCCGACGCCGATGGCGGCCGAGAGATAGCCGAGGCCCGTCTGGCCGAGGCCGTAGACCTCCTTGGCGACATAGGGGAGCACGCCGCCCATGATCGGGAACGCCGTGAGGTTGACGAGGCAGGCGATCGCCATGCCGCCGAGCACGTGCGGCGTCGTCCACACGTAGGCGAGCCCCTCCTTGAGATCGGACCAGGGCGACGTCGGTGCCCGCTCCGGGCGCGGGCCAGCCTCCAGCGGCAGGCTGGCGACGGCACGCAAGGTGAGAAGCGCGCTCGCGACATAGGTGCAGGTGACGACGAAATAGGTCGGCACGATGCCGAAGGCGGAGATGAGGCCCGCGCCGGCGAGCGCGCCGCCGATGCGCGCCGTGTCCGACGTCGTGCGCCCGGCGCCCATGGCTGCCATCAGCTGCTCGCGCGGCTGCGTCTCGGCGATGAGCGCGCCGCGCATGCCGATGTCGGAAGGGATGACGAGCCCGGCGATCGCGCCGACGAAGAGGACGATCGTCGGCGTCAGCCGCCCGCTCCAGGCGACCGCGAGCAACGTGCCCGCGCAGACCGCATAGCAGAGTCGCATGGTCGCGAGCACGCGGCGCGGGCCGATCCGGTCGCCAAGCACGCCGACGAGGGGAGCGACGAGCGTGCCGCCGTACTGCATCGCGCCGAAGAGGGTCAGCATCACGACCGACTTCGTCTCGACGAGGATGTACCAGCCGAGGATCAGCCGCTCGATCTCGAAGCTCCAGGACGTGAGGAGATCGCCGAGCCACTGGCTGCGGAAGGCGCGCGAGCGGAAGGGCAGCGGGACGAGCGTCACGTTTCAGGCAGCCGTGTGCGCGCGCGCCAACGCTCGACCGAGGCCACGACCAGGGGCACTCCGAAGACGAGGGCATAGGCGATGCTCTGCCCGTGAGCCGGCGCGATGGTGGGGAGGTACATGACGAATGCGAGAGCCGTGAAGAGGAGGGCCGCGGGGGAAGGCGCGAGCGCCGCGAACGGAATGATCCAGGCGAAGTACCAAGCATAGTGCGGCGAGGTGAGCCAGACGAAAGCGCAGGCGATCACGACGAGGCTCGGGATAGGCACATCTCTGGCGCGGCGTGACAGGAAGGCCCAGGCAAGAAGTGCGCCGAGGGTCACGGCCGCGGCGGCGATGTAGGCGCGGGCGGGCGGGTCGGCGAGGCCGAAGTCGCGCAGGATCCAGACGAGATGGAAGCCGTAGCCTGCGAGATAGCCCTCGTTGTCGAGGTGGCGGTTCAGGAAGCCGATGACGCGCGGGCCGGCCGTCCAGGCATAGGGGAGGTAGACGGCGATCAGCGTCGCGACGAAGCCGAGGCTGAGCTGCAGCCAGTCTGGGAGGGATTGGCGTGTCCTGCACTCATCTCGAGCGCCCGCCGCCTCGTCGGGAATGAGCGAGCGAACACCCGGAATGCGCCGGAGCAGGCGATCGAGCCAGGGCGGACGCGGCAGCAGCACGGCGAGCAGCAAGGCCGGGTAGTACTTCGTCGCGGCAGCGAGGCCGAGGAGCATCCCTGTCAGCCAATAGCGCTGAACGAGGCGGGCATAGAGTGCAGCCGTGATGAGCGCCGCGGTTGCGGCGTCGATGTGCGCCTGGCTCGCGAACTCCCAGACGGGCAGCGGGTGCCACGCGTAGATGAGGACGCGATCGCGCGAGATGCCAAGCCGGTCGAGGCAGCCGACGAGCGACCATACGAGCAGTCCCTCGAAGGCGAGCATGGTGAGCTTCATGCCCTCGATGCCGTCGGCGATCTTCACGGCGAGCATGAAGATCATCTCGGCGAACGGCGGGTAGATGGTGACTGCCGTTTCCTTCTGATTGATGTTTGGGAAGATCACAAGATCGCGCAGGAACGCGAGCCGCTCGTCGGCAGGGGCGTAAAGGTAGGGGTTGAAGCCCGCCCACTGGATGCGGCCGTCCCAGACGTAGCGGAGCGCGTCCGTGGTGAGGACGTTGTGCGGTACGCCCATGGCGATGCCGCGCATGACGAGCGCGATCGCCAGAATGGCGAAGAGCGAGGGGGCGCGAGCCCGGCTCGAGAGCAGCAGCCCGGCCGTCACGAGGTAGAGCACGCTGTGCGCCAGCGCCATGTGTGAATAGCCGCCGAGGTCGCTCATGAGGACGCGGTCCGCCGCAAGGGCCGTTGCCGCGACGGCGAGCATCCCGGCGAGCCAGAGCGGCGCGCGGCTGTCCGCGATCGATTGGATCGGCAAGGGGGCCTCTTGGTGTCGGCGGGGCGCAGGAGACGCCAGATTGGCTGGCACGCTGAATGAAGCAGGCGCGAGCGCTCCGGCCAAGTGACGAATTCGGCAACCAGGTCGTCACCAGCTCGAAGCGCAAGCGGCTCACCCCTCGATCGGCAGGCTGCCGGACTGCTTCACCTGAGCAAGGGCGAAGCTCGATTCGATGTTGGCGATGCCGTCGAAGCGCGTGAGCGTCTCTTTGACAAAGCGCTCGTAATCGGCGAGGTCGCGGGCGACGACGCGCAGGAGATAGTCGCGCGGGCCGGTCATCAGGTAGCATTCGAGCACCTCCGGGCAGCGGCGCACGGCGGCCTCGAAGCGGGACATGGCGTCCTTCTGCTGGCGCTCGAGCTTGATCGACACGAATACGCTCACCGGCAGCCCGACCTTCGCCTGATCGACTTGTGCCGCATAGCCGCGCACGACGCCCGCCTCCTCGAGAAGGCGGAGTCGCCTCAAGCACGGGCTCACGGAGAGGCCGACGCGCTCGGCGAGTTCGGTTGCCGAGATGCGCCCCTCCTCCTGCACCACCTTGAGCAGACGGCGATCGATGTCGTCCAGGGTCACATTGGTGGATTTCTTCAATATTGGCGCTCCTGGTGGCAAAACCTCCCAATATGTTGCATGTCAGCGGGCGCTTTTGCAAAGCAATGCTGCATGAGCGGGCGTATGGTGGCGGCAACTCGGAACCCATCGGACCGCACGCGGAGGCGCAGATGCAGCAGCTGGCACCCATTGGCGACGCTCGTCGGCAGGAGTTACTCACTGTACTGCGTGAGCTCGAGCGCAAGGTGCTTTGGCTCTCGTCCTACATGATCCATCACGCCAACCACGAGGTACAGCGTGGCGATGGCTTGAAGGTCGGCGGGCACCAGTCGTCGTCGGCCTCGATGGTCGCGCTGATGACGGCGCTCTATTTCCACGTGCTGCGGCCAGAGGATCGCGTCGCCGTGAAGCCGCACGCGAGCCCCGTGTTCCATTCGATCCAGTATCTGCTCGGCAACCAGGAGCTCGAGAAGCTCGTCAACTTCCGCGCCTTCGGCGGCGTGCAGAGCTATCCCTCACGCACGAAGGACACGGCCGACGTCGACTTCTCGACGGGGTCGGTCGGCCTCGGCCCCGCCATCACGGGCTTCGCGAGCATCATCCAGGACTATGTGCACGCCAAGGGCTGGAGCCGCGACTGGCCGAAGGGTCGTCTCATTGCGCTCATGGGGGATGCCGAATTCGATGAGGGCAACGTCCACGAAGCACTACTCGAGTTCTGGAAGCACGGCCTCAAGAACTGCTGGTGGGTGGTCGACTACAACCGCCAGAGCCTCGATTCGGTCGTCTCGGACCGCCTGTTCATGAAGGTTGCCGGCCTCTTCGACAATCTCGGCTGGAAGGTCGTCTTCATCAAGTACGGGAAGCTCATGCAGGCCGCATTCCGCAAGCCCGGCGGCGAGCGGCTCCGCCAGTGGATCGACGACTGCTCGAACCAGCTCTATTCAGCCCTCGTCTTCCAGGGCGGTGCTGCCTGGCGGACGGAGCTCGAGCGCGATCTCGCGGGCCATACGGACACGCTCTCCATCATCCGGGCACTCTCGGACGAGGACTTGAGCCGCCTCATGACCAACCTCGGCGGGCATGATCTCGAGGAGATCCTGGAGGCTTTCGAAGGCGCGCCGGCTGATCAGCCGGTGTGCTTCATCGCCTACACGATCAAGGGCTATGGCCTGCCATTCCAGGGCCACAAGGACAACCACGCCGGACTGATGAACAAGTCGCAGATGCAGGAGTTTCGCGCGCGCCAGGGCATCAACCAGGGCGAGGAATGGGACCGCTTCGCAGGCCTCGACCTGCCGGCGGAGACGCTTGCCGCCTTCCTGAAGCGCGTGCCGTTCATCGCCAAGGGGAAGCGCACGCTCTCCTCGCCCAAGCTCCCGGTCGTCATGCCGAAGATCGAGACCAAGGGGATGGCGGCGACCCAGGCCGGCTTCGGGCGCATCCTCGACGAGATCGCGCGCATGGGCGGCCCGCTCGCCGACCGCATCGTCACCATGTCGCCGGACGTCACCGTCTCGACCAACCTCGGGCCCTGGGTCAACCGCCGAGGCGTGTTCTCGATGGAGAGCCAGGAGGACATGTTCAAGAAGCGCGGGCTGATGTCGCCGCAGCGCTGGGAGCTGTCGCCCAAAGGGCAGCACATCGAGCTCGGCATCGCCGAGATGAACCTCTTCCTGCAACTCGCGGCGGCCGGCCTCTCGCACTCTGTATTCGGCGAGCGGCTCCTGCCGATCGGCACGCTCTACGATCCCTTCATCTGCCGCGGCCTCGATGCGCTGAATTACGCCTGCTACCAGGACGCACGCTTCATGGTGGTGGCGACACCGTCCGGGATCGCGCTCTCGCCCGAGGGCGGCGCGCACCAGTCGATCGGCACGCCGCTCATTGGCATGTCGCAGGATGGCCTCGTCTCTTTCGAGCCGGCCTATGTGGACGAGCTTGCCGAGATCATGGGCTGGTCGCTCGACTACATGCAGCGCGACGGCAAGGGGAAGGACGTGCCGTGGCCGCGCGAGGAAATGGGCGGATCGGTCTATCTGCGGCTGACGACGCGTCCACTCGAGCAGCCGGCCCGTGCCATGACGGCGGAGCTGCGGCAGGCGATCATCGATGGCGGCTACTGGGTGCGCGAGCCGGATACGTCGTCGTCGGTGGTCATCGTCTACATGGGCGCTGTGGCACCCGAGGCAATTGAGGCCGCCGGGCTTCTTGCCGAGGACCGGCGCGGCGTCGGCGTGCTCGCGGTGACGAGCGCCGACCGGCTGTCGGCGGGGTGGCATGCGGCGCAGAAGGCGCGCGAGCGCGGAGAGGACGTCTGCGAGCTGACCGAACTCGTCCTTCGCGAGGCGTCGGCTATACGAGCCATGTGGAGCGGTTGCTGTCAGGCATGCCGCGCGATGCCGCCATGATCACGGTATGCGACGCCTATCCAGAGACACTGACCTGGCTCGGCGGCGTGCTCGGGCACCGCGTGCGCGGTCTAGGCGTCGAAGCCTTCGGCCAGTCGGGCTCGATCCCTGAGCTCTTCGCCCACTATGGTCTCGACGTGAACGCCATCCTTTCTGCCGCCGAAGGGTTGACAGGCGCGCCCGTCCGATATCGGATGATCCACAAATAGGCGGGAGAGCGCGCCACGCTGCCTTGCATGCCCCGACCGAGGCGGCTATCCCCCGGAGGCCGCGTGGTTTGACGTCGCGACCGGCGGAATGACCCGTTCTGCCCCGACACGTCGACGCGGCGGGGACCCGTGATATGGCCGGAGGGCTGACGTTCGGCGAACGCATGCGGCTCGCGATCATCGAGGCCGACCGGCAGCGCCGCGCCGCACTTGCCTCCATGAAGCGGGCGCCGCTGATCGGCTGGGGCCAGCGCTCGGCGCGGGCCGACCAGATGCTCATTCTGCCGCCGGACGTGAGGATCGCTGATCCGAGCTTCGTGCGCGAGCTGGAGGACGGTCAGCTCGGTCTTGCGGAGGCCGTGGCCGACATTTCGCGGGCAAGCGCATTCGAGGTGACGCCGCCGAGTGCTGCCTGGCTCCGGGAGCTGCACGGCTTTGCCTGGCTGCGGCACCTGCGCGCTGCGCAGAGTGACGAGACGCGCCTCATTGCGCGCGGCATGGTGCGCGAGTGGATCGGGCGCTATGCGGCGCACCGCGGCGTCCCCTGGGAGACCAGTGTCGTTGCGAGGCGCGTCCTCTCCTGGATGACGCATGCGGGCTTTCTGCTCGATGACACGAGTGCCGATGATTACACCTTCCTGACCGACAGCCTCGGGCGCCAGATCGTGCATCTTGCAGCGAGCCTTCACGATTCGCCGCCGGGCTATCCGCGCCTCCTCGCGATTGCGGCTCTCGTGACGGCGGACCTGTGCATTGCCGGACACGACGAGCGCCTCGAGCGCGACGTGCGCACGCTCCGCGCCGAGCTTAAGCGCCAGGTGCTCGCCGACGGCGGTCACGAGACCCGCAACCCGGGTGTCCTGGTCGAGATCATGCTCGATCTCGTGCCGCTTCGGCAGTGCTTTCTCGCACGCCAGCAGCCAGTGCCGGACGAGCTCGCGGAGGCAATCTCGGGTGCGCGCGGCATGCTCGGCCATCTCCGGCTCGGCGACGGCACCATCGCCCGCTTCAACGGCATGGGAGCGACGTCACCGGAGGCGCTGGCCACCATCTTCTCCCACGAGGCGCATGCGGGCCTGGAGGCCGTCGATCGCAATGGCCCCTCCGGCTATGTGCG
>DAORNH010000040.1:19135-20238 GCA_035440865.1 Hyphomicrobiaceae bacterium | reverse complement strand
GCAGGAACTCGGCGCGTCGCAGGATGTTCCTGATGACCGTCTCGTCGAGGCGGACGAGCAGATCGCCCGCTTCGACATGCTGGCCTTCCGTGACCTCGATGGCGCCCACGACGCCGCCCGTCGGGTGCTGCACCTTCTTCACGTTGCCGTCAACGACGACGAAGCCCGACGTAACGACCGCGCCGGCGAGCGACGTCGCCGCGATCCAAGTCCCTGTGCCGCCGAGCAGGAGGAGGACGACGGCGGCGGCGGCCCAGAGGCGTGCGGAAAGGCCGCCCTCGGCGGCAACGGCTGGTGTACTCATCGCGGCTCTCGATCGTGAGGACCATTCGGCGGCTTCGGCTGTTGTGGCCGCAGCACCTTCTTCAACACCTCGTCGCGGGGGCCGAAGGCGGCGATCTGGCCGTTCGTAACGAAGGCCGCCATGTCGCAAGCCGCGAGCACCGAAGGCCGGTGCGCGACCAAGACGACGATGCCACCGCGCTGGCGCACCTTCTGGATTGCCGCGACCAACGCCGTCTCGCCCTCCTGGTCAAGGTTCGAGTTCGGCTCATCGAGTACCACAAGGAACGGCGAGCGATAGAGCGCGCGTGCGAGCCCGATGCGCTGGCGCTGACCGGCCGAGAGCATCACGCCACCGGCGCCGATCCGAGCGCCGTAGCCGTCCTGGATCTTCACGATCATGCCGTGGCAGCCCGCGACCTCCGCGGCAGCAATGATCGCCTGCTCGTCGGGCCTTGTTTCGAAACGCGCGATGTTCTCCGAGATCGTGCCCTCGAAGAGTTCGACCGACTGCGGCAGGTATCCGATATGGCGGCCGATCTGCTCGGCACTCCATTGGTCGAGCGCCGCACCGTCGAGCCGGACCGAGCCGCGCATCAGCGGCCACACGCCGACGGCCGCGCGGGCGAGCGTCGACTTTCCCGCCGCACTCGGACCGATCACGCCCAGCGCCTGGCCCGCCCTCAACTCGAGGCTCGCATTCGCGATGATGACCTTCTGCGTTCCAGGTGCCGCGACGGTGACGCCTTCGAGCCGCAGTGAGGCGACAGGCGGCTTCAGCTCGATCGTCGGTGGCTCGATCGGCAGGGTCGCGAGGAGCC
>DAORNH010000040.1:18607-19085 GCA_035440865.1 Hyphomicrobiaceae bacterium | reverse complement strand
CGCGAGCTCGATCGGCGCCAGCGCCCGCGAGGCCGCGATCGAGGCGGCGATGATGGCCCCGGCCGACATCTGGCCCTTGATGGTGAGGTAGGCGCCGAGCCCGAGCACGGCCGACTGCAGCATGGCGCGCAGCACCCGCGAGGCACCCGAGAGTGATCCGGTGATGTCGCTGGTGCTCGTCTGCAGCGCGACGAGCTGCCGGCTCGACATGTTGAACCGCTCGGCAACGCGGCCCGAGAACCCCATGGCCCGCGCGACCTCGGCGTTGCGCACGCCACTGTCGAGCACACCCTGGCGCAGCAGTCCGAGGCGCGTCTGCTCCTGGATGTGGCGCCCCGTGATGCGCTCCGTGGCGATCGTAATGGCAACCAGGATGGCAACGCCGCTCGTTGCCAGGATACCGAGCCAGGGATGCAGGATGAAGACGAAGACCAGGTAGATCGGGAACCAGGGGAGGTCCGCTATGGCCGCCGGCCCT
>DAORNH010000040.1:14236-18597 GCA_035440865.1 Hyphomicrobiaceae bacterium | reverse complement strand
ACCCGCGAATGGTATCCACGTCGCGCACCGGCAGGCGGGCATCGCCCTCGCTCGCACCGTAGAGCGGCAGGCGCATAGATGCCGTCAGCGCCTTCGGCATCAGCTCTCGGTCGACAATATTGCCGACGCGGATCAGGATCTGTGCGCGCAGAATGTCGAGGACACCCTGGATCAGGAACAGCCAGGCCGCGAGCGCCGAGATCACGATCAGCGTTGCAACCGAATAGCTCGAGAGCACGCGATCGTAGATCTGGAGCATGTAGAACGAGCCGGTCAGTGCCAGCATGTTGATGACGGCCGACATCACCGAAACGCCGATGAGCGTCCCGCGGACTTTCCGGAGCACTCCACCAACCAGTGGTTGCTGAGCGGGTTTCCCCTGCACGCTCATTGCTTGGCCCCGATCACTTCGCAACTCTCATCGGCGCGCTGCTCCACCCACCTGGAGAACGCATCCCACGGAATAGTATTCGCAGACGATCTTTACGCGAATGTTTAGCTTATGGCTGATAACCCATTAATGTTTCGCGCAATACCGCAATCATCGTCAATCCGCGCGGACGGGTCGGCCGGCGCTCTTCCGCGGTCATGCGGCACGATCAATACTGGGCGGAAAGCCTGCTCGGTCCGCTCTGCTCTGCCTTCACCATCGTGACAGCGGCCCTCAGATCGGCGAGATAGGCCTCGAGCGAGGGCTCATGCAGCAGCGACATCATGCGATGGATAGCCTTCGGGCGCTGCAGGAGGCCCGGCACCCAGCCGCGCTCGCTCATCAATTCGGCGACGCGAAAAATGTCGACGCGCGTCGAGCCGTAGGCGACGAGCGAGAGATGCGGCGCGCCGATGATCTCGAGGCCGTCGATCGCGCGGATGCCCGCCTTGTAGCGATCGACGAACGCCATCAGCTCGCCCGCGATGCGCTCATAGCCCTGCCGGCCGAGATGATTGAGCGTCGCCCACGCGGCCGCGACGCCTCCAGCTGGCCTGGTACCGACGATCGTCGCAGTCGTGAAGCGCCCGCTCGGCCAGACATCGCCATCGAAGCCCTGGTGCCCGGCAAGCGACGGTCTGCGATACAGCACGGTCGAGGCCGGCTTCGGCGTGAAGCCGAACTTGTGGAGGTCGGCTGAGAGCGAGGATACGCCGGGAATCGCGAAATCGAACTCCGGAATGTCCCGCCCGATGGCCCTGACGAAAGGCGCAAGATAGCCGCCGACGCAGGCATCGACGTGCAGCCAGATACCGCGCCGCTCCGCCACTGCCGCGATCTCCGTGACGGGGTCGATCATCCCGAACGGGAAGCTCGGCGCGGAGGCGACCAGCATGATCGTATCGGCATCGAGCGCCGCCTCGAGCGCCGCCGGATCGGCACGATAATCAGCGCCGACCGGCACGCGGCGCACCTCGAGGTCCATGAGTCGGCCTGCCTTGTCGAAAGCGGGATGCGTTGCCTCCGAGCAGACGATGTTTCCGCGATGCCGGGGATCGCCACGCGCCGCCCGCGACCAGTCGCGGCAGCACTGTACCGCGAGGACGATGCTTTCCGTGCCCCCGGTCGTCATGAAGCCCTGGCCGTCCTCGGGCGCCCGGAAAAGATCGAGCGCCATGCCGACGACCTCGTCCTCCATGCGCTTCACGCTCGGGAATGCACGCTTGGCCCCGAGCGCGTTCTCGTCGAAGTAGGCCATGAAGGCATCAGCCCCGAGGTCTCTGACGCCTTGGTCGGCCTTGAACACGAAGAGGGGCACGCGCCCCCCACGCCAGTCGGCATCGCCGGTCTTGAACCGGGCGAGGTCGCTCAGAACATCGGCCGGTGACCGGCCCTGCATCGGAAATGGTTTGCGCATTCCGGCAGTCTGATGCGGAGCGGCGTATGGCGCAAGCCGGTTGTCCGTAGCTGTCCGTAGCTCGTGATGTGTCGCCTGTTTGTAACTCGTGAAGTGTCGTGTTTCTGAGGCGCCCTGAACACACACGTGGAGCATCCCGCCGCGGGCGTCAGCGTGCCTCGAAAACACGGCGCCCCGCCGAGTGACTCGACGGGGCGCGGGGCTTCAGCAAATCTCTCTCAGAACGGGCGGTAGTAGTACCGCGTTCCGGGCCAGCCGCCCGGGCGGCCATAGGGTGCCGCCGCATAGGGGCGGGTCGCATAGCCGGGCGGGCCGTAGCCCGGTGCGCCATAGGCATAAGGCGCCGCACCCGGCTCGACCTGAAGCGCATTCAAGATCTGGCCGGAGCAGCGGTCGATCTTCAGCCGGAAGAGCTGGCCGCTCGGACGGCGCGCCTCGAGCACGGCGATGTCGTCGCGGAGCCTGATGCCGCGGAAGTCGCTCCAGCCCTCGTTCATGAGGCGGACGCGGATCGACTCACTCGGCACACAGCGGCCGTAGCCGTCGTCATGACGCGCGGGCGGCGGGACGTAGCTGTAGCCCGATGGCGGAGTGTAGCGCGGCGCCGGCGGCGGATAGGACGACGGCGGCGGCGGATGCCGGTAGATGTCGGCATAGCGTGGATCGTCATAGGGATCGTGGGCGCTCCCCGGAGCGTAGCGATCTCCGAGGTCGGCGGCGTTGGCGGCTGGCGCGGCGGACAGCAGCGCGCATGCGAGCGCTCCCGCCAATGCGATGCGACGAGACATGGTCGAGTTCCTCCTGGCGACGGCCCGAGAGCTTGCGCCTCCCTCGCCCCAAAATGGCCGCAGCAACCTGAACGGCCACTGCAGGCGCCATTCATTGGGCGTTCAGGATTGAGTTAGTCGCGCCGCCGCGGCTCGGATGATCGTCACCTCGGCGCGGTGAGCCGCCGAGATGGCGGCCCACCGGCATGACGAGGGGGCAGTGTGTCGCTGCGGAAGCTCATATTTGCCCCGCGGCACGCCCAAGGTTCGCACCGAACTCCCGGCTGGTGGCAACGAACCTCGCGATCGGGACACGAGCGATCAGTTGGGACGCTTCGGGGCGGACGGGCGGACGCCGCCTGGCGCGCAGGCGCGGGGGTTGATCAGGCCGAGGCGGCACTGCTGCTCGCGGGTGAGGCCAACCGAGTTCTTCAACTTGTTCGGGTCGATGTTGGCCGAGACGCCCGAGTTGACCTGCTGGGCAATCGCGGGAGCGGCGATCATGGCAGGCGGCAAGGTGACGGCGGCGGCAAGAGCAAGGGTGCGGATCAGGGTCATGGCGTCCTCCAGTCGGTTGAGTGACTTTCCGTCAGGAGCGCGTCTCATGTGCTCGCGTCCTGATGATCGGAAGATAACCGCGCCAGCCGCATCTCGCTGTGACCGCCAGCACAGAGCTTTGAAAGATGCCAACGCCTGTTCCCTATCCCCGCTCCTTCAGAAGGAAGCCTGCGACGTCATGGGCGTACCGCACGAGGTGTCCGCGGCTGCCGCGCTCAGCGCATCATCGGACAGAGAGCTACGTGGGGGCTGGTAGCATGGGTGGGCGACAAGCTTTCGTTCCGAGATCAGCCCGTCACTGGCAGGGTTGGCACAGCGCCGTGGGTTGATGTAGGTGTCGCAGCACGTCGGAGGCTTGGAATGACATGATGCTGGTCGATCATCACTGCCACCTTGATTTTCCTGACCTCGCGGCCGATCGCGAAGGGGTGCTTGCGCGTGCACGCGCCGCGGGCGTCGGCGCGATGATCACGATCTCGACGCGGGTCAGGCGCTTCGCCGAGATCACGGCGATCGCGGAGGCGCACAGCGAGGTCTACTGCTCCGTCGGTACGCATCCGCACTATGCGCACGAGGAGCCCGATTTGACGCCCGAGCAGCTCGCCGGGCTGGCGCGGCACCCGAAGTGCGTCGCGATCGGCGAGGCGGGGCTAGACTATTTCTACCAGAAATCGCCGCGCGAGGCGCAAGCAGACGGCTTCCGGCGCCATATCGCGGCGGCGCGGCTCTCGGCGTTGCCACTCGTCATCCACTCGCGCGACGCCGACGCCGATACGATCGCAATTCTCGAAGACGAGATGTCGAGTGGCCGGTTTGCGGCGGTGCTGCACTGCTTCACGGGCGGGCGCGAGCTGGCGTTCAGGGCAGTCGAGCTCGGGCTCTATGTCTCGTTCTCGGGCGTGATCACCTTCAGCAAGTCCGAAGCGCTGCGTGAGATCGCGGCGGCTTTGCCGCTCGATCGGTTGCTCGTCGAGACGGACGCGCCGTATCTGGCGCCGGCACCTCATCGCGGCAAGCGCAACGAGCCGGCGTTCGTCGCGCACACGGCGGCAGCGCTCGCGAAAGTGCGCGGCATGCCCGTGGCGGCTCTCGCCATGGCGACGACGGAGAACGCGCTCCGCCTCTATGCGAAAATTCCGCGCGTGGCGCTCGGATTGACGGGAGCCGCGGCATGAGCCGCGCTGAGCAT
>DAORNH010000040.1:9527-14216 GCA_035440865.1 Hyphomicrobiaceae bacterium | reverse complement strand
GACCGGCTCGTCCGGCGGCGTGCCGCGCGTCGGCAACGACTGGGGTGCCTGCAGCCCGGAGAACCCACGCAATCGGCGACGCAGGTGTTCAGCGCTGCTCGAGCGCTTCGAGGGCGGCCGGGCGACGCGCGTCCTGATCGATACATCGCCGGATCTCCGCGAGCAGGCGCTCACGCACCGCATCGAGCACCTCGACGCGGTGCTCTACACGCACGACCACGCCGACCACACGCACGGCATCGATGATCTGCGCTTCATCTCCTACCGCATGAAGCGGCGCATCAACGTCTATCTCGATCAGCCGACGCGCGTGTCGCTCGAGGGGCGCTTCGGCTACTGTTTCTCGACGCCGCCCGGCTCCGCCTATCCGCCGATCGTCAGGGCGCATGAGATTGAAGCGGGCACGCCGATCACGGTCACGGGAGCAGGCGGGGCCGTCGAGGCGCTGCCGGTGCCGCAGGAGCATGGCGACATTCCCTCGCTCGGCTTCCGGATCGGTAATCTTGCCTATTCACCCGACATCTCGGGCTTGTCAGACGGCGCGGCGGATATGCTGCTCGGGCTCGACGTGTGGATCGTCGATGCGCTGCGCTACATCCCGCACCCTAGCCATTGGAGCGTGAAACAGTCGCTCGAGTGGATCGAGCGGCTCGCGCCGAAGCGAGCAATCCTCACCCACCTCCACATCGATCTCGACTACGACGCGCTGAAGCGCGAGCTGCCCGCTCACGTCGAGCCGGCTTACGACGGCATGGTGATCGATTTCAGGTAAGGCAGGCCGCGCGGCCTACTGGTCGGCGAACTTCGGCAGCGGCGGCGTCTTTGAGGCGGCCGCCGTCATGATGTCGACGACGTTGGCGACCGATCGCGATCCCTTCGGCAATGTGCGCGCGCCGGGACGTGCCGCGGGGGCCGAATGTTCCAATCCCTGCTCCACCACGGCCGCATCATGGCGGCGGAGAAACGTCAGCGGCAGCCCCCGCTCCTTGTCGACGGGGATCGACCCGTGCGAGGTCACGGCGTAGCCGAGCTTCTGGTAGAACCCTGCCGTGATGGGCGTCGCCCGCGCGCTGAACGAGCGGTAGCCGTGCCGACGCGCGCGCGTTTCGTCCTCGCGGACAAGCATGCGGCCCACACCCAGCCGGGTGAACATCGGCCGGACATATACCGACGTGATGCGCGCCGAGCGACCGGTATCGTCGGCGGCGAGCCAGACCGCGGTGCCGACAAGCTCGCTGCCGATCCAGGCGCCGACGAGATCCTCGCTCATGAGGCTTTCAGTATACTCGATACTTTCGAAGGGGGCGAGAAGCGGGTTCAGCTCGGCTTCGTCTAGAAAGGAGAGCCCGATCGACTTGAACGCCGTTCCATGGACGTAGCGGACGGCAGAGTAATCGTCGATGCCGATGCTTCTGACCTCGACGCCGCGGGGGTCACCCCCCTCGCTGGTGCCTGCGCATTCAACTCGCCGCATGACTTCGTCCCCTGCCCGTCGACCCGGCAACCCGCCGAAAACGCGTCTACATCAGGCTGTGGACGGACGTATACCATAGCCATGTCAGTTCATTAAAGCGGCGAATTCAGGAGGAGGAACATTATCCCTCGAAATCGCACTTGACGGCAGCGACCTAACTCGAGCCTCCGTCGCAGCTGGCGGGCCGCTGTGGCCCGAGCGATTGCTCCTGTGCCTGTGGCGAATTGGCCACGACGATTGCATCCCGTGCCGCACCCGCCTAATCTCGGCGCAAGATTCGAAAAGCTGCCGCAATCTCCTGCTCTGGCTGGCTGTAGACAGATCGAATGGGCGAGGCGTGGCGGTGCAGGCGTAAGCACCGTCACCATCGTGCTCTCATCGCATCATGATCGCATAGGATGCCGATATGGTCCTGAGACAGCTGAAGCGCCGCGCAGTCGCCGCCCTCGCAGTGTCGAGTGCGCTCGCGCTGACAGGTTGCGCGGCGGGCGACGTCGAGCTCAACGGCAAGATCTTCGATGCGCTCGGTGTCAGTGCCGCGACTTCCAAGCCATCTCGCGAGCCGAAGCTCGCTGCACGCGCGCCCTTGGTGCTGCCGCCGAGCGCGGACCGGCTGCCTGATCCGAACGCAGTGCCGGTTGCGGCCTCCGGTGATCCGGCCTGGCCCGTCGATGCGGATCAGAAGCGCGTCGGAACTGTGGCGGACGCGGCCCGCAAGCACACCGAGTTCTGCCGTGACGGAAACTGGAAGGAAAAGGCGATGCGCGACGACATCGCTGCCGCCAAGGGACCCGCCGGCAACTGCAACGACGGCTCGATCTTCTCGGCGTTCAAGAACTTGACGACGAAGTGAGGTCGCGAGCAGGTCGAGGCCGCATCAGCGCGGCCCCATGAGGTCGGCGATCGGGCCACTCAGCTGCTTGGCGCCGGTCCACTCATAGGCGACCCGCTTCGACGTGCGGTGGCCGAGCGTGGCGAGCATCTCCACGAGCTTCACGGCAACTCCGACGCCATCGATGACTGGGCAGCCGTGCTCGGCCGAAAGGTCGCGTGCGAGTTTTGCCATTCCGGCGCAGCCGAGCACGATCGCCTCGGCGCGGTCCTCCCTGAGTGCGCGGGCGATCTCTGCGTTGATGCGGCCGCGCGCGTCGGAGCGCGGGTCATCGAGGGCGAGCACGGGGACCTCTGCCGCGCGGACCTTGGCGCGGCGCTCGAAGCCATAGCGCAGCAGATTGGTCTCGAGCGCGGGCACGCTACGGCCGAGCGTGGTGACGATGGTGAAGCGATGCGCGACCAGCGTCGCCGCATGGTAGGCCGCCTCGCCGATGCCGACGACCGGAGCTCTTGCGACCTGCCGCGCGGCATCGAGGCCCGTGTCGTCGAAGCAGGCAATGACATGGCCGGCTGCCGCAAGTGCTTCACCTTTCGCGATCTCGAGCAGCAGGCCCGGCAGGCAGAGCGCCTCGTCGTAGTAGCCTTCGATCGACACCGGGCCGGTCGGTGATGTGACGGCATCGATGCGGCTCGTGGGGCTGGCCGCCTCGCGCGCCGCCGCTGCAATCGTCGCCGTCATGGCGATCGTGGTGTTGGGATTGACGACGCGGATCAGCATCGATTGCCTCCTGCCGGCTCAAGGTAGCCGCTTGGTCTCGGCCGTCTTGTAGCATCGAACGAGGTGATCGGCGGCGATCGCGACCGCACCGGGCTGCGACACGCCACAGGTCTGATCGGCCAGCCTGCAGCGCGGCGCGAATGCGCAGCCCGGCGGCAGGTTGGCGAGGTCGGGCGGGCTCCCCGGGATCGCCGGGAGGCGTCGGCCGCTGAGGCGACCGCCATGCGCGCGTGTCGAGAGAAGGCCTATCGTGTAGGGGTGGCGGGGCGTGCGGATCACGTCACGCACCGGCCCGATCTCGACGATGCGGCCGGCGTACATGACAGCGATCCGGTCGGCGACCTCGACGCCGACGCCGATATCGTGCGTGACGAAGATGACGGAGAGGCCGAGCTCGCGCTGGAGCTCGCGGAGCAGGAGGAGGATCTGCACCTGCACCGTCGCATCGAGCGCGGTCGTCGGCTCGTCGGCGAGCAGCAGCTTCGGCCGGCAGGCAAGGGCGAGCGCGATCATGGCGCGCTGGCGCATGCCGCCGGACATCTCGTGCGGGTAGGCATCGAGCCGTCGCTCGGGGCTCGGGATGCGGACGCGCTCGAAGAGCTCGAGGGCGCGACGGCGCGCCTCGGCATCGGAGACCGGCTCGTGCCGGCGGATCGCCTCGATAATCTGGCGGCCGACGGTATAGACCGGGTCCATTGCCAGCATCGGCTCCTGGAAGATCATCGATACGGTCTTGCCGCGGAAATCGCTGAGGGCGCCGCCCGAGAGCGCCATGACGTCGGTGCCGTCGGCGCGGATCCGGCCTTCGATGCGCGTGCGGCGCTCGTCATGGAGGCGCAGGATCGAGCGGAGAGTCACGCTCTTGCCGGAGCCCGACTCGCCGAGCAGGGCCAGCACCTCGCCGGCCTTCAATGAGAGGTCGACGCCGTCGACCGCGCGCACCTGCGTACGGCCTCCGGTGAAGGTGACGTTGAGCCCCTCGATCGTGAGCGCCGGCTCGCTCATCGGCGCACCCGTAGCGCGTGCATCGACGGCTTCGGCGAGCGCGAGTGTCCGGCGCCCTCGTGCGACATGTGGCAGGAGACGAGGCCGACCTCGCCACCGACAGCGAGGAGAGGCGGCTCGGTCCCGGCGCAGACCTCCTCGGCGTGCTTGCAGCGGGTGTGAAAGCGGCAGCCGGGCGGCGGCGAGATCGGGTTCGGCGGATCGCCGGTGAGCGGCGCGTCCTGCGTGCGCTTGTCGGGGTCCATCGACAGCATGGAGCCGAGGAGGGCCGCCGTATAGGGGTGGCGCGGCGCACGATAGAGCTGCTCCGTCGGGCCGATCTCGGCGATGCGCCCGAGGTACATCACCATCACCCGGTCGGAGATGAAGCGCACGACCTCGAGGTCGTGGCTGATGAAGATGTACGTGAGCTTCAGCTCCTCCTTGAGGTCGAGGAGCAGATTGAGCACCTGGGCCTCGACCGACTTGTCGAGTGCCGAGACCGCTTCATCGAGGATGAGGAGGCGCGGCTCGAGCGCGAGTGCGCGGGCGATGTTGACACGCTGGCGCTGGCCGCCCGAAAGCTCGTGCGGATAGCGGCCGGCGAAGCGCGCGGGCG
>DAORNH010000040.1:5661-9499 GCA_035440865.1 Hyphomicrobiaceae bacterium | reverse complement strand
CCCGGCCGATCGCATCTTGTGCGGAGACGCCGTGCACGCTTGGGCCGTAGGCGATGCTGTCCTCGACCGTGAGGCGCGGGTTCAGCGAGGCGTAGCTGTCCTGGAACACCATCTGCACTTGCGCGCGGTAGGCCTTGAGCGCGAGACCGCCGCCGCCGACGTCCTTTCCCGCAAAGCGGATGCGCCCCTGGTCGGGAGAGATGAGGCTCATAAGGAGCCGCGCGGTCGTCGACTTGCCGCAGCCGGATTCCCCGACGATGCCGAGCGTCTCTCCGGCATGCACCACGAAGCCGATGTCGTCGACGGCGCGCACGACGCCCCGCGCGCGCCCGAGCAGGCCCCCCTTCAGAGGGAAATGCCGGGTGAGGCCTTCGACCTCGAGGAGCGGCGCGCCTCGCCCCGTGCCATCGGCACCCCAGTCCGCGATCTCGCCGGCGGTCAGCATTGCGCCCTCACGCCTTGATGTCCATGGCCGAGCGGAGTCCGTCGGTCATGAGGTTGAACGAGATCGAGGTGATGAAAATCATGATGCCGGGGAGCGCGCAGAGCAGCGGCTGCGTATAGATGGCCGTCCTAAGCGTGTTGAGCATCAGCCCCCACTCGGGCTCGGGCGGCTTCACGCCGAGGCCGAGGAACGAGAGGCCCGAGGCGAGGATCATGCACACTGCGATGAGGCTCATGGCGTAGACGAAGATCGGGCCGAGCACGTTGCCGAGGATGTGGTGGCGGATGATCGAGAGGGAGCCGGCGCCGCTCGCGCGCGCCGCCTCGACGAACTCGCGGCCGCGCATGCTCGTCGTGACACTCTCCGCGACGCGCGCGATCGGCGGCACGAAGACGATGGTGAGCGCAAGAAGCCCGGTGAAGATCACCGGGCTCAGCTCCACGGGTAGCACCATGTTGATCGTCGCCCAGACGGCCGCAAACTTGCCGCCATCGCCCATGGCGCCGGCAAGCGCGATCGCCAGCAGCACCGAGGGAAACGCGAAGAACACGTCCATGGTACGCATCAGGATCGAGTTGACCCAGCCGCCGACATAGCCGGCTGTGATGCCGATCAGCGAGCCGAAGAAGAGCGCCAGGAATACGGGCGTCACGCCCATCAGGAGCGACAGCCGTGCCCCGTAGATGAGGCGGGTCAGCATATCGCGGCCGAGCTCGTCCGTGCCGAGCGGGAAGCCTTCCGTGCCGGGCGGCTTCAGGCGGCGGAGCGCCATTCCCTTGTAGGGGTCGCCCGGCGCGATCCAGGGGGCAAGCAGCGCCATCAGCACGATGAGCAGAATGACGATCAGCGCCCCGACTGCGACCGGATCGCGGAAGAAGCGGCGGAGCACTGTCGACCAGTAGCCGGGCGAGCGGACAATGGCCTCGGGAGCGCGGGTGAGAGCTGCGTCGGCCATCGCCTCAGCTCCTCGATATGCGCGGGTCGAGGGCTGCCTGCAGCACATCGACGACGAGATTGAGGACGACGAAGAAGGAGGCGAGCACCAGTATGGTGCCCTGGAGCAGGGGCAGGTCGCGCTGGAAGATCGCGTCGTTCAGGAGGAGGCCGGTGCCGGGCCAGGCGAACACCGTCTCGATCAGGATCGAGCCGCCGAGCAGGTAGCCGAGTTGAATGCCCATGACGGCCAGCGCGGTCGGGGCGACGTTTTTCACGACGTGGCGGAAGACGCCGAGGCGGGTCAGCCCCTTGGCGCGCAGTCCCGCGATGAACTCCTGCGACATGATCTCCGCGACGAGCGCACGCACCGTTCGCGCGATGATGCCCATCGGAATCACCGACATCGTCACGGCGGGCAGGATCATGTAGCGGATGTGCGCCCAGTCCCAACGCCAGTTTTCGGAGCCGCCGGGTCCGGCGCCGGTCGGAGGCAGCCAGCCGAGCTGGGCCGCGAAGATGATCACCAGCACCATGCCGAGCCAATAGTGCGGCACCGATACGCCGATGACGGACAGAAACGAGGAGGCCTTGTCGATCCAGGTGTCGCGGAAGGTGCCGGCAATGAAGCCGAGCAGCGTGCCGAGGATAAAGCCGATGATGGTCGCGAGAGCGGCAAGCATCAGCGTATTCGAGACGGCCTTGGCGACCTCGACGACGACCGGCCGGCTGGTGCGGATCGAGGTGCCGAGGTCGCCTGCAAGCGCACGGCCGAGCCAGCGGCCGAACTGCTCGACGAGAGGCCGGTCGAAGCCGTAGAGCGCCATCATCTGCTGCTTCAATGCCTCGGAAGCGTCGGGCGGCAGAACGGAGACGAGCGGATCTCCGGGGGCGAGATGGACGAGCAGAAAGCAGACGATCGCCACGCCGAGCATGATCGGCAGCGTGAACACGATGCGCTTGGCGAGATAGACGAGCATTCGAGCCGCCAGACCTGCAGCTTGACCTAATGACGCCCCGGTTGAGGGCCGGGGCGTCGGGGTTCAAGTCCGTGGTCGCGGCGTCAGTCGAGTGTCATCGGCGCAAGGTCGATGAACCAACTCTTCGGCTGCACGACATTCTTGACCTTCGCCGACATGGCGCGCGGCCCAACGTCGTGGGCAACCCACAGGAAGGGCGCCTCGTCGACGATGTAGGCGTGCAGGTTGGCGAGTGCGGCGTCGCGCGCCTTGTCCTCGAAGGCATTGCGGGCCGCCGCGATCAGCTTGTCGGACACCTCGTTGCCGAAGTAGCCCCAGTTGTTCGAGACGGGCGGGAACGTCTTGGTCGAGGAGAAGCGGACCATGGCGAAGAAGGGGTCCATGGCTGCAAAGGTCACGTTGGTCGCATGCGCGCCCCGCGACGTCGGGTCCTTCGCACCCGCGCGCCAGTTGGTGAAGAGGGCATTCCACTCCACGACCTCGAGCTCGACGTCGAAGAAGCAGTCCTTCAGCGCCTGCTGCAGGAACTCGTTCATGGCGACAGGCTGCATCTGGCCGGAGCCCGAGGCCGACGTGATCGTCTTGACCTTCAGTCGCTTCGTCGGGCCGAAGCCTGCCTCCGTCATGAGCTTCTTGGCGGCAGCGAGATCATACTTGATCTCGAACTTCGGATTGCCCCACCAGGGATGGCCGGGCGGAACGGTGCCCTTCGGAACCTCCATGAGGCCGCCGAGCAGCTGCTTCAACTCGTCGCGATTGACGCAGAGGTTGGCCGCATAGCGCACGCGCTTGTCGAGCCAGGGTGAGTTCTCGGCGAACGAGAACTGCCACGGCCAGACGTGCGGTTGCGCATTGGTGTGGACGACGAAGCCCTTCGACTTGATCTGCGGGATCGCATCGGGAGCAGGCGCTTCGATCCAGTCGACCTGGCCCGAGAGCAGAGCCGCCGTCCGCGCGCTCGGCTCGGGGATCGGCAGCAGCACGACGCGATCAATCTTCGGACGGCGCTTGGCATCCCAGTAGTCGGGGTTGCGGACGAGCTCGAGACGCTCGCGCGGCACGAACTTCGCCATCCGGAAGGGGCCGGAGCCCGAGGCGTCCGCGGCGAAGGCGACCCAGGCCTGCTTGGCGCGCTCCTTGGGGTCGGCTACGGCCGCCGGCACCGCGGTGAGCTTCTTCTTCCAGTGCGCGGGGGAGGCAATGAAGAGGTTCGTCAGGTTGATCGGCAGAAAGCTGTCCGGCTCCTTCGTGGTGAGCTCGACGGTCAGCTCGTCGACCTTTTTCGCCGACAGCAGGTTCGGCATGCGAGAGACGGTCACGCCGATCTGGTCCGGCGCGAAGTGCTCGGCGTCCTTGTTGAGGACCTTGTCGACGTTCCACACGATCGCGTCGGCATTGACGGCGGTACCGTCATGGAACTTGACGCCGGGGCGGAGCTTGAAGACCCACTTCCTCTGGTCCTTGGCGTCGGCCGCCCACT
>DAORNH010000040.1:2810-5646 GCA_035440865.1 Hyphomicrobiaceae bacterium | reverse complement strand
GGGGACAAGCACGCTCGGCTTGTCGGCCGACGACAGATCCCAGTGCGTTAGGGCATCGAACATCGGGATGCCGGTGAAGCGGTTCCCCTCGAATCCCTGGTCGGGCTGGCCATTGGTCTTCGGAATGTCGGCCGCGGTCATGCCGATGCGGAGCACCTTTTCTGCCGGTGCCTGCGCGTAGCTGACGCCGGCACCGACGGCCAGAGCCGTGGCGAGCAGAACGCCATACGCGCCACGAACGGCGCTCTTGTTGGAAGCCATCGAGGTCCTGTCCTTCGCGATGGAGGCTGATGGAGCAGCATGGGCAGACAGCTTGTTGGTCCACGCGACCGACTGCCCGAGCCCGATGCATCGAAGCACGTCCTCCCCGGCCGAACAAGGGGCGGTATTGCTGCAAATAGAGGCTGCACAAAACTTTCGCTAAAAGTGGCGCGCATCGAGGCAATCGGTGAGGTCGGCTCGCCGCGCGGAGAACTCGAGGGGAGGCTTGCAGGCGCGTCGGCGACGTGGTTTCTGATGACCCGAACCATTTGCACGTGACCGGAATCCTGGTGAGGATAGTGACCAATGAGACGTGTCGTTGTCACCGGACTTGGCCTTGTGACACCGCTCGGCTGCGGGGTCGAGGCCACCTGGAAGCGCCTGCTGGCGAGCGAAAGCGGCGCGCGCCGCGTGACCGAGTTCGATGTGTCGGACATCAGCTGCCAGATCGCCAACTTCATTCCCCGGGGTGATGGCAGCAACGGCACGTTCAATGCCGACCAATGGATGGACCCGAAGGACCAGCGCCGTGTCGACGACTTCATCGTCTTCGCCATGGCGGCGGCAACCCAGGCATTGAAGGACAGCGGCTTCGAAGCGAAGACCAAGGAGCAGCAGGAGCGCGCGGGCGTGCTCATTGGCTCCGGCATCGGCGGACTCAACGGCATCGCGGAGACGGCGCTGCTTCTCAAGGAGAAGGGGCCGCGCAAGGTGTCACCGTTCTTCATTCCAGGACGGATCATCAATCTCGCCAGCGGCTACGTCTCGATCAAGCATGGCCTCAAGGGCCCGAATCACGCGGTCGTCACGGCCTGCTCGACGGGAGCGCACGCCATCGGCGATGCATCGCGGCTCATTGCCTACGGCGATGCCGACGTCATGGTCGCGGGCGGCGCTGAAAGCCCCGTCTGTCGCATCGCGCTGGCGGGCTTTGCGGCCTGCCGGGCGCTCTCGACCGGCTTCAATGATCGGCCGACCAAGGGCTCGCGCCCCTATGACAAGGATCGCGACGGTTTCGTGATGGGAGAAGGCGCCGGCATCATGGTGCTCGAGGCGCTCGAGCATGCCAAGGCGCGCGGCGCTCGGATCTATGCCGAGGTGATCGGCTACGGGCTTTCGGGTGACGCCTATCACATCACCGCGCCCGAGGAGACGGGCGACGGCGCCTTCCGCTGCATGCAGATGGCGGTGAAGCGCGCCGGCATCCAGCCGAGCGACATCGACTACGTGAACGCGCACGGCACATCGACGCCGATGGGCGACGAGATCGAACTCGGTGCGGTCGAGCGGCTGTTCGGCAATTCCAAGGCCAAGCTTTCCATGTCCTCGACCAAGTCGGCGATCGGGCATCTCCTTGGCGCGGCGGGCTCGGTCGAAGCCATTTTCTCGGTGCTCGCCATGCGCGACAACGTGGCGCCGCCGACACTAAACCTCGACAATCCATCCGTGGAGACGGCGATCGATCTCGTGCCGCATTCAGCGCGCAAGAAGCAAATCGACACCGTCCTCTCGAATTCGTTCGGCTTTGGCGGCACCAATGCTTCGTTGATCCTTCGTCGGGCCGCCTGAACGGACGCTGGAACGCATTCACTCTGTCGCATCTGCGTCCACCTTCGCGCCATAATTGGCGTTAGGGTCGGCGGTGATTTTCTGAAGCTGTCTACCGCAGCGGGCAAACGCAGCAACGAGCGAACGTGGCAATGAACGAGCGCAGCGATGCACAGCCCACTGTGCGGACCGGGACGGGAGCACCCCGCCTTCTGCCGCACAGCCCGAACGAGCTCCTCGTGCCGCAGCGGGCGCCGGCGCCGCGGGGGCGCAGCGTGCGCGTGCCATCCGAGCCGACTCGGACGAGCGGGTTCTTGAAGGCGTTGAACGGACTGATGACCTTCGCCTTCATGTGCTTCATCGCCATGGCGGGCATCGGCTATTTTCTCATGAACGAGCTCGATCGACCGGGGCCGCTAGCCCAGTCGGCCGTACTCGTCGTGCCGAAAGGGGCGGGCCCGCAGGAGATCGCAAGCCGGCTCGAGAAAGAAGGCATGATCCGCGACAGCATGGTGTTCGTCGCGGCTTATCGGGCGCAGCAGATGCTGGCGCTCGGCGGCGGGCGGCCGGTGCAGTTCCGGGCGGGCGAGTTCGAGATCCAGAAGGGCGCGAGCCTGCGCCAGGTGCTCGATTCACTGATGTTCGGGCGCGCGATCTTGCACTCGATCACCATCCCCGAGGGCTTGACGAGCCATCAGATCGTGGAGCGGCTGCGCGCCGATCCCAATCTCACGGGCGAGATCGAGGTCGTGCCGCCCGAGGGGAGCCTGCTCCCGGACACACACAAGTTCGCGCGCGGCACTACGCGCCAGGAGCTCCTCGATCGCATGCTGGCGGATCGCAAGCGTTTCCTTGCCCAGGTCTGGGAGAAGCGGCAGGCGGAGCTGCCCTTCAAGACGCCTGAGGAGGCATTGATCATGGCCTCCATCATCGAGAAGGAGACGGGCCGGGCCGACGAGCGCGCGCGGGTCGCGGCCGTGTTCGTCAACCGGATGCGCAAGGGCATGAAGCTCGATTCCGATCCGAC
>DAORNH010000040.1:1392-2796 GCA_035440865.1 Hyphomicrobiaceae bacterium | reverse complement strand
GGCATCGTCGGGGGGCAGGTCCCGCTCGGCCGGGCGATCTCTAAAGCCGACAAGGACACGCGGACACCCTACAACACATACCACATCCCGGGATTGCCGCCGACGCCCATCTGCAATCCGGGGAGGAGCGCACTCGAGGCGACGCTCAATCCGGCGCGCACGAGCGACCTATTCTTCGTGGTCGACCTGCCGACGGGCCGGCACACCTTTACGACGAACTACAAGGATCACCTCGCCGCAGTCGCGCTGTTGCGCAAGTCGGAGCGTGAGCGGGCAGCCGCTGCAGGACAGCCACCGCCGCCGGCCGATCCCCAACCGGCAAGCCCAGCCAAGGCAGCAGCAGTTGTCGAGAACGCCAAGCTGGACCCGCCGTTCCAGCCCTTCATCCCGGACGACCCCGGCCCCCCCGTTGAGCCGTCGGCGGAAAAGCGCGGATTCCGGCTCTTTAGCTGACAGACCCCCCATCGCGGATCCGCGCTGCCAGAAATTTGCCCTTGCCGCTTGCACCGGGCGGCAAGACCCGTTATTGGCGGGCTTCCTGTGCCGCAATAGCTCAGCTGGTAGAGCACGTCATTCGTAATGATGGGGTCGGGGGTTCGATTCCCTCTTGCGGCACCACCTCCTCTTTCCTGAATATCTCTGAGCGTCTCCAGAAGTCTCAATTTCGTTGATTTTTCAGCGATTTTGTGTCTCCATTTGCGCCGGTGTGTCGCAGATGGGATCACAGTAGCCCAACAGAATGTTGGTCTCCTTGTTGGTCTTTTGAACGAGCCAACGGGCTGGAGACCAACAAATGGCGCTTACCGACATTGCCATTCGCAACTTGAAATCTGCCGATTCGATCAAAAAATTGTCTGACGGCGAAGGTTTGCAGCTCTGGGTGACGCCTGCCGGAGGCAAGATCTGGAAACTCGCATATCGAATCGAGGGCCTGCAGAAGACGCTGACAATCGGCCCGTATCCTGAAATCTCCCTTGCAGATGCACGGGCGAAGCGAGACGAGGCGCGCAAGCTGTTGGTCTCGGGCGGCGATCCAGCCCAACAGAAACGGCAGTCGAAGCTGACGCAGACCAACAATGCAGCACAGACATTCTCCGCGATAGCCGCAGAGGTTGTCGACAAGAAGCGCCGGGAGCAGAGGTCGGAGAGCACGCTTACCAAGCTCGAATGGCTTCATGCCTTCGCCAATGGTGGCTTTGGTAAGCGCCCAATCTCCGAAATCACAGCGGCAGAAATCCTTGCTGTCTTGCGACGTGAGCAAGACAAGGGACACCGCGAGACGGCCAAGCGTCTTCGCGCCGTGATCGGCGAAGTTTTTCGCTATGCCATTGCAACCGGGCGGGCGGCGTCTGATCCGACATACGCCCTTCGCGGCGCGCTGTTGACACCTAAGGTGACACACCG
>DAORNH010000040.1:0-1259 GCA_035440865.1 Hyphomicrobiaceae bacterium | reverse complement strand
AACTGCGCTTAGCCGAGTGGCGGGAGATTGACCTAAAGGGTGCTGTCTGGACGATCCCGGCTGCCAGAATGAAGATGCGTCGTGAACACCGCCTTCCTCTCTCGCGCCAGAGCCTTAGCATCCTTAGCAATCTTCAAGCACACACGGGTGGTGGCAAGTATGTCTTTCCCGGCTATGGCATGTCGGGCGGCTATGGGCGGCGCATCGAACCGCGCCCATTGAGCGAGAACACGCTCAACAGCGCCCTGCGTCGGATGGGATTTGCCCAGGACGAAATGTCCGCGCATGGTTTCCGAGCAGTCGCATCCACCATGCTCAACGAATCCGGCCTGTTTTCTGCTGACGCCATTGAACGAGCGCTAGCTCACCAAGACCCTGACGCCGTGCGTCGCGCCTACGCCCGAGGTGACTTCTGGGAGGAACGTGTGCGCCTGATGCAGTGGTGGGCTGACCGCGTTGATGCGCTGCGCAGTTAAGATTCAACATAGACTGAAAGTTTCATTGGAATCACGATGACAATAATAAGATTTCCAGGAAGAGGATTGATAGGAGCGACCTATTTATTGCGAAAAATAAGTTTCATGAGCCCAATTGATCAATTGAAAGTAAAAAATTATCTAGCAAAAGATCCAATGATATGGCCATTTCTAGAAATGGCTCTATTGAAAACAAGAGAAATAGAAAGATTGTGTCGACAGATACTTATTTTCGAGCAGCTATCTCAACTTTCTCACCTTCCTAAGGGACAGCGAGGCGAACCACAAAATCGGCCTAAAGTGAGCGGACGCCCACGGAAAACATTTCAACAGGCATTTTACGAATTGGCGGATGATCCGGGGAGGCGTCAACGATTGGGATGCAATCCACAGCGCAAGAATGACTGGCGGGCGCGCGCTCTGAAAAGAGGATCATTCGAAGATGTTGCAATCGCGATAGGTTTAGCAATTTCCATAGAGCTTTCTTTTTCATATGAAGAAGACCCTAATACTTTTCATGATACGGCGATTGACATGGCGACGATAAAGAAGATGTTTCGAGATGCTAAACGACGATAATCGGTAGGTTTTCGACCAAATCTGGCAATTATCACCTTGACGTAGTTTGAGCAAAGTGTTGATGTGCGCTTGGGAGGGTCCAAGTTGCACAATGTCCGCAAATTGGTTGCCGCAAAGAAGGCAATTGTCGATGCTGGAAGGTGGGCGGATTGAACCGCCCCCGGTTTGCCGGAGGCTCCAACTCCCAAGTAGGATGGAGCCATG
>DAORNH010000039.1:14314-20311 GCA_035440865.1 Hyphomicrobiaceae bacterium | reverse complement strand
CTCGCATTCGCCCGCCCTCATCTGGATCGAGTCGCCGACGAACCCCCTGATGACCGTGGTGGATCTCGAAGCCCTCGCCAAGATCGGCCAGGCCAACAACATTCTCACCGTGGTGGACAATACCTTCCTCTCGCCCTATCTGCAAAATCCCCTCGATTTCGGCATCGACATCGTGCACGGCTGGGGCATGACGGAGCTGTCACCCGTCGGCACGGTGACGCGGCTCGGACCGGCTGAGGAGGTGCTGCTGTTCGACACCTGGCTCGATCTCAAGTCGCGGCAGGGGCGTCGCATGTACGGTGTCGAGCTGAAGATCGTCGACGCGGATGGGAAGCGCCTGCCCCATGACGGCACAGCGGTCGGCGAGCTGTTCGTGCGCGGGCCGGCCGTCGTGAAGGGCTACTTCAACAACCCCGAAGCGAGTCGGAAAGCGCTGGATGCCGAAGGCTGGTTCGGCACCGGCGACGTCGCCCGCATCACCCCGGACGGCTTCCTGATTGTCGTCGACCGCACCAAGGACCTCGTGAAGTCAGGGGGCGAGTGGATCTCTTCGATCGACGTCGAGAACGTGGCGATCGGCGCGCCGGGGATCGCCAACTGCGCGCTCGTCGGCGTGCCGCATCCGAAATGGGCCGAGCGGCCGCTGCTCGTCGCCGTCAAGGCGCCGGGTGCCGCGCCGACGCGTGAGAGCGTCATCGAATTTCTGTCGACGCGCATTGCCAAGTGGCAGCTCCCCGACGACGTCGTGTTCGTCGATGCCCTGCCGATGACGGCGACAGGCAAGATCTCGAAAAAGGATCTGCGTGTGAAATTCGCCGATCACAAACTTCCGGGAGTCTGAGTATGACCAACGTGAAGGTCACCCTGTTGTCAGATGTGCTCGGCGCCCGCATCGAGGGTGTCGACATCGCCCGGATCAGCGACGCCGAGTTCGCCGATATCGAGCGCGCGCTGCACGAGCATCTCGTGGTGGTCATCCCGAGGCAGTCGCTGGAGCCTGCGGCCTTCGCCGCTTTCGCCCGCCGCTTCGGCAAGGCCGAGCCGCACGTGATCGACCAGTTCCACCACAAGGCCGATCCGAACATCCTGATCCTCTCGAACCGCCGGAACGACAAGGGCGAGCCGATCGGCCTCGCCGACGGCGGCACCTATTTCCACTGTGACTACAGCTACCTCGACGTGCCCGCGCGCTGCACGATCCTTTATGCGCTCGAGATCCCGGGAAGCGACGCTGGGACGACCTTTGCCAATCAGCGCCGCGCCTATGAGACACTTCCGGCGGACGAGCGCGCAAAGCTCGACGGCCTCGTCTGCCGCCATCACTACGGCAACCGCGACAACCTCGACGAGGAGAGCCGTACCGCCGCCTCCAGGCTCTCTGGCGAGCAGAAGGCGCGCATGTCCTGGGTCCGTCACCCGCTCGTTCGCAAGCATCCGCATGGTCCCTGGAAGTCGATCTATGCGGTGTCGGGATCATCCTTCGGCGTCGAGGGCATGGACGATGCGGCCGGAGTTGCCCTTCTCAATCGGCTGAAACAGCATTCGACCGCGGCACGCTACTGCTACACGCCGACCTATGCGCCGGGCGATGTCGTCATCTGGGACAACGTCTCGCTCCTCCACTCCGCGCCCCTGATCGACCAGGCGAGGCCGCGCACGCTCTGGCGCATCACTGTGAAGGAGGCCGGGCCGACAATCTGATGTGCCATTGACTCCGGTAACGCATGGCGCAAAGCGTTATGCGACCGTCACAATGAACTGCGAATAGACGGCGACGCTGCAATCATGGGAGGCAGAGCATGGGATTTGTCAGGATCAGGCTTGCGGGTATCGTCGCAGGCGTCGGAATAGCCGCAGCCGCAATGGCGACGCCCGCCGCCGCCCAAACCGAAATCCACTGGTGGCACGCGCTCACGGGCGCGAACAACGACGTTGTCGTCAAACTCTCGAACGACTTCAACGCGAGCCAGAAGGAATTCAAGGTCGTCCCGGTCTACAAGGGCAACTACGCTGACACGATGAACGCCGGCATCGCCGCGTTCCGCGCCGGCAAGGCGCCCCATATCCTGCAGGTGTTCGAGGTCGGCACAGCGACCATGATGGCGGCGACCGGCGCCGTGAAACCCGTGCACGTCCTCATGAAGGAATCAGGAGAAACCTTCGACCCGAAGGCCTATCTGCCGACGGTCACCGGCTACTACTCGACCACCAAGGGCGAGATGCTGTCGATGCCGTTCAATTCCTCGACGGCCATCATGTGGTACAACAAGGACAGCTTCAAGAAGGCGGGCCTCGACCCGGCGAAGCCGCCCGTCACCTGGCCCGAGGTCTTCGAGGCGGCGAAGAAGCTGCAGGCCAACGGTCATCCCGAATGCGGCTTCTCGTCGGCCTGGATCACCTGGCTGATGATCGAGCAGTTCTCGGCCTGGCACAATCTGCCGCTCGCCACCAAGTCGAACGGCATGGACGGGTTCGACACGGTCCTGAATTTCAACTCGCCGCTCCACACCAAGCACCTCGAGACGCTCGTCGAGTTGCGCAAGAGCAAGGTGTTCAGCTACTCGGGCCGCACCAATCAGGGCGAGGGTCGCTTTACCTCCGGCGAATGCCCGATCTTCTTCACGTCGTCGGCCTTCTACGGCAATGTGAAGGCGAATGCGAAGTTCGATTTCGGCATGGCGCCGATGCCCTACTACCCGGGTGAAGGCCGGCCGCAGAACTCGATCATCGGCGGCGCTTCGCTCTGGGTCATGGGCGGCAAGAGTGCCGCCGAGTACAAGGGCATCGCCAAGTTCTTCACGTTTCTCTCGGACACCAAGCGCCAGCAGTGGTTGCACGAAGTCTCGGGCTACTTGCCGATCACGGTCGCGGCTTACGAGGCGACAAAGGCGTCGGGGTTCTACGGCGCCAACCCGGGTCGCGAGGTGCCGCTCATCCAGATGACGGGTCGCGCGCCGACGGAACATAGCCGTGGTCGCCGCCTCGGCAACATGGTGCAGCTGCGCGACGTCTGGGCCGCCGAAATCGAGGCGGCACTCGACGGCAAGAAGACGGCGGCCGAGGCCCTTAAGGCCGCGATCGAGGCGGGCAATGCCATCCTGCGCCAGTTCGAGCGTCAGGTGAGCCGGTAGCGGCCGCCGTATCGATATCAAGAACTCTGTGGGGCCGGCTGAAAAGTCGGCCCCAACGTTTTTGGCAGGCCGGCAGATCACAGCCGGCATTGAAATTTTTGGGTTCGCGGGCGGCGATCCGCGAGGGTTGCACAGTCGTTAGCTCATCGTCTTCAGCCGCCAACTCTGTTGGCGACCAAACAGGGAAAAACGACATGCGCTTCATGAGCCGTATCTCGGCAGCGTTCGCAGCAATCGCTATTTCGTCTTCGGCGTTGCCGGCCGCCAAAGCCGACGACATCGTCGATACCGCCGTGAAGGCCGGATCGTTCAAGACGCTTGTAGCCGCCGCGGGCGCCGCCGGCCTCGCGCCGACGCTCAAGGGCAAAGGCCCGCTCACCGTCTTCGCCCCGACCGACGACGCCTTCGCGAAATTGCCGAAGGGTACCGTCGAGAGCCTCCTCAAACCCGAGAACAAGAAGAAGCTGGCGGCGATCCTCGCCTACCACGTCGTGCCCGGCCGCTATGATGCGGCGCGCATCACCAAGTCGAAATCGAAGCACTTCACGCTCAAGACCGCGGGCGGCGCACACCTTCCGGTCAATCTTAGCAAAGGTGTCGTCGTCGGCGGGGCTAACGTCATCAAGACGGATATCGCGGCCTCGAACGGCATCATCCATGTGATCGACACCGTGATGCTGCCGCCGACGCCCAAGAAGGCGAAGAAGCATCACTGACGCGCCTGCGGTCCAGGTGAAGCGCTCCCGGCCTTGTCGGGAGCGCATTCGCTTGTCTCAGTCCTTCGCGCGGTTTGACGATGCATTTTTTCTGGAGAGGCCCTAAGGTCGGCCCGAGATCGAATATGGAGATGCCCGGGCGATGAAAGACTGGCGTGACGAGATCCACGAAGTCCTCTCGGAGGCCGGCATCCGGCAGGTCGCCTATCTGCCGGATGCGGGACACTCCAAGCTTCTCGAGCTTTGCGAGAAGGACAACCGCATGCGCATGATCCCGATGGCCAACGAGTTCGAGGCCATCGGCATCGCGGCAGGCGCCTGGCTCGGCGGCGAAAAGAGCGTCGTCCTCATTCAGTCGTCGGGCGTCGGCAACTGCATCAACGCGCTCTCCCTGTCGGCGGTCGCGCAGTATCCGCTGCTGATGATCGTCGCCATGCGCGGCGAGTTCGGCGAGGGCCAGCGCTGGCAGATTCCGATGGGCCAGGCCGTACGGCCGACGCTCGAGGCGATGGGTGTCATCTGCTACGAGGCGCGCCACGCCGACGAGGTGCGCTCCATCGTCGATAATGCGGCGACCTTCGCATTCCAGGCCCACAACCGCGTCGCGATCCTGCTCTCGCAGCAACTGATCGGCGCCAAGAAGTTCACGAATTGAGGTCGGTCATGGCAAAATCGACAGACGTGATGCTGGAGCGCCGCCCCTCTGCCGCGCTCATCATGAAGGCCATCGACGACAAGGCGCTGGTGATCGCGAGCCTCGGCACGCCCAACGGCGATGTCGCGGGCGCCAAGGACCGACCGCTCAATTACTACCTGCGCGGCGCCATGGGCTGCGGTTCGAGCCTCGCTCTCGGCCTCGCCCTTGCTCAACCCGAGCGGCGCGTGATCGCCTTTCTCGGCGATGCTGAGCTCCTCATGAACGCGGGCTCGCTGGCGACGATCGGCGTGATGCGCCCGAAGAACCTCTCGATCGTCGTCATGGACAACGAGCGTTTCGGCGAAACCGGGCTGCAGATGTCGCACACCTCGTTCGGCATCGACATCGCCATGATGGCGAAGGGCGCCGGCTTTCTGGTTGCGGCAACGGTGCGCACAACGACCGAGCTCGAGCGTGCGGTGACAGCGATCACCACCGGCACGGGCCCCTCGATCCACGTGATCAAGGTGAAAGCCGAGAAGCCCGGCCGCGTGAAGCTTCCCTATGATGCCGTGTGGGGCAAGAACCGATTCCGCGAGGCGCTTCTCGGTCCCGACGGCATCGTTTGACGGCAAGCGGAGCCTCGCGTGGCGATCTCAGTCGATCGGGAGGGATCGGCGGGTGCTGAACCCGTTTGCCCTGATGCCAAGGCATCGGTCGCGGAGATCGTGCGCGTTTGCCACGATCAGGGCGTCGACCGGGCACTCGCGCGCTGGCCGTCGCTCACGCGGGACGACCTCGAGCCGGTTCTCACCTATTGCGCCGAGCAGCGTTGCGAGCGCGACAAGGCGTGGTGCTCGACCTGCCGAATGCGCACGCTCCGCGACGGCCTCGAGACGTTCGATGCCTTTGTCGATCGACATTCGGTCATCTCGTTTCGCGACACATCTGTCACGCTCACGGGGCGAGGCACGATCCAACGCGAGGAGGATAGTCTCGATTCACTCGCCGACCGCTGGCGCGGCGAGGAGTTCTGGTTCCTCGCCCGCCGCGTCCTGCGCAAGCTCCGGCATGGCCCCCGTCGCGCCCGCGAGCTTGTCGCGGCGATCGAGCATGTCGGCGACACGCCAGCGATTGTGCTGATGGAACCGCAAATGGCGGCAAATGTTGGCATGGTCGCCCGAGCCATGGCGAATTTCGGCCTCGATGAACTCATCGTCATCAATCCACGCGATGGCTGGCCTTCGGAGAAGGCGCGCATCCTCGCATCCGGCGCCTCCGCGATCGTCGATGGCGCCGTCGTCGCATCGACGCTCAAGGAGGGTATGGGTCCCCTCAACTGGATTTGCGCCACGACAGCCCGCCAGCGCGAGCTCGTGAAGCCCGTGCTGTCGCCCGAAGAAGCCGCCAAGGAGATGCGTCGGCGCATCGCTGAGGGCCAGCGCTGCGGTATCCTGTTCGGCCGCGAGCGCAATGGCCTCACCTCGGACGAACTCGCCAACGCCGACGCGCT